>NZ_WFIY01000004.1:835533-1173300 GCF_009729545.1 Acidianus infernus
GTCATTCATAAAGTGGGTTAGCGTATTTTCATTTAAAAAGATATTATTAAAATAAATATAATAGCGCTTAAACTATAAAAAGTCCTTCACTCGAACATTATAATTTCACATTCTTATAAGAACGACAGAGTCGTATTGCGGATCAATATTTACATTTATGATCCTAAGTTTATTATCTCCTTCATTATTATTCAATGCTTCTTTTAATTCAGCAGTTGAATTTACGTCAATTGCGCCTAAGAATTTTAAATCTATATTAATTGAAGACCAGCTTCTTTTTATTGTAGGTGCATCGGATGCTGTAGTATCTAAATATGTGGAAGCCTTATCATTAAACACTATTAATGTTCCTTTAGCCTCATCTCTCTTTGATTGTAATAGTCCTAAGTTTCTAGTAATCGAAGGTAAATCTGTTACTCCTAAAGCGTTTTTATCCTTAGACTGTATAACTCCTGCTATTCCTAAACCTTTAGAAATAATACTTTCTGAAGTGAACCATACTGGTTTATCAACAGGATATCTTATCATGTCGAAAGTTACTGCAGACAAGTCTACAAAGATTTTACTAAACTTAAAGTCTGTCAGCGTCTTAACTACATCCCAAGGCCATAATCCACTATGAGTTCTTAATTCTGGCTCCTTTTTAGATCTAAGAATCTCGTACCTTATGCCTCTATCAATTTTATCTTTAATCTTCTGCTTTAGTAATACAAGTAGCTCCTTTAAGAATAGACCAGTATCTGCCACTATGGGTAAATGAGGCATGATTACTTTTCCTATATCTTCGCCATCAATGTTATTATGCATTGTAAATCCCTTGAATTTCATTGACCATCCACCGGTAGACAATTGAGTTAATCTAGTTCCTAAGAAAAGAATTGAATCAGCTTCTGCCAGAAGCTTATTGCCTATATCTGTTCCTATTATGCCTAATCCTTCTCCTGCAAAAAGTTGGTGAGATGCAGGAAAACTTCCTTTGCCTTTTATTGTAGTAATTACTGGTGCATCAAGTAGTTCTGCAAGTTCTATTAATTCATTATGAGCCTCGCTAGTTATAACACCGTATCCAGCAACTATTACTGGAAGCTTTGAGTTTGATAAAACCTCGGCTACTTTTGCTACAGTATTCTTATCTGGAGTTCTCTTTTCAGGTTTTTGTTCCGCAGGAGATAATGGATAAGCCTTCATCTTGAAAAGGTCTTCAGCTATTTCAACGAAGGCCGGCCTCGGTCTATTGCTTAAAGCCTCTTTATTTGCCTTCTCTACAGTTACTGTTATCTCCTCGATACTTATTGCTCTTTCTCTCAATTTAGTAATTGGTGCTAGAGTAGAGCTTAAGTCATCTGGGGTTCTTAATTCTCCTACTCTTGCTCTACCTACATCTCTATATGATCTTAAACTACCTATAATTAAAAGTGGAACTGAATCAGCATAAGCTTGTGCTATTACATCGATTCCATTAAGTATTTCTGTTCCTGGTATCTGAATTACTACTCCTGCAGTATTATTTTCCATTGCATAGGTTTCTGCTAAAAGTAACGCATCCCTTGAATTTAATGAAATATCTTGTTCTATTTCATATTCTTTTAATCTTTCTCTTAAATTTTCAGGAAGACTAATAGTTGTAAATACTTTTTTTGTGCCTATTTCTTTTAAAACATAAGCTAAAGCTTCATCTCCGGTCATTTCTTTTCCTACAGTCTCTTCCTTTCTTTTAGGCGCGCTCAAATAATCACCAAAGAATTAACGGTGTTTAAAAAATTTAAATTTAAGATTAAGGTCTCATATCTACGAAGATTTGGATAGGTTAAAAATATAGAAGATTTTGCTATCATAAACTTGTGAGCTAATTGATAAGTTTTAACTCAGTTGGAGAAGTCTTAGAAGAACTGAGGAAAATATCAGATTTTGTAATAATAGGAGATACAATAGTAGATCTACTTTTAAAGAGAAAGGGAACTGAAAGCGATGTAGATATATTTCCCACTGAAATAAGTGCTATAGCTGAAGGAGAAAAATATAGGGAATTAGCTGAAGAAAAAAATTGGGACTTTGGTTCAACACCTATAGATACTCCTAGAATAATAGTCCCAGTAGAAGAAGGTCAATTGCAAATTGATATTTATGATAATATCCAAGATTTCTTTGTACCACAAGAGATACTAAATAGTGCAGAAGAAATGAAAATTGGAAAATTCACATTTAAGGTAATAAGACTTGAAGATTACATATTGTTAAAAGTTAATGCTTATAGAGAAGAAGACGAGGATGAGCTGAAAGGCATTCTATATTATATAGCTGAAGGAAAATTAAAAATAAACAAGGATTACCTTGAAAAACACATAGAATTATTTGAAGAAAATGCTAATAGTATAAAAGAAAGACTTAAGGATATTGGTTTTAGGCTTTCTTAGCTGGTAGTTCTTTCTTTTTGATTCTTAAATTCCTACTATGACATCTTCTGCATTTAGTAGCTTTTATTGAGTTTAAAGCACCGCAGTTTCTACAAACTTTTTTAATGAACACTCTTTCTTGGACTATTCTGAGCTTTTCAGGATCGGTAATAGGCATTTATATAACCCGCTACTTATATATCTGACAAGATTCATAAATATTGCGGTAATAGTGGAGCGTGGATTTGGATGAAAATTCCCCTTGATTATTTGTGTGTAAAAAGTGGCCTGCTTTGCAATAGATGCCAGAGTCTTGTAGATAGTGGAGAGGTAGATAGTTTTGAAGTAAAGGTAATGCAAGCTCTTTTAGAATTAGAGGAGACTCAATTTAAAGAATTGAAAGACTCAACATATTATAAGGCAATTAAGGTAAATGATCTTTTAATCCTTTTAGTTGGGAGTGGTCCGTCTATGACCATACAAAAGTGGATAAAGGTCGCTAAAGCTCTACAAGATAAGCTTCATATGAAAGTAAGGATAATAGAAAAGACTAACAATATTAAGAATAGTGCAATACAATTACTTTCACCCGCAAGAGTTTTAGGAGTTAATACTGTATGGTTGCCCGACGGTTCTGTTCAATACGTGATAAGAGTTTCAAAAAGCGAAAGAAAATTATTGCCTGCCGACTCTAACATCTTAGAATCAGCTTTATCAAAAATTCATGATACAAGAGTTAAGATAAGGGTTGAGTAAATGCTTAAGTCCGATTTTGTAGCAGAAATATCTCCAGAGCAAGATGGGAAGGAAGTTACAGTAGCAGGATGGGTTCACACTATAAGAGATCTAGGAGGAAAGAAATTTATATTACTTAGAGATAGGTCAGGCTTAGGTCAAATAGTTATTGATAAAAGTAATACGAAAGCTTTTGAATTAAGCAAAGATTTAACTCAAGAATCAGTGATCTTAGTTAAAGGTATAGTAAAAGCTGATAAGAGAGCTCCAAACGGAGTAGAAATACACGCAAATGAACTTGAAATTTTAAGTAAAGCAAAAGCTCCTCTTCCGTTGGACGTTTCTGGGAAAGTTAACGCAGATTTGGATACTAGACTTAGGGAAAGGCTATTGGATCTAAGAAGATTGGAAATGGAAGCTGTGATAAAAATACAATCTGAGGCTATAAGAGCCTTTAGAGAGTATCTATACTCACAAAAATTTGTTGAAATTTTTACACCTAAGATAATTGCTACTGCAACTGAAGGAGGAGCACAACTATTTCCAGTTATATATTTTGGCAAAGAAGCATTCTTAGCTCAAAGCCCACAGCTTTACAAGGAACTATTAGCTGGAACAATTGAAAGAGTATTTGAAGTCGCTCCGGCTTGGAGAGCTGAAGAGTCTGATACACCTTATCACTTATCAGAATTCTTAAGTGCAGATATTGAAGTAGCATTTGCAGATTATAATGATATAATGAACATTGTTGAAAATACATTAGAC
This sequence comes from Acidianus infernus, assembly GCF_009729545.1. NCBI lineage: Archaea > Thermoproteati > Thermoproteota > Thermoprotei > Sulfolobales > Sulfolobaceae > Acidianus > Acidianus infernus. Next base: position 839,427 of record NZ_WFIY01000004.1, read on the forward strand.
TTTATGGTAAATAAGGTAAGAAATAATTGTCAAAAAGAATTGAAAATACTCAATCATACTTTACCAGAGATTAAAAAACCTATTAGGAGGATAACCTATTCTGAAGCAATAGAGATATTGCAAAGCGCTGGAGTTAATATAAAATTTGGGGATGATATAGGAACACCTGAGCAAAGAATTCTCCACCAGAAATTAAATGAAGATTTATATTTCATAATTGACTGGCCTTCTACTGCTAGACCATTTTACACAAGAAGGAAAAGTAATAATCCTGAATTAAGCGAAAGCTTTGATTTAATTTATAGATGGGTTGAAATAGCCTCTGGAAGCAGTAGAAACTACAAGAGGGAAGTTCTAGAAGAAGAATTAAAGTCTAGAGGACTAAATATAGCAAGTTTTGAGTTCTTCTTAAAATGGTTTGATTATGGAATGCCTCCTCATGCTGGTGTGGGAATAGGAGTACAAAGACTAATGATGCTTTTCACCGGATTACAAAACGTAAAAGAAATCTCGTTATTCCCAAGGGATAAGAAAAGACTTGTTCCTTAGGTTATTTTTCTTGCATCTATATTTAATAGTTCCACTAGAAAAACTGTAGCATACATTCCCCTATCTAATGCAAAAGATATTTCGTTATTTTTCTCATCAGCTTTTAGACTTCTTACTTTCGTAAACGCTTTTCTAACCAGTTGTGGCTTATTTATTTTCAACTCTTTTATCTTAAAATTACTTGGATCTATTCCTTCTTCATCATAAATTTCTTTACATATTTCATCACATTTTCGTATATCAGAATATATGCCTAAAACAGAGTTTTTCCCTATATCATTCATTTTTCTAGATAAAAACTTATTGAACAAATAACTTTGATACGCTTCAACATAAAAACTTAGAGGAATAAACGAGTTTTTTAACGCTAAAAAGAAATTATTATCCTTGATAAGATTCTTCAGAAGTACTCTTTCCTGTTTAAATTTACTTGGTATGAAACTTAATGCCTCCTTGTAATTTCCTTCCATTATCATTTTTCTTAAATCTTTCATTAAATCTGACTCTGAGTAAAAAGGGTAAGCTAATATAGACATTACTGCATTATACCAATCTTTTTTAACAATATAATAACCTATGACATGAGTCATGGGTCTCCTAGTTCCAAACCTTTGATAGCCTACAAAGGCTGGGATAAAAGGATCTTTATTAATTACCTTAATCCTTTCTATTACTTCATCAAATTTAGAAGTTACAAGTTTTATTGTGAATATATTTCCTGTATGGTTGAACTTTTGATTTGAATAACCAAGAAATTTTAGCTTAATCCCATCACTTTCAAATTCTTGCACAGTAGATGAAGAATCTGTGTAAACTATTTGGGATGTGATTGCATTAGTGTCCTTTATTCCTATATAGTTAACTTTTCTCTTCAAAATTTTAGTTAATTCATACATTGCGGTAAAATGATCAACATTAGTCTTCTCTAGAAGATATACTGCGTATTTCCCAGATTTTTCTCCTTTCCATTCAATGCACGGTTTGTAGTTTATTTCTTCTATTACTCTAAAACCTTCTGGTCTAGGTATTTCTGCATCAATTGTAGGCCATTCGTGTAAATGTCTTTCAATTCCTACTGCAATATCAATGGAATTTATAGTAATTTTAGATCACCGGTTATTGAATCTATTAAGGAGTCTTCACAAGGACCTATACCCGCACAAGTTATAGTCCCAGGTTCAACTTGAGTTTTTCCTGCATCTTGGATTATACTTACTGGTAAATTTTTTTGCCTGGCAAGTTCTGCTCTCTTCAGCAGTTCCTCAAGGTTTTCGACTTTTACAACTATCTTAGGCTGACCTTCATTTATCCATTCTTTAAGGCAAGATTTCCAGATATTATTATTGGAATTTAAAATATCTAAAACTAGAGAAACTGCTGCATGAGCAACCTGGGCAGCAATCTTACCTTTGCCCATTTTTATGTCATTCCGTACCATTATCACCATTTTCATAAATCCTAAGTAATCTGACACTTTTATAAACTCTCCAGAGTTGATATTTAGAGGGAAATAAAATTGTCAGTCAAGCTTAGTTTAAGAGAAGAAATAGAGCCTCCAGTTTGCAGTAGTTGTGGAAGAATTATACATCCTAGAGAGAGAGGAGTAGCATTTTATTGCCCTAATTGTGGTGAAGTCTTGATATTAAGGGATAAATACTGTAGATTACAAGGGGTAGAATATACTTGTCCTAAGTGCGGTTTTACTGGACCTTAAGAGGGGATTATAAAATGACAGATGTTTTGGTAGTACTAAAAGTATTTCCTGATAGCGATGAGGTTAATTTAGATAAGTTAGCAGAGGAAATATCTAAGAAACTTCCTCAAAATTATTCCATAGTGAGAAAAGAGACTGAACCTATAGCTTTTGGTTTACAAGCTCTAGTTCTTTACGTTAAAATGCCAGAAGAGACTGAAGGAGGAACAGATACGCTTGAAGAAATTGCTTCTAATGTAGAAGGAGTAAGTCATGCCGAAGTAGTTGGAATAACGAGGCTCGGCTTTTAATAAGTTAATCTCTTTTATCTAGTTTTCCATATATTTTAGTGGAGATCATATTTGGCAACCAGTTCTTCTGCTGAAGAACCCAGGAAGCGTGAGCTTATATTAAAAGTTGTTGAAGCTAGACAAAAGGATGTAGGAAGAGGAAAAGTAAGGATAGACTTAGATTTGCTATCTCAAATCGATGTTAGTCCAGGGGACGTTGTAGAAATTGAAGGACAGAGAAAAACAGCAGCAATTGCATGGCCATTATCTGCCGATGATTATACTGGAGAGAAAGATATAATAAGAATGGACGGAATAACAAGGAAAAACGCTGGAGTATCCATAGGAGATAAAGTAATAGTAAGGAAGGCTACTGTAAAACCTGCAACGTCTGTAAAGCTAGCACCATCTAACTTCTCCATTACCGTAGATCCAGGTTTTGTTGCGTATGTTAAGAAAAAATTGAAAGAATTTCCATTAGTAGAAGGAGATACTGTGCTAATACCAGTACTTGGGCAAGCTATACCATTTACTGTAATTCAAGTAAGGCCTGCAGGAATTGTAATGGTTACTGATGAGACTAGTATAAACATAAGCGATAAACCAGTTGAACAGACTAGGTATCCAAGAGTAACTTATGAAGATATAGGAGGATTAAAGAATATAATACAAAAAGTAAGGGAACTTGTAGAATTACCATTAAGACATCCAGAATTGTTCAAAAGGTTAGGAATAGAACCGCCAAAGGGAGTATTACTTTATGGTCCTCCAGGCACAGGAAAGACGTTGTTAGCAAAGGCTGTAGCAAATGAAACAGACGCATATTTCACTTCAATTAACGGACCAGAAATAATGAGCAAGTTTTATGGTGAAAGCGAACAAAGACTAAGAGAAATATTTGAAGATGCTAAAAAGCATGCCCCGGCTATAATTTTCATAGATGAGATAGACGCAATAGCGCCTAAGAGAGACGAAGTAATAGGAGAAGTAGAAAGGAGAGTAGTAGCGCAACTATTAACTTTAATGGACGGATTAGAGAGTAGAGGCAATGTAATAGTAATTGCGGCAACTAATAGACCAAACGCAGTAGACCCTGCACTTAGAAGGCCAGGAAGATTTGATAGAGAAATAGAAATACCTTTACCAGATAAGCAGGGAAGATTAGAGATTCTTCAAATACATACTAGAAATATGCCATTAGCTAAAGATGTAGATCTAGAAAAATTAGCAGAAGTTACTCACGGATATACTGGTGCAGATTTAGCTGCGTTAGTAAGAGAAGCAGCAATGAACGCCCTAAGGAGATACTTACCAAAGATAGATATTACGTTGGACAAGATTCCACCAGAAATTTTGGAATCGATGGAAGTAAAGATGGAAGATTTCATGAACGCCCTAAAGGAGATAGTACCTAGTGGAATGAGAGAAATTTACATTGAAGTACCAGAGGTAAGATGGGATGATATTGGCGGGCTAGGGGATATAAAGGAAGAATTGAGAGAAGTTGCCGAGTACCCACTAAAGTTCCAAGAATACTACGAGATGACTGGAATTGAACCGCCTAAGGGAATCTTACTATTTGGTCCTCCAGGTACTGGAAAAACAATGTTAGCTAAGGCTGTAGCAACTGAGAGCGGAGCAAACTTCATTGCAGTAAGAGGCCCAGAAGTATTATCAAAATGGGTAGGAGAAAGCGAGAGAGCAATAAGAGAGATCTTTAGAAAAGCTAGAATGTACGCCCCAACGGTAATATTCTTCGACGAAATAGATGCAATAGCGCCTATGAGAGGAATGTCACCAGATACTGGCGTAACCGAAAGAATCGTTAATCAGTTATTAGCAGAAATGGACGGAATAGAAAAACTTGATAATGTAGTAATAATTGCGGCAACTAATAGACCAGATATATTAGATCCTGCGCTATTAAGACCAGGTAGATTTGAAAAATTAATATACGTACCACCACCAGATAAGCAGGCAAGGTATGAAATATTAAGAGTTCATACTAAGAAGGTAGTACTAGGAGAAGATGTTAACCTAGAAGAAATTGCAGAGAAGACTGATGGATATACTGGTGCAGATTTAGCTGCGTTAGTAAGAGAAGCAGCAATGATAGCAATAAGAGAAGGAATGAAAACTTGCATAGATAAGATAAATAATCTATGCCCACCAACTGATACCGACTGTCGTGACGCTAAAATGAAAGAATGCATGAAAGGTTCTAGTGTTAAAATAGAAATGAGGCATTTTGAAGAGGCATTGAAGAAAGTGAAGCCATCCGTATCTCAGGATATGATACAATTCTATCAATCTTGGTTAGAGAAAGCTAGACAGCAACTACCAAGACAAGTGTTAAAGCCTTCGACATACACGTGATCTGCATGTGGAGGGAAGTTCCATTAACCCATATTATTTTAGAGAAACTTAGAAAATTAGAAGGACCCATAAAGGACGACGATCTTTATAATGATGTGAGAAAATCAGTAGACTATGAAGTTCCATTTGGAGATTTTTTAAGAGCTTTAATGTCATTAGAAATTAGGGGTTATATTTCAGTATCATTAATTAGGGAAAATTCCAGAATGATAACTTATATAGGTGATAAGGAATAGGAGTAGACCTTGCTGATTTAGTAAAAGAAATAAAAAGAGAAGTTCAGCTAAGTGAATTAAAAGGGAAGAAAGTAAGTATAGATGCTTATAACGCGATTTACCAGTTTTTAACTGCAATAAGACAGCCAGACGGTACCCCGCTAATGGACTCTCAAGGGAGAGTTACTAGCCATCTCAGTGGAATATTTTATAGAACAATAAGCCTTTTAGAAGAAGGAGTAATCCCAATTTACGTATTTGATGGAAAACCGCCAGAACTTAAAGCTCAAGAATTAGAAAGAAGGAGAAAAATAAAGGAAGAAGCGGAGAAAAAATTGGAAAAAGCTAAAGAAGAAGGAGAAACAAAGGAATTAAAGAAGTATTCGCAAATGGCAACTAGGTTAACTAACGATATGGCGGAAGAAAGTAAAAAACTTTTAGAGGCAATGGGAATTCCAGTAGTACAAGCTCCTAGCGAAGGAGAAGCCGAAGCTGCATATTTATGTAGTCAAGGATATACCTGGGCAGCGGCTAGTCAGGATTACGATTCTTTACTTTTTGGTGCAAATAAATTAATTAGAAATTTAACCTTAACCGGAAAGAGGAAATTACCTAAAAAAGATGTATATGTAGAAATTAAGCCAGAACTTATAGAGCTTGAGAGTTTGCTTAAAAAGCTCGGGATTACTAGAGAACAGCTAGTTGATATAGGAATACTAATAGGAACTGATTATGACCCTGACGGAATAAAGGGAATAGGGCCAGTTACTGCTCTAAGAATAATAAGGAAATACGGAAATATAGAAAAAGCTGTAGAAAAAGGAGAATTACCGAAATACATTCTTGATCTTAATATTAATGAAATTAGATCCATCTTTCTTAATCCGCCAGTAGTTAAGCCTGAGAGTTCTTTAGATCTAAAAGAGCCTAACGAAGAAGAAATTAAGAAAATCCTCATAGATGAGCATAACTTTAGTGAGGATAGAGTAACTAATGGAATCGAAAGACTGATTAAAGCCGGTAAAGAAGCTAAAGGAGCTAGCAGACAGAGCGGATTAGATCAGTGGTTTTAGCACTTTAAATTGTTATTATAATTAGGTTTATATGTTAGGTGTCCAATAATTTATAGTGTCAAACTTACCATACTTCCCAGTAATATTAGACCTAGAAAAGTTTAGAATCCTAGTAATTGGAGGAGGAAAAGTAGGAAGTAAAAGAGCATTAAAATTTCACAAGTACAGTAAAAATGTAACGGTTATTAGTGAAAACTTTTCAGAAGACTTGCTTAATTCTCCAATAGAAAAAATAAAAATGAATGCAGAAAATTTATCCGAGGATTTCTTAAAGAGATACGATATAATTGTCACTGCAACTAACAATAAAGAATTAAACTCTAAATTATGTGATTTAGCAAAGAAACTAGGAAAATTATGTAATAATCCAACAAATCCAGAAGATTCAAACTTTATTGTACCAATTTTTTATTCTGATGAAAATTACGAAATTGCTGTAACCACTTATGGCAAATCTAGTCTTGTTTCAGAGTTTATACTTAATGAAATCCTTGATAACCTTTCTCATAAGAAAGATTTTGTAAACTTGTTGACGAATGCTATGGCTAGAGTTAAGGAAATTGCAAAGAAAAAAATTAATGATCCCTCACTTAGGTTTACATTGTATTATAAAATATTTTATGATAAGTTATTTTCAGATTTTTTAATTAATGGAAAATATAATGAAGCAATAAATAGGGCGGAGGAGATAATGAATGAGTATATTAAATGAAATCGAAAATAGATACTTTGCAATAATATACACTTACAAGACAATTGGATTTGATAACTTATCTTCTCATTATCTAAGAGAGAACGAAATATCATTAATTCATAACATTGTCGGCTCGCAAATGGCTATAATACAAACATGTAATAGAATAGAAATTTACTTATATTCTGAGGATCCTGATACTCCAACTAAACTATTAAATTTTCTTGACCAAGTACATGGTAAGAAAATAAGCATTGATGCTACAATTCTTACTGGAAGTAAAGCTATAGAACACTTATTTGAGGTAGCATCAGGAATAGATTCAATGGCAATAGGAGAATATGAAATATTAAGTCAAGTAAGACTTTCTTTGGAAAATGCAAAAAAATTACATATGATAGGAAAAGAACTGGAGATTTTATTTGAGAGAGCGATAAAAGTAGGAAGGAGAGTTAGGCAACAGACAAACATCTCTAAAGGAAAAGTAGGTTTATATTCTATAGCTATAGAATTAGCAAAAACTAGAGTCGACTTAAAGACTGCAAATATAGCAGTAATAGGTGCAGGGCAAATAGGAAGTAGATTAGTATCAATGCTAAACTCCGAGGGTGCTAAAAACGTTACTATTCTAAATAGAACTATTGAAAAAGCTAAAGAACTAGCAGAGAAGTATGGTTATTCTTACTCAAACTTAGACTTTTCAAAGCTTGCCGATTTTGATGTAATATTTTCTGCAATATTTTACCCTAGAGTTATAAGGATTGACAATAAGTTTATAATAGATTTATCGTCACCACCAATATTTCAAGGTAATGAAGTATATACTTTGAAGAATTTGCAACAAATATCTGAGGAAATAAGGAAAAAGAGATTAAGCGAATTGAGTAAAGCAAAAGATATTATAGAAGAAGGAATAAGAGACTTTATACTAGATTACGAAAATTTAAAGTATGATATGATTGTATCGCAAATAATGAAAAATATAGAGGAAATTAGACAAAATGAAGTAAAGAAAGCATTAAAAGAACTTAACGGTGATAACGCAGAAGAAGTACTTAATGCTATGACTAAGTCTATGGTAAAGAAAATGTTTTATCCATTGTTATCTAAAATTAAAGAAGCTGTAAGAAATAATGAGACAAACTACATTAACTTGATCTTAGAATTATTTAATAATGGCAAGCTTTCCGATAGTAAGACCAAGAAGATTGAGGAAAAACAAGTTAATAAGAGATATGATAGCAGAAACCAGTCTAACTGAAAAAAATCTAATTTTACCAATTTTTATCAAAGAAGGTATTTTAGAAGAAGAAGAAATAAAGAGCATGCCAGGAGTATTTCGTTATCCCCCTAATGATAAATTAATAAAATTCGTAGAGAGCAGTTATGATAATGGAATAAGGAATGTTATACTTTTTGGAATTCCAAAGTATAAAGATGATATTGCTTCCTCAGCTTACGATAAAAATGGAGTAATACAAACGAGCGTTAGACTACTTAAAGATACTTTTGGAGATAAACTAATTGTAATAACAGATGAGTGTACAGACGAGTATACTTCTCATGGCCATTGTGGAATAGTAAAGTACAATAGTAAAGGAGAATATCTAGTTGATAATGACGAAAGTTTAAAGATACATGCTAAAATAGCTCTTTCTCAAGCAGAAGCAGGTGCAGATATTATAGCTCCGTCAAGTATGATGGATGGAGTTGTAGGAGCTATTAGGAAGGTTCTAGATGAAAACGGCTATACTGATACACTAATAATGTCATATAGCGTAAAATATGCTTCAACATTTTATTCTCCATTTAGAGATGCAGCATATTCAAAACCAGCATTTGGCGATAGAAAATCATATCAAATGGATCCTAGAAACGCATATGAAGCATTAAAGGAAGCTAAGCTTGACATAGAAGAAGGCGCAGATATATTAATGGTAAAGCCTGCACATACTTATCTAGACGTAATTAGATTAGTTAAAGACAATTTCCCTGACTATCCATTAGCAGCTTATCACGTCAGTGGTGAGTACTCAATGATTAAAGCTGCAGCACTAAATGGATGGATAGATGAAAGGATTGCAGTATTAGAAATAACTACGGCAATAAGAAGAGCAGGAGCTGATTTAATACTCACATATTATGCTAATGACATTGCAAAGTGGCTTAAGGAGGGATTACCGTTTTGAGTAGTGAGTTATGGAAAGAGGCTTTAAGGTATTTTCCAGGAGGAGTAAATAGCCCAGTTAGAGCTGCAGTAAAGCCTTATCCGTTTTACGTAAGCTATGGAAAAGGGGCATATATCTATACTGAAGATGGAAATTCCTTAATTGATTACGTATTAGGTTATGGCCCTTTAATTTTAGGTCATGCAAACGAATATGTAAAAGAGAAAGTTATAGAGCAAATAGAGAAAGGTTGGCTTTTCGGTATTCCATCACGTGTAGAAATAGAGCTTGCTAAAAAGATTTCTTTGCACATGCCTTCAATAGAAAAAATCAGATTTGTAAACAGCGGTACAGAAGCAACTATGAATGCAATAAGGCTGGCTAGAGGTTATACTAAGAGAGATAAAATATTGAAGTTTAATGGAAACTATCATGGAGCTCATGATTATGCATTAGTTGATGCAGGAAGTGCAGCAAGTGAATTCGGAGTTCCTAATTCTGAGGGTATACCAGAAGAGGTATTAAAGACTGTAATTGTATGTGAATATAATGATTTGCAATGCGTTGAAAAGAAGTTAAAAAATGAGGATGTTGCGGCAGTTATCGTGGAACCAGTTATGGGAAATATGGGAGTAATTCCACCAGAAAAAGACTTCTTAAAAGGGCTAAGGGAAATCACTTCAACTTATAATACTCTGCTAATTTTTGATGAAGTAATAACTGGATTTAGACTCTCGATGGGCGGAGCACAAGAATATTTTGGAGTTACAGCCGATCTTACTACCTTGGGTAAGATAATAGGCGGCGGATTCCCAATAGGGGCATTCGGTGGAAAAAGGGAAATTATGGATATGCTTACACCTAGTGGCAAAGTGTTTAACGCTGGAACTTTTAATGCAAATCCTATATCCATGAGCGCGGGCTTAGCTACATTAGAAGTTATGGAGAGAGAAAATGTTATTGAAAAAACGACATATGTTGCAGAAAAGGTTACGGAAGAACTTGAGAGAATAAAATACCCTCACGTTATAAACAGAGTGAAGAACATGTTCCAAATATTCTTTGGAGTTGAAAAAGTTAGCAATGCTACTGAAGCTAGAAGGGCAAAAAAGGAAGTATATCTACAATTCCAGATAAACTTAATGAAAAACGGAGTTTACTTCCCGCCAAGCCAATTTGAATCAGTCTTCACGTCATTAGCGCATTATGATGATAATATAATTAGTGATACAATTCTTGCTATCAAAAAATCAAGTGAGTTAAGTTGATTAGAATTGCTGCTAGAAATAGTCAACTTAGCCAAGTTCAAGTTAAGGTAGTTTCAGACTACTTAAATAAGCTTGGATACAAAACTGAATTTATTGGAGTAAAAACTAAGGCTGATTTGTTTGCTAATGAACCTTTGTATAAGCTAGGAAAAGGCGTATTTGAGAAAGAAGTTAACGAATACGTAATAAGAGGCCTAGCCGACCTGGCTGTTCATAGTATGAAGGATTTAACTAGTAATCTTAGTGAAGAATTAGATATTTTAGCTACAGTAAAAAGAGACTCTCCTTATGACGTTTTAGTCTCAAAAAAGGACGTTTTCGATTTAGATAGTGGCTCTGTTGTAGGAACTAGTAGCATCAGGAGAAAGAATTTCATGACATTTTTGAGGCCAGACATTTTAGTTAAAGACTTAAGGGGAAATATAGATACTAGGATTAAGAAATATACTTCTGGAGAGTATGAAGGAATAATAATAGCTGAAGCATCTATACTTAGATTAAATTTGAATATTAATTATTTCAAGCTTAATCCCATTGATTTTACTCCAGAGGCTAATCAAGGAATAATAGCTGTTGTTGGGAAAAAGAATGATGAGAGAATAAGAAAATTATTATCTGAATTACACGACCAACAAACTTTCAATGAGGCAATTGCTGAGAGAAGCACAATTGAAATTGTAGGAGGAGGCTGTCACTCGCCATTCGGAGTGTATTTTGAGCAAATTGATGATAGATTATTAGGCATAGCTAGTTTCTCTAATGGTAAAAAGAAGATTACTGTGACAATTGAAAGAAAAGGCAAGCCAAGAGATGTTGGTCACGAATTAGGAAAATTACTCTTAAGAGAGATGAAGAATGAGGATCTTATTCCTTAGACCAGAAGGTAGCAAAATACCTAAAGTTGATTTTGCGGAAGTTATAAATATACCAATTTTTAGTCCTGTTTGCATAGACTATCCTCCTTTGCCTTTAACAGAAGCTTATGCTTTTACAAGTTCTAATGCGGTAAAGTGCTTTCATGATTTTGATAAAATAAAAGGAAAACAAATCTTCTCTATAGGCAAAAGTACTGCAAAAGAGCTGATAAATTATGGAATTAATTCTCTTTATCCTCCAAATTATGATAGTCTAGACTTGGCGGAGTTCATTAAAAGTAAAGGAATAAAATCATTAACTGCCATAAGAAGTAAGAAGGCCTCTAATGATCTAAAGAATTCGCTTCAGAATATTGAATATCACGAAATTTATGATTATGATACTATTATCAATAAGGAAGAACTAGAAAAAAGTAAAGATTATCTGGAAAATTGTAAGATTGACGTGGTAGTTTTGACTAGCTCTGAAATAGCAAAGGCTGTCGCAAGTTCTCTTAAGAATTGCTATAAGATAATTAGTATAGGCCCTATGACTACTAAGACTATTTTGTCTCTAAGACCAGACCTAAAAATTTTTCAAAGTAAAATATATGATATAGAAGGCGTAATTGACTTAATCAAAAAGGAAGTGAAGTTTCAATGAATGATGTAAGGGATGAATTACTAAAAATTTTGAAAAAAATGGATCCAAACATCGTTGACGATTCTCTGGATATCAAATTTCTTCAACAATATAAAAATAGATACGATGTTTTTGGGCAATTTAAGGACGATAAAGGAATATACGAGTTTGCTCTCAGCTTTGATACTAAGGGTAAAATTTATAGGCAACATATTAACATGATCCAAACGTTAAAGTTAAGGGAAGAGCTTGAAAAGAAATTAAGAGAATAAGGTGAGCAATTGAAGGTAATACTAACAATAATAGATGGGATGGCTTTTCATTTAGTTGATAATTTTCTTTATCACCTTAATACTTTATACAAATTCTCGCAGGAAGGAGTCTATAGTAGATTAGAAAGTGTGTATCCTGCAATAACTCCGATAGCTTTAGCTTCACTCTTTACAGGATTACAACCTAAAAACCACGGAATTGTAGCACCAAAAATTTTTGTTAAGGGAAGAAAACTTTCATATCCACTAACCGCTTATAACAGTTCTTCATTAACTGCAGAGCCAATATGGAGTATTTTAGGAAAAAAAGGTTACAAAGTTCTCGTAACGTCTGCTCCTCAAGCTCTACCAGATAAGTGGAAGCTTGATAATGTAATATTATTTGATCCCTATAAGTCTAAAATTAAAAAATGTACTAAAGGATATGTAATTAAAGAAGGAGAAAATAGGATATTAGGCAATAAATGGAATGTAAAAATTGATAATAATACATTTTATATAACCTTACCAGATGGTAAGGAAGTAAAATTAGCTCAAGGAGAGTGGAGTAATCCAATAGAATTTAATGCAAAATGTGGAGGGAAAGATGTTAATGGCATAGCCTTTTTACATGCTAGAGAAAAAGACATTTATCTAACTCCTCCATCGTTTTTTACTGATTGGGGTAATAATAAAATTCTTTTAGAAGAAGTTTGGAAAAATATTGCTTTGAAAGAAGGAATAATTTTAGATGGGGATTATAAATCATTAAATAAAGGTCTGATTTCTTTTGAGGAATATATGAAAACTGTAGAGTTATCATATAATTTCTTTTATAAATACACTGAATATCTTTTAACAAAAACTAGCTGGGATTTCGCAATTACATACTTACCAACTATAGATAATCTACAACATTTACTATATGGAATAGATGATTCTAGAGCTTTAGATGCTATATTTAATGCGTACAAATTGGCAGATAAGTTCGTTGAATTAAACTCAAGGTACGCAGATACAATTTTCATATGTTCTGATCATGGCATATCTAAGATTAGGAAGAAGATATATATTAATAAAGTATTAGAAAAAATAAATGTGTTAAAAATTGAAGATGGAAAAATTGATTGGAGAAGAACTAAAGCGTTCTATGGTGGTGGAGGCATAATAAGAATAAATCTAAAAGACAGAGAAGAAAATGGAATAGTAAGTAAAGAGGAATTTCCGAAACTAGTTAAATACATTGTTAGAAACTTAGAAAATATAGTAGATGATGGAGAAAAAGTTTTTACAAGAATCTATGAAAAAGAGAGTCCTGCAGGAGATAGAGAAGGAGATATAGAAATAACACCAAGATATTTATACGGAATGAGTAGCGATGTTGAAAGTACAGATGATGAGATAATTAAGCAAGTAATACCTTATAAAACCTCAACCGGAGATCATGGTTATTTTAGAAAAGAAGATATGTATGGAGTATTTTTTGCTTACGGAGATAAGATAAGGAAAACTCGCGAGAAAATGGAAGTTAGAATTATAGATATCGCACCAACAATATTAAAGTTATTTAATGTGCAAAATAAAAAATCTGATGGAAGGGCATTAGTAGAGGTATTAAGATTATGAAATATATCAAAAGTAAGAAGCACAAGAGATATAGATTTCCCAAAGATTGCGAGGAAGGTTTGCCTTATACTGAAGTTATAGAAGATGGCAAAAGAATTAAGGTATGTGAGAATTTTGAAAAGTATTTTCATTATAGTAATCATTTTTCAATAAATTTTAGTTCCTCCATAATACATAGTAAGTTTCTTAGAAGTCAATTCATACTAAATAATATTCCCAGATTTCTGAACTTACCTGAATACTACAATGAAAACCGCGAGATAAAGATTGAGATAAACGATAAAATTGACGAAATAATAATAGGTGAGGGAATTAGCGGACTTTCTGCTTTAGAAAATTGTAAAAATTGTATTTTAATCTCTCCAAATTTTGACGATGAAATATTTCTAGATCCTCTATGTAAAGACTGCAGTTTAAAAGACAAAATTAAATCGATAATTAAAAATAACTCGAACAAAATAGTTTATGGTAGGTTTATTGGAAGGTTTGACGAAGGGTTAGTTTTTAGGCTAAAAGATAACTATCTAGTAATAAGGAAACCTGCTAAGGTTATCTTAGCCTCCGGTTCAAGATTCTTACCTCCAGTATTTCCCGGTAACGATTTACCCGGCATAATATCGCGTAGGATGTATCTGAAATTCTTAAATTTATTTAAAAATGTAGTAGTTATAGGCTCTACTGACGATGCCATAAGAACTGCATTAATTTCTAAATCAAAAATATTCCTAAAAAAAGGTACAGAAAATTTCTCCAAAAAATATCTTGAATTGGCGGAAAATGAAGGAATAGACATTCTAGAAGTAAATGAACTTAAGGCTTCAAGAAAAGGTAAGAAAATTGTGCTTTATCATGATTATGGGAAGGAAATTGTAGATGCTATAGTTTTTGCTATAGTTAGACAACCAAGAATTGAAATAGCTAACAATCTCGGAATCGAATACAATTTTTATCACAAATCTCATATTTATCTTCCAGTACATAATATAAATGGAAAAGTTAACGATAATTACTATGTGACAGGTGGGATGAGAGGAATTTATGATTATGAGCTGTCATTCTTAAGTGGAAAAATAATATTTAATGAAGCTATAGACGAATTTTACGCTGAACTAAAGGAGACCTATCTTTATCATTATTATAATAAGAGAGGAGAAGAAGAAAGTAGCAGTATTTCGCCTTATTTCTTTGGTAATGGTTATGTTTGCGAATGTGAGGATATTAAACTGAAAGATGTAGAGGAGCAGTATAAAAAAGGTTATAGAACTGTTGAAGAGATGAAAAGAACTCTTGGAATTTCTACAGGGTATTGCCAAGGAAAAATATGTAGCTTCCTAGTTGGAGATTATTTAAATAGCAATAAGCTAATAACTTTCAGATCTCCCTTATATTCAATGTGGTAAAATGATAATAATAGGAGCTGGAGCTCACGGGTTAAGTTTAGCTTATCATTTAGTTAAAAAAGGAGTCAAGGGTATAATTCTTGTTGAACAGAGTAGGATAGGTTATGGTTCAAGTAGTAGGAATGCTAGCCGATTTAGATATCATTTTTACAGTAGAGAAAATATAGAGTTTGCATTAGAAGGAATAAAATATTTGATATCCCAAAAGAAAGAATTAAAATATAATCCTTTAATATACAAAACAGGATATTTATGGTTATTACATGATGAAAATTTAATAGGGAACTTTAAAAAATTGCATTCTTTATGGTCTTCCTATTCAATTGGCGGAAAATTTCTAGAGTGCAAAGAATTTGAGTTTCTTAGAGTAGATGGAACTTGCTATTTTGCTCCTCAAGATGGAGCATTTCATCATGATTACATGATTTATAGCTATTATGAAGAGATTAAGGATAAAGTAGATATAAAATATGGAAAAGTATCAAAAATTCTGTATAATAATGGAAAAATTACAGGAATCAAACTAGAAAGCGGAGAGGAGATAAAAGATAATGAGGTAGTAGTTACTGCAGGAGCTTGGTCAGGAGAATTACTAAAGACTGCTAACATAAACTTGCCTATATATCCAGATAGAAAGGAAATATTTATAACTGAAGATGTAAAATTTAGAATTAAACCACTTGTTATAGACTTCAAACGGGAAATTTACTTTTCCCATACATTAAAAGGAGAAATAATAGGCGGAATAGAGAAAGAAGATATTGGATTTAAGGAGTTTTCAATATCATTCTTAGATTCAATAGAGTACTTAAAGAGACTGAGAGAAGTTGTTAAGGGAATAGAAGGTATAGGAATTCTAAGAGGTTGGTCTGGGTACTATGAAATGACTCCAGATCACTCTCATGTAATGGGTTATGGAAATGATTGGCCAGAAGGATTATTTATTGATGCAGGATATAGTGGTCATGGAATGATGTTTGCACCTTACGCTGGGAAAATAATGGCAGATTTAATAGCTGATGGTGAGAAAAATAGATTTATACAGATATTCTCTCCTGATAGATTTAATGAAGAAAAACTAATTGAGGAAAAGATGGTTATTTAATCTTTAGGCAAGCTAATGGCCTTCTTATTTAAGTATCTATTAACATAATCTGCAAATTCCTTATAGTAACCTTTTCTTCCTCCATCAGTTACTATTAAAGAGGCAGAGGAAGAATCTACATAATAAACTAGCTCATCAAAATCTGCATGATCACTGAGTGCAACTATTTTAGATTTATTATCCACATCTCTTATTGGACTGGAGAATTCCCATCCAGATAGTGCAAAATTTGTAAATTTAGAGTCCCTATTTTTGAACTCATGAAAATGTTTAAATTCCACGTACCAACCGTCTTTTATTATATCCTTAGCTTCAGGACTCTTAGCTGAGAAAACGTCTTTTATTTCTAGGCCATACTTTATTGCAATGTCTGTAATTTCTTTTATTTTGCCATCTACTATAAAAGGGGCCGAAATTCCATTTCTTCTCAGTATTTTCATTGCCTCTTGAATCTTTCCATAGTAGGCATAGACTCTTACTGGTCCATAAATTAGCGAATCGTTTACGTAGTCTGAAAATAAGATTTCGACTTCATCTCTAAATTTTCTTCTAAATGCCGGTTTTCCGTAGGTAGTATCAACAATTAATACGTCAGTATTAAGTATAGGAGTACCTTTCCCAGGATTCTTAAAATCTCCAGTATAACCTACACTTTCCCCATTAGAATTTGTTACAACTACTTGAGCAGCTCCAAATACATGATCTGCTTGAACTAGTTCTATTTTCTCATCCTCTATTGCAATCTTTATACCATAACTTATTCCCATTGCCTTTTTCTTAGGTATATCATACCCTAAGACTGAAAGAACTTCAAGAGTTGGAGGAGTCGATATGATTCCAATGCAAGATGAAATGCTCTTATTTAATTGCAAAATATGATCAGCATGGAAATGAGTTACTACTCTAAAATTTCGCTCATAATGCCCATCAACTGTAAAGTTGTTACCTAAAAGTATTGCACCAGACTTCTTAATATCGAAGAACACAAAACATAACTATGAGTTATTTTATAAAAACTTATACATTTTGATCTGACGGCTTTTCTTCGATCTTCTTTAATTGGCTCTTATACATCTCAAGAATTTCACGACTAGTAGTTGCATCTTCCGGGCTTTTATCTGGCCTCCACCTTATAAATCTTGGGAATCTTATTGATAAACCACCTTCTCCATATTGATCCTTGCAACATGTGTGCAAAGGAGATATAGTTATTTCTGCTCCAATTATTTCGGCAACAAGCACTGGTGTTAACCAAACATCTGGAACCATAGTTGAAACAACTCTTGGGTGAGGAGAATCTCTTTTTAACTCTGCAATTTTCTTCTGTAAATCGTCAAGTTCTGCGTCAGTAAAACCAGAAGCAACCTTACATACAGTCTCGAAAACATCCTTGTCTGGGTTATATGCTGCCATTAGGAAGGAACTATATTTACCTCCTTTCCTTCCTTTACCGTAAAAAGCTCCTACCATTACCAGGTCTACAGTATCTGCCATTTCGCTCTGGTAATCTCTCTTAAACTTTATCCAAAGCCAGCCTCTTGATCCTGCCTGGTATATTGCATCTGGTGCCAGAGATTTTACCATAACGCCTTCTGCGCCTTCAGAAATTGCCTGGTAGAAGAATTCCTTTAGTTTTTCTACATTATCAGTTATAATATGAGTAGCTATATGCACATAATCGTTATCTTCAACTATTGATTCTAACTTCTTACGTCTTTCTGATAACGGCTTTACTGTATAATCTTCTCCTTCATAGTACATTAAATCAAACAAGAATACGTTAACTGGATATTCTTTTATAGCCTCGTGAATATCGGACTTCCTTTTCCTATGCATTAACTCTTGGAAAGGTCTCATTTCGCCGGTTTCTGGGTCTACTGGTATTATTTCTCCTTCAACTATGAACTCATTGCCTTTAACGTATTTTGAAATATACTCTACTACGTCAGGATATTGATTTGTTATATTTTCTAATCTTCTAGAGAATATGAAAATTTTATCCCCAGCCTTGTGGATTTGCCCTCTCTCTCCATCATACTTGTAATCAACCAATGCAAGATTGCCTACTTTATTTAACATCTCTGCAGGGTCCGATAATCTTTCAGCCAGCATTGGCCTTATTGGAATTCCTGGCTGAGGTTTGATGTTCTTCAGTTGCTCAATTCCGCCATTTGCCAATATTTTTGCAATATTACCTAAATCTGCCCTCAAATTGTATGCCCTTTCAACTATAGGCCTAAAGTTCTGTCCGCCACCGAAAGTTATTGCTAGTGCATCTAATATTGTAGCATCTCCTATTCCAACTCTTAACCTACCATCAACAAATCTAACCAAATATTTAGCTTCAAGCGGAGACGCGTCTTTAAGTAATCCTGCTAATAGTCTGATTTTAATATCTCTACTACCTTCTCCAGTGCTTGTAGCAACTTTTGTTAAATCATCATAAACTTTTTCTACAGTTAGTGGCTTTGAAGCCTTTTGTGCTCCTAAAAACGCTAAAATGCTGGCAGACTGTTGTTTTTGCTTTATATCAAAAGCTACTTGCCCTAAGTCACCTACGGATTTATACATTTTTTCTATTTCATCATCGCTTACGCCTGTAGCTATTGATAATGCTCTTATGAGGAATTTTTCACCTATTCCTAATTCTGGCATTCCTAAGAAGTCTGGCCATAGTTTACCTTGAATTATATATACAACTTTATCAATAACATTTGTATCAGTTTTCTTAAAAAGATCTGCAAGTAATGATGTAAGTTGAAGCCTAGAAGATATCTTTTCTAGTCTATCAAAGTATTCAGCTATAATTTTAAACTCCATAAATAAAAGTTTGAATTACGATATAATATATTTGATGATGAAAACCGGCAAGCCGGAAGGATGAAGTATCAGAGTTACTCTGAAGCCATTTTCCTTATAAAATATATTCTTACAAGAGGAAAAAAGTAGATATTTATGATTCTTGGGGATAGAGATTTAAAATACTACCTGGAAAAGGGTTGGATAGTAATTTCTCCTCTTACTCAAGACACTATAAGAGAGAACGGGGTCGATTTAAGAGTAGGCGGAGAAATTGCCCGATTCAGGAAAACGGATGAGGTCTACGAAGATGGAAAGGATCCTCGGTCATTTTATGAAATTGAAAAGGGAGATGAGTTCATCATTCATCCTAACGAACACGTGCTATTAGTTACTGAAGAATACGTGAAATTGCCAAATGACGTAATGGCATTTGTGAACCTTCGTTCATCTTTTGCTAGGTTAGGCCTATTCATCCCTCCAACGATAGTAGATGCTGGATTTGAAGGTCAGCTCACAATAGAAGTGCTAGGTTCAGCCTTTCCAGTCAAAATAAAAAGAGGCACGAGGTTTCTACACCTCATTTTCGCCAAAACTTTAACACCAGTAGAGAACCCCTACCACGGTAAATATCAAGGACAACAAGGTGTAACTTTACCTAAAAATGGGAGGTAAGGAGGCGGAAAGGGGATGGATAACCCAAGACGTTAATGACGCTCCTCTCCAGCTCGAGTTAGGGGCAACTAGCATTTATAGATAAAAATCAAATGGTGGTCTCTGAGCTACTCGAATTGATGGTGGTAACTATGAGCCCCTTGGAAGGGAACCCTTCCAAGACGGAGGGGAAGTCAGCAAAATTTAAATTCCAGATAATTTCCATGCCTTAGCATTATTATCGAAGTATATTATTCCCAATTGTCTCAATTTTTGGAATAATTTATGCTCTTGTTTAGTGAGATACTTTTGTGCTTCTACATCATCTGGGGTATGAATATCTGAAAGTTTCTTTACGAAATTATTAAAGAAATCAACATCTACGGCTATTCTTTCTTTATCAGTATATAGAACTTTTCCACCTTGTTTTTCAATTTTTTCAAAGAATAAGTCAGGGTTCTTAAGCTTTACCTCGCTCTCATATATTGCCCCTTGTGACTTAAGAATATCCATGACAGTTTTCTTCTTTTCACCAGTTGGTTGCGAGTATTGGCGCGTTTTTTCGTATTTAGCTTCTGATTCTTCGCTTTTCTTGCTTTCTATTTCATCAATTTTCTCGCTTAAATCAGCTATTTTTTGTTTTAAATTCTCCACTTCAGCTGTAAATGGATTTACCATATCTTGAATTTTTCTTTCTAGTTTTTTCGTAATCTCATCTATAATTTGTGGAGTGATATTACTACTTGTAGTAGTAGAAATATTCATTCCATCATTTAAAGGTGATGATAGTAACTTATACTTAACGTAATAACTAAGTATAGCAAAGCCTTGTCTACTCGCCTCCTCTTCCAATTGTTTATATTCTTCATCTGTAAGCTTAATAACAAGTGTCTTCATGATTTCAACTTTAAATGAGAATTCAAAAGATATAAGCTTAATTAAAAAATATACTCATTTTACCTTTTGCTTTTCTAAGATGGTATTTACAAAATTCTCTTCATTAGGAACTCCTATAAATTCAACGGATTCATTTATAGCTAACGTTGGCACGGACATTACTTGATACTTATCAGCAATATCTTGATTCTCATACGCTTCGACTACTTCTGATAATATGTTACACTTATTGGCTTTACATGCCTCATATGCTACCATATGTGATAGAAGTGCAGCGTAAGGACAGTAAGGACAAGACGGAGTTACCACTACTTCTACTTTCACTTCTCCGTTTAATTTATCTTTTATAGCTTGTATTGTTTCTTGGCTTAAGCCGCTTTCTCCTTGAGATAGTCTTACAATTGTTTCCACTAAAGCTCTTATTTCTTCACCAACTGGAGCTCCGGTCCATCTTATATATCCTTTGCAGAAGGCTACTGTTGGAACTCTTTCTACTTTAAACTCTTTGAATACTTTTTCCACCTCTGGATCTCCATTTCCTCTGTCCTCAATGTGAACTTGGAGCAAGCTCTTCCCCTCATTTTGTGGTGCTGCTTCACTAATGAATTCCAATAATTTCTTCGTTAACCCACAATAGTTGCAATTAACATCTTTTGAGTCTATAAAAACATATACATCAACGGGATTTTTCATATCTTTTAAAGCATCTTTTAAAGCGTCTCTTACTTCATCAGTAAAAAGTTCTGCATACTCTTCTTCACTCATGTCAATCCACTTGTTGTATATTAATTAACAGCCTTAAAAAGTTACATCAATGTTCTATCAACGTGAATTTTACGTTAAATACCTAATTAGTAGTATCTCTGAGCGTGTCCAACAATATTGTTAGTTTAATATTTATCTATTCATATAAACTTAAAGAAATGTGCCTCAGACTAATATAAGTTTTTATGAAAAATGATTAATAAATAGTTAAGAAAAATACTAACAAAAATAAGGCTGTTCAGACTTTTTTGAGAAACTACGAAATTGTTGGCGCACTCATATCTCTAATCATTATGGCTTAGTATATTTTTATGTATTTGTATAAAATGTTCATAAAAGCATAGAGGTAGAAAACTATTGTTCTACCGAAGAGATCTACTCTGAAAAATCAAACGGTTTACATTTAACATCAGATGGCTTTATCATAAGAATTTCATCGGAATTAGGATATTTTTCTCTGAATATTATACCTTCAAATCTTTTTATTCTAACGCTCTTATCTAACCAGCAATCTGGGCTCAATCCGGCTTTTAAGCAAGTTTCTGCTAAAAAGGTTTCCTCGTCCCAGCAGTACTCCATAGGAACTTGAGGTAATAATAGTCCGCTATATAATATTCCCTTTTCAACTATGAGTCCGTCTCTGCCTACTTTTATTACTTTGGGTAATTCTTTCCTATCGTCAACTACTACTTCCTCTGGTTTAGTTAATACTGTAACCTCGATGATTATATTATTAATCTCATCTTTCATTAACGGAGGAAATCTGGGATCAGAAAACGCTGCAGCTATTGCAGCATTTTTAACTATCTCCTTTAATGGAGCGACTGCTTCCACGTAACCTATGCATCCGCGTAAAGTAGTGGTCTCTCCTAAAAGGGTTTCCAGAGTAACAAAGGCTAGGCCTTTCTTATTAAGTACTTCGCTTTCCTTATAGTTAATTGAGCTTTGTAACCCCAATTTTTTCATTATTGCTTGTCTTGCTATCTTGACTAGTGTTTTGCCCTCCTCTATTCCTAGTTCTTGAATTGTAACTAAGCTCATCTTTTTCTTTCTTTGATTTTGCCTTAATAAGTATCTCTTCGATTGTCTTCCAGTGCTTTCCCTTCCAATATTCTTTCTTGCACTTTGTACACCGCCATCTATTTTCACCAACTTTTTCTAGAATTCCATTACATTCGGAGCATCTAGACGCTTCAATCCTTGCCTCTAAATCTATTCCATATTTTATGGAAAGCTTAGCTAAAATTGATATAATATCGTAATCTGGAGGAATAAGGAAGCACTCTAAACCCTTTTTCTTAGCCCTAATACATAGGCCTCTATCTCTTGTTAATATGACTCTTTTATCTTTTTCAGCAATTTTTATTACTTTCCAATCTTCAATATCATTACTATAATAAGTATCGTACCCTAAAATCCTAAGCCATCTAGCTAATTTACCTAGCATTGCATCAGCAATAAACTTGCTTTGCATGTTATCCAAACACATTATATACAGAAACTAGTATTAAAAACCAAGCTATAGCTAGTGTTAAACTGCCTTTACCAAAAACTAGCCAGTTTTTCTTGATCTTGAAATAGAATGTTACTATTGGAATACTAATAATGTATGAAACTAAAACAATTATTACTGCGTAAATGAAAGAATTAGAAAAAGCAGAAATTACTCCAGCTATGGCCCCTAATATTCCCCTCACTAAGAGAATTTTATCTTCAACATCCACATTTCTAAAATGTAAGAAGATGGCTATAAAGTTACCAAGGAAAAATTCCATGAGTTATATAGATTTACTAGCATGGGTAGTTGAAAATAAAAACGAGCTAATAGGCTGTAGAATAGATAACATTTACAATTTGGAAAAATTGGATAACGTATTCATATTTAAGTTGCATTGTAAGAATTCTGATAAAAATCTAATAATAGAGCCCGGAGTTAGAATAAACTTCACAAAATATGATATCCAAAAAGAAATTGGGAATAAAGCTAAATCCCTAAGGGAATTAATAAGAGATCTCGTAATCTCAGACGTTCAAATAATAGACAAGGAAAGAATCCTTAAAATTGCATTAAGTAATGGTATGAAGATAATAGTCGAATTATTACCCAGAGGATTGCTTTTAGTACTAGACGATCAAGATAAAATAAAATTCTCTACAGAGTATAAGGAATTTAAAGATAGAGTTGTAAAACCTGGCTTACCTTATGTACAGCCACCAAAACAAAATAAGGTAGTTGTACCTAAGGATATACAATTAGCCTTACATTTAACTAGCAATGCGGAGGAAGAGTATGAAAAATTGGAAAAATCTATTGTTGAGGGGAAAATAACGCCTTGCATTCAAAAAGGGATAAATTTTATGCCAATAGAGTTTGAAGGTTGCGAAAAAGGAAATAGCTTTAATGACGTCATAGACGAATATTTTCTCGAGCTAACTAAACAAAAAGAGATACAAAAGATAACTGAAAAAATTGAAGGAGAAAAGAAAAAGCTTGAGAAAACTATCCAACAAATAGAAGAGAACATCAAGGAATACGAAGAGAAGGCAGAAGAACTAAGAAAAATAGGTAAAGAAATAATGGAACATTACATGGAGGTTGAGAATGCCATAAAGAATAAAGAAAAGAAAATTAAGCTTGAGGATAAGGAAATAGAAATAGACCCTAAATTATCAGTAACTAAAAACGCTTCAATTTACTTTGATAAAGCAAAGGAATACGTGCAAAAAAGTAAGAAAGCTAAAGAAACTCTAGAAGAATTGAAAAGAAAGCTTAATGAAATTGAAATTGAGATAAAAAAGGAGGAAGAAGGGAGAAAATTATCAATAAGGAAGAAAGAATGGTATGAAAAATATAGGTGGAGTTTCACTACTAATGGATTCTTAGTAATAGCTGGTAAAGACGCCGACCAAAACGAAAGCTTAGTAAGAAAACTCCTAGAGGATAACGACATATTTTTGCACGCAGATATTCAAGGTGCCGCTGCTACTATAATTAAAAACCCTAAAAATATTACAGAACAAGATATTTATGATGCTGCAGTTATTGCAGCAAGCTATTCAAAGGCATGGAAATTAGGTTTAGCCGCAGTTGATGTATTTTGGGTTTACGGAAGCCAAGTGTCTAAAAGTCCACCTGCTGGAGAA
Organism: Acidianus infernus; assembly: GCF_009729545.1. NCBI lineage: Archaea > Thermoproteati > Thermoproteota > Thermoprotei > Sulfolobales > Sulfolobaceae > Acidianus > Acidianus infernus. The sequence goes on from NZ_WFIY01000004.1 coordinate 863,891, forward strand.
TATTTGCCAAAAGGTTCGTTTATGATATATGGAAAGAAGAATTATATTAAATCAGTAAAATTAAACTTGGCAATAGGCTTCAAAATAAATGATTCTCTTGAAATTATTGTTGGTTCAGAAAATAGTGTTTCGGCTAAAGTTAAAAATTACGTATTAATTTCCCCTGGTGATGAATTGGAAAGAACCGCGGATAGAATAGTAAAAATACTTAGTGAGGCAAATTCTATAAATGCTGGAAAAGAACTTAAAAATGAGGTACTATCGATTTTACCTGGGAAGTCAAAAATAATTAAAGTAGTTAAAGAAACTAATGATAAACAATAATAACCCTAACGCTAATCTAATATTAATATTCTTATGCCATCCCTTACTTTAGCAGAAAAAGCCTCGTTAGTGCTTCCAGAGGACTATTTAGTACTTAAAACATTTGTAGAATTAAAAGATAAATATGAATATTTGACTGAAGAGGAATTAAAAGATAGACTAGACTTTACTGATGCCGAATTAAGAATTTCTTTAGAAAAGTTAAGGAATTTAAGAGCAGTCTCATGGGACATAATAGCTGGTAAAAGAGCGTATAAAATAACGTTTACAGGATTGGATATTCTAGCAATAAAAATGCTTTATGTGAACAAGATTCTAAATAGACTAGGTTTAATAATAGGAGAAGGAAAAGAGAGCAATGTGTATTATGGATATGATTTCGATAATAACACTATAATAGTAAAATTTCATAGAGTAGGAAATTCGAGTTATAAAAACGCTAGGAAACTTAGAGGTTATAGAGAAAAAAGAAGTTGGGTTTCAATAACGCTCGATAATGCAAAGAATGAATATATCGCATTAAAATGTCTATCAGAAAATTTAGCTAAAGTGCCAAAACCTTTAGGTTACGCTTATAATGCAGTAGCTATGGAATACATAGAAGGGCCCAGCTTACTTAAGGCAGAGCTAAATAACCCTAAGGAGGTATTAGATTCAATAATAGGATCCCTTAGGATTGCGTATTTGTATTGTAATAAAATGGTACATGGAGATTTAAGTCCTTATAATATAATTATAGGAGATAACGAGAGTCCTTATATAATTGACTGGCCCCAATGGAAGCAGGATGATGATAATTTGCTAAATAGAGATATTAATAATATAATTTCATTTTTTAGTAAAAAATACAATATAACTGAAGATTTGAACTATGTAATGGACTTTATCAAGGGGAAAGCATGAGGATAATGGGAATAGATATAAATCCAGGCAGTAGCCCTGCTAATCTATTAGACGCAAAATACTCAGTAGTAATATTGGATGAGAATGGGAATATAGTTCAAAAATATGATGAAATAGGCATATCTAAGATAATCAGATTAGCTTGGGAATACGAAGTTTCTATCGTAGCAACGGATAATATATACGAACTTGGAGAAAATGATAAGCAAGTAATTAAAATAATTAGCCTATTTCCAGATAACGTAGAACTAGTCCAAGTAACTTACAATGATGGAAGATTTATGGATATAAGGGAAGTAGCTAAAAACATGGGTATAGAAATTCAAGGAAAACCTAATCCTAGCAAGACAGCATACCTAGCAGCTTATTTGGCACTGAAAGGCGCAGGGACTAAAATTAAGCTCACAGAAAATAAAACTAAGATAATAATTTCCCGAGGTAGGCACTTAGGACCAGGAGGTATGAGCTCTAATAGGTATAAGAGACATATTAGGGGATTAATATTAAGGGTTTTTAAAGAGGTAAAAGAGACTCTAGATAGGAATAACATAGACTATGACGTAATATTGAGGAAATCAAAGAGTGGTTTAGAAAATGCAACATTCATAGTCTACGCACCAAGAGAAAGGCTTTATGGACTAGTTAAAAAGATGAGTGGACATGACGTTAACTTAGAGATTAGGCCAGTGTATAAAACTAAGATAGATTTTGAAACTAACAAAAAGATAGAGAAAAAGCCTATAATAGTAGGAATAGATCCGGGAATATTTGTAGGAATTTCTGCAATAGATATTCATGGTAATCCTGTAATTTTAGAATCTAAAAAGGGAATTGATAGAGAAGAAATAATAAATATATTATCAGAAAAAGGCTCCGCAATAATAATAGCTACTGACGTAAACCCTGTACCAGATGCAGTAAAAAAGATAGCAGGAATATTAAAAGCAAAATTATATGTACCGGATAAGTCCTTAAGCGTAGATGAAAAACAAAAATTGCTTCAAGAATATTCTGAAAAATACAACTTAAACATTACAGATCCGCACATCAGAGACTCATTAGCTGCCGCACTAAAAGCGTATAAAGAATTAGAAAACAAATTGTCTCAAGCGTTTTCTACTATAAGAAAACTCGACCTAGATATAGATGAGTACGCAGTATATAGGTGTATCATTGAAGGAAAGACGGCGGCAGAATGTATAGAGAAACAGATTGAGAATGAGATAGCAGAGGACGAGAATAGGGAAATCATAAAAGTAGAAAAAACTGAGACTAAAGAAAAACAGCCGGAGAATAAAACATTTACAGAGAATTCTGAATTAAAGCATGAAATATTTAGATTAAGAAGGACTATTACAAGGTTATTAAATGAAAAATATGAGTTAGAGAAGAAATTATATGAGATAAAAACTCAGTTTAACGCAGAGGTTGAGAGAGATAGAAGGTTGTATAGACTAAAAACGGAATTAGAGGAAAGAAACAAATCAATATTAAAATTGCAAGAAATAATAAAGGACTACTCGGATAAAATAAATAAGCTTGAAGGAATTATTAATGACCTAGTAGAGGGAAGAGTAAATATTATAAAATCTAACTCGCTTATCGAAATCTCAGATTATAAAGTCAAAATTTTGGGAGAAGAAGTCAATCCTTCAATATTTAATTATGTAGGAAAAGATTTCATAATCTGTAAATCAAATATATTAGATGATATACGCAAATTAAGTAAAGAGAAAGAAATCCAGAAAGAAATAGATATTAATGATATAAAGAACATAATTGAAGAGTATAGGAGACAGAAATTAAAACATGGAAACTTTGCCATTTAATATTAGTTCTGTGATTTTACTAAACGATTCTAAATATTCGTCCACAATTCCATTAATTTCGTTCTTTAGATCATCAGATATTTTACCGTTTTCTGTGCTAACTTCTACATTAACTACCAAAGGATCATTTATTGGCCTACCTATTTGACCTAGAACTTCAACTTGAACATTTCTAATTTTAGTCTCCTCTATAATCTTCTTAGAAATCAACATCGCCATTACGTTATATATCTTGCCAACGTGATTTACTGGATTTTTACCGGCTGTTGCTTCTAATGACATTGGTCTCATAGGTGTTATAAGACCAACTCCTCTATTACCTCTACCAGTCATTCCGTCGTCTCCATGTTCAGCCGAAGTTCCAGTGACTGTCAAATACAAAATTCCTTGATCAACCCTATCTCCAGTGTTTATGTAAACATTAACTTTATAATCTGGCGCTAATCTGCTTGCCAAATCTAAGATCTTCTGTTTCGCTTCCTCCTTAACTGCTAAATAATGATTGGTATCGTCTATCAACTGGCTTATAGTTGACATTGCTACTGTAAGATCTATTTCTTTACCTTTTCTTAATCCCATGACTTTTATATCCTCGCCGATCTCTGGAAGTTCAGATTTTACTTCTTTAGAATTTAACATTCTTTCTGTTTGATATACTAATTCCTCTAATGTAGAGAAAGGAGCAAATCCAACCCCAAAGCTGGTATCATTAGATAAAGGAACTGTCTTGCCTTTATTAAATATTCCAACTAGGTCAGCGGACCCTTTGCCAACTTTATAATCGACAATGACGTGCTTTTCTGGATCTAAATATCTAAAATTATTCTTTATCCAGTTTTTAACACTTTCAACTATTATAGTACCCACGGGAACGTTCTGAATGCCGTCTTCAGTCCTAACCTCAGTAGTTGCCCTGCCTGCAACTATAATGTAGATTGGTTGTATGACTTCTCCTCCTTTAAATTCTGGCTGAGCTTGACCGCCTACTACGAGAGTTTTATCTAAATTATGATGAAGTATTGTACCAAATTTCTTTAGATAATATAAGGATAATTTTCTGCTAGCTTCTTCTGAAGCAGAATCAGCAATATAATCCGGATGTCCTGTACCTTTTCTTTCTACCAATTCTACTGGTAAACTGTTAATATCTTGAATCCTTGCAGGTTCAACTACTATGTTTTTCATTATACTTTCACTTTCGTTTGATGTTTTAAAATTATTTTTCTTTATTCATTATCGTTTCATAATCAATACTTATAAAGAGAACATTACTGCCTCTTATTAGAACTCTGCCGTATTTTGCTACTGGCTCTGCAGTACCTTCTCTAAGTTCAGTACAGTCTCTAAGTACTAAATTCATTGTACCATCAGTTTGCTCTAATTTACCAATATACTCTGAACCATCTTTAAGTTTAACTAATACAATTTTATTTACAGCTGATTTAATGTTCTTTAATGGATTCTCAACTTTAGCTTGCAATATAAATCTCCTCTTCCTAATCAATTATCTAACTAATATAAAAGAATGACTTAGCGTTTTTACGGCAAAAGACTTTTGAATAAAGTATTTGCCAGCTTTTTATTCATGGAACTTGTAGTAACAGATCCAGAGGATATACTAAGAGTTTCAACTGCATTTTCTTCAATGACCAGAATAAATATACTAAAATTGGTGGCAGAAAAACCAAAGAGTATAACAGAATTAAGCAATGAACTGATGATGTCAAAAGGAAATATAAGCTCTCAAGTCGCAGAATTACAAAATGCAGGATTAATAGAAATTTCGTATGAGAATGGTGAAAAGGGAATTAAAAAAATGATAAAATCAAAATATGATAAGATTATTATAGTACTTTCAGAGTCCAGCAGCGGCCTTCAAGAATCCAACAAATAAAGGTGAAGGTCTTAAAGGTCTGCTCTTAAACTCTGGATGAGCTTGAGTGGCTACAAAGAACTTATGATCCTTTAATTCTATCATCTCAACTAAACCGCTCTCACTAACTCCAGAGATTATCATACCAGCAGACTGTAGTTTATCTACATATTCTGGATTAACCTCATACCTATGCCTATGTCTTTCATAAACTTCTGATTTTCCATAAAGGCTATAGGCTATTGTACCTTCTTTAAGAATAATCTTCTGTGCACCTAATCTCATGGTTCCTCCTACTTGCGTAACTCTTTTTTGCTCATCTAGTAAAGTGACAACAGGGTAAGGAGTATTAGGGTCAACTTCAGTAGTATGAGCACCTTTAAGACCTAAAACGTTTCTGGCGAACTCAACTACAGCTAGCTGTAAGCCGTAACAAATACCTAGATATGGAACATTGTTTTCTCTAGCATATTTTATTGCTTTTAATTTACCTTCTACACCTCTAGCTCCGAAGCCGGGTAAAACTACTATTCCATCCAATCCTTTCAATTTTTCCTCTACAGCATTATCTTTCTCTAGGTCAGTAGATTCTATCCAAACAATTTGAGGCTTAAGGTGTAACATTGCAGCAGCATGATATATTGCTTCTTTTATACTCAAGTAACTGTCCTTTAGTTTTGTATACTTTCCTACTAAACCTATTCTAACTACTTTGTTACCGTTCTTTATGGCATTTACAAAATTTACCCAATCATCAAGCTTAGGCGGAGTATCCTTTAAGTCAAGCTTTGATAAAAGCTTTGAAGGAAGTGATTGTTTTTCTAAAATTAGAGGAACTTCATAGGCAGTTGAGACGTCATAATTCGAGAAAATGTACTCGGGTTTTACATTAGTGAACAATGCGATTTTCTTCTTAGTTTCCTCATCTATTGGTACTATAGATCTCGCTATTATAATATCGGGCTGAATTCCTATTCTTCTTAACTCTTGAACACTATGTTGCAGAGGCTTAGTTTTTAATTCTCCAGTTACATTAAGATATTCTACTAATGCAACGTGAATAAAGACTATATCATGCTCTTCCTCCTCTAACTTCATTTGCCTAACCGCTTCAAGGAATGGTAAGCTTTCTATATCTCCTACTGTACCCCCTATTTCTACTATTACTATGTCTGCCTTATCCAATTCCGCTACTTTCCTAATCATTGATTTTATTTCATCAGTAACATGCGGTATAATTTGGACAGTTTGCCCTAGATATTTTCCTTCTCTTTCCTTCTTTATTACCTCAAAATAAACTTTCCCTGCAGTAATGTTATTATGCTTACTCATGTTTATATCGAGAAATCTTTCATAATGCCCTAAATCTAAGTCGGTCTCTGCGCCATCATCTGTGACAAAAACTTCTCCGTGCATATAAGGATTCATAGTGCCTGCGTCAACATTGATGTAAGGATCTACTTTTACTACAGAGATTTTGTATCCCCTAGCTTTCAAAAGAAGTCCTATGGATGCGGCAACAGTACCTTTTCCTACACTAGATAATACACCACCAGTTACTATTACGAACTTTGTCAATACATAATCACAGTAACAAGTACTCCGCTTTTGAGCTTAAAAACTCTTTTATAGATTAATTTAATTATTACCTCGTCCGCTTATGTCATATGAAAGACGAAGTCCTTGAAAGAATTTCGAGTAAAAAGAACTTACAAGTAGCGTTAGATTTCATATCTCTTGACGACGCAATGAAAGTGGCAAAAATGGCAATAGAAGGAGGAGTAGACATAGTAGAAGTTGGAACTCCGCTAGTTAAGGCAGAAGGAATTAGAGGAATAAAACAATTAAGAGAATTAGCTAAAGACAAAATTCTCTTAGCAGATACAAAAACAGCTGACGCTGGAGACGTAGAAGTTGAAATTGCTAAATTGGGCAATGCAGATATAATGACTGTTCTGGGAATAATGAGTGATTCTACAATAAAATCTGCAGTAGATAAGGCAAAAGAACTAGGAATAGTAGTTCAAGCTGATTTAATTAATGTTAATGACCCGGTAAAGAGAGCAAAAAGATTAAAGGAATTAGGAGTTGACATAATAGGTTTGCACGTGGGATTAGACGTTCAAAAAGAACGCGGAATTACAGTAACGTCTTTAAAGAATGAAATTAAGCAAATCTCAGAGTTCTCACTGGTATCAGTTGCCGGAGGATTGAACGAGAAGAACATTGTAGATCTCCTAGATTTGCCTATAAATATCTATGTGGTAGGAGGGGCAATAACTAGGAGTAGTGACCCATTACTTGTTACGAAACGTTTAATTAATATAATAGGAGGACATAAATAAGATAGGGGATTAAGTTTGTCACAGCCTGGGCAGACAAAAACTAAGGAATTAAAAACAATTACTAAGCAAGTAATTACTCCATCTGTTTTAAAAGAAGATAAGAAAAAAGTACAATTGATGTATATAATAAAAATATTTGGAGGAATATCTGAAAGGGCTTTAATAACTTTACTATACGAGGCCTCGCAAAAAGGTTTAGATTTAGGCTATAAATTCAATATAATCGGAAATAATATATTCAGTCCAATGATAAAAGAAGACCTCACTTCATTACTCTATTTAGGGCTAATTGAAAGTGACCCAGTAAATAAGAAACTAAAATTATCAACTAACGGAGAAGAAGCTCTAGAAGAGAATCAAGCTGTAATTGATGATAATTTCAAAAATCAGTTAAATCAGATCTTATCAGAAATAAAGTCTAAGATAGTAGCTATTGATGAAGAATATACATTGAAATTAAGAAATGCCAATAGAGGTTATAGTAGAGGAAGAAGGTATTAGTATATAAATATAAAAATGAAAAATTTCGCTTATTTTTAATTAAACTATATTTTAATAAAAATTACATTGTTGTGAAAGTTATTCTCCTATTATTCTGATTCTGCTGTTCATCAAACAATGGCCTAGACCAAATTAATGGATCTAGTTTACCTTCTTTTCCTAGTTTGCTTATTAAGTCGCGTGCTTCACTAGTGTGCCTAATATCTAACTCCAGAAGCTGTTCTAATATACTCCAGCTAGTTCTTTTTACATCTTCCAGCATTTCTTTAGGCATGTGTTTTATTATCATTGGATCTTGTAACCATTGATCAAATGCTTTTATAGTTCTCATCATGTGCTGGAAAGCTACTCTAGAAGCTAAGATTAAGTCTAACCTATCCATGTCTTTATCGTTTTCATTCTTTTCCATATCTTTTATAGTTGCGAGTAAGCTCTTCTGCATCTTTATCCATTCGTCTAAATTAGATAGAAATGAACTTTCCACGATTTACACCAAAAATACATTTGTAAACCGGATTAATAAGCTCATTTTAAACTCGATAGATTAAATGGAACGCCGTTCTCTATAATGTAAGATGGTATCTTATCTTTATTCTTTTCAAGGAATTTTAAATCTTCCTCTTTCTTTCTTAACTTATCCGGTAGCATCCTAGGTATTTCATCTATAATTGGATACCATCTTTTACATTCCGGACAGTAAAGTACTCCTTCCTCAATTTCATAAGTTATGCATTCGTCACAAGGCGGATTTTCGACGTTCTTAACTTCAGAATTCTTATATGCGCAATAAAGTTCGCACAAAGGCTTTTTCTCATCAGTAGTTCTCTCGACTTTTTTCTGCGAAATTACTATAAGCTGAAGAGGAAAATGCTTGCACATAGGACAAGCTAATATATCCATTAGCCTATATTTCATATCAAACTACCTACCAGCTTTACTAATTCATTTGCAAGATTTTCTGCTTTTTCCTTGTCTTTAGCCTCAACCATTACCCTTATTATAGGCTCAGTACCACTCTTTCTTACTAGGAACCAATAGTCTGGTGTAATTATCTTCACGCCATCTATAGTTATGATATTACCCTGAGAATATGTAGATTTTACTGCTTCGTATATTTTCTCAACGTCCGTGTTTTTATTTATGTAAACCTTAGTTTTTACTGTATAATACTTTGGTAATGTATCAAAAAGTTCTGCAGAAGAAATATTTTCAGAGGCAAGCATCTCAAGCATTAAAGCAAAAGACATTGCTCCATCTCTCACATACTGGTGAAGAGGGAAAATGAACCCACCGTTTTCCTCAAAGCCAGCAATTCCCTTCTCTTCCATTAATTTATGAGCAATATCAACACTACCAACTTTAGTCCAAACAACTTCTATATTATATTTCTTAAGGTAATCTTGAACCAGAACAGAACTGGAGACTGCGGTAAATATCCTCCTTGGAAAGTTATTTTCCTTTGTTGAAGCCCAATAAGATAATAATGCACCGCTTCTATCACCCCACTGCACTCTTCCCTGCGAATCTATAAATATTGCTCTATCCGCATCACCATCGTGAGCTACACCTAAATCAATTTTAAGCTCTTTAGCAATCTCTGCAGTATCCTTTAGGCTGTCAAAAGTGGGTTCTGGAGTTCTTGCAGGGAATAAAGGATCTAAGTTAGTATTTATACCATATATTTTACAACCTAACTCTCTGGCAACGATAGGTGAAGTTATAGAACCTACACTATTGGCACCATCTATTAATACTTTAAAGTTCTTCTTCCTTATTTTCTCTACGTCAACATGACTTAAAATACCTTTAACGTAATTATCTATAACTCTATCCTCTTTTTTTACGTCGTAAGTTAAAGCCCTCCAGTCCTCGGAATAAAATTTACCAGAGAAATAAATATCCTCAATCTCGTTCTCCTTATCCCTAGAAATCTCAACGCCATCCTTATCTATTACTTTTATTCCGTTATATTCCGCAGGATTATGACTAGCAGTAATAATTACACCAGCATCATAACCTAGTGTCTTTACAGCGTATTGTAATGCAGGAGTAGGGGCAAAACCTCCTTCATAAACCTTAACTCCAGTACTTAATAAACCGCTCTCTACAGCTCTAGTATACATGTCGCCTCCGGCTCTAGCATCTCTTCCTATCAGTATCGTTGATCCTTTGCCAAAAAAAGTTCCAATAGCTTGCCCTAACTTTTGAGCCAACTCTATCGTTAGCTCCTTATTTATAATACCTCTCACTCCGTCTGTGCCGAAAAGCTTACCCATAATATATAATTTGAAGATTTAATTTAAGATTTCAGCATTTCCAGCGATAATCACAATCTCATTCGACCCTCTTCTCATCACAAAAAGTGTGAGGTAGCGGCGCCTGGATTTGAACCAGGGACCTCAGGGTTATGAGCCCTGCGGCCTTACCAGGCTGGCCTACGCCGCTAAGTACATTTATACTTTGGTCGCTATAAAATTTTCTCGTTTATTCTTGGGGATAGTAAATAAGATTAATCAGTAGGAAGTTAGCTCGTTTGTAATTAACTTTTTGTATTGTATATAGTTATGAAATACTTTAGCCTATTAAGTACTCTAACTAGGATGATGCGTATTTTTATATCGAATTTCTAACATTTTCATACGAACCAATCTAACCAGAGCAACGCTACCGATAAGGATGATAAAACACCCGATGTAACTCCTCAGAAGTCTCAAGACTTTTCGTCTTCTAATCCATATAGTTTACAAAATTTAGAAGCCTATGCTGACTGGCTAGGTATTGGCGATAACTTTAGAAAAGCGTTTGCAAGAGTGCTCAAAGTTTCTGCCGTAGCTGAAGTTTTAGTCAATGTCTATAAAATGGAAGAAGACGTTGCTAATCGAATAGTTAATTCTCTAAGCTAGTTTGGTGAGCTCTTTGAGAAGAACTACATTATTGCCAAGAAGATATATGAAGAGATCAACTCTAGTGATCATGACTTTTCTTCTTACACCGATGAAGAAAGGAGGGAACTGCACGACGCCTATATGTGCGCAAGGTTTGGATTATGCTAATAGCTTAGACCGTATTTTTAAAGTGGCACGAAGATTGTTTCTCTAAATGACGTCAAATAGTTTTTTAAGCTAATGAGTCTCATTCATTTTTGCGTGACGAAATAAGGAGGAGGATGAGCGTATGTCCAAGCCATCTTATGTAAAATTTGAAGTTCCACAAGATTTGGTAGACAAAGCTCTAGAAGTTCTTAAGAAAGCTAAAGAATCTGGAAAGATAAAGAAAGGAACTAACGAGACTACAAAAGCAGTAGAAAGAGGACAAGCAAAATTAGTATACATTGCAGAAGATGTACAACCAGAAGAGATAGTAGCTCACTTGCCTGGATTATGTGAAGAAAAGAAAGTTCCTTATATATACGTACCATCAAAGAAAGCATTAGGCGAAGCATGCGGACTACAAGTTGCAGCAGCGTCTGCGGCTATTATAGATCCAGGAGAAGCTAAGGACGCGTTAGACGAAGTATTAAAGAAACTACAAGAGATATCTGGTAAATCTTAATAATACTATTAGTTTTTATTTTTAGATATTCATAGATTTTATTTATGAGATTTTCTTTTTCCAATTGTATCTGAAATTTGCACTATATGCGTGATTATGCTTAATGGTTAAGTAGTTCAAGTTATCCTTTGACAAGAGTAAGCAAAAACGTTATAAGAAATAAGTTAATAGAATAAATTGCCGCAGTAGCTCAGCTGGAAGAGCGCCCGGCTGTTAACCGGGCGGTCGCTGGTTCGAGTCCAGCCTGCGGCGCTGGCTGGGGGTACATTCTTGCTAACGCCCCCAGGCTCTTCATTTTCTAAGTTCGAAAAAGTTATCGCTAGTAATGATAGCCTAAGTAGTATAATTTGGTAATGTGCGAGTCTTAGTACATTTTATTGTAAAATTTTTCTAAAAACTTAGCAAGTTATTCCTTATATAAATGAAAGTTTGAGAAAAAGTCATTCATGTGCGTATATTACTGTTAATTCATTACTGCTCTCGTTCTTGGAGTCGACTCTAACGAAACCGTATCTAATGAACTGCACTATTTCATTTGGATTAAGATTAATTGCATATCTTTCAGCTTTTCCTTTAATTATCTTTAAGTCTTGATTTGGATCAGCCTTTATCACATTTACGTTAACTTCCTCTCCTTTCTTGACCCATTGGACTATCTTTGCATTAATTTTCTTTGCATCTTCTACTGGCTTACTTACGTAGACTAGTTTGTTTCCTTCAACTTTAACATTACATAGGTCAACAAGTCTAATTATACTTTGGTTTTCCGCGTCGGCCTTTTCTACAAGTATTTTATCTCCAGGTTTTACCGTAATTTCCCTAAATTCCTTCATAGTTGGACTTAGAGGTATTTTGGCAGTCATTTCTTCTGGAATTTCAAGCGTAAACTCAGAGTAGTTTTCTACATACATTATCCTTTTTGCAATAGGATCGAGTTTTTTCCTATTCAGTGCAGCTATATTCTCAAAGCTAATTGTTGCATCAGACGGTTTTACTCCAACTTCTATGATTATTTCTCTAATAGTTTCTGGCAAAATTCCTCTTCTTCTTAGTCCCGCAATAGTAGGCAATCTAGGGTCGTCTTTTGTAGTCCCTTTTTCCATCATTCCTTTTATTTTCGATTTACTCATCATGAACCCTTCTAATTTAAGCCTTCCAAATTCCATAACTTCGGGAATTTCCCAGCCCATATAGTTGAATACCCATTTTTGTTTCTCCGCGTTGCTCATATGCTCCTTAGCTCTTAAAATGTGAGTTATTTTATAATCGTGATCGTCTACTGCTGACGCAAAATTATACGTTGGCCATACCCAATATTTATCGCCAACAAGAGGATGAGGGTTTTTCTCGGTATCGACTATCCTAGCCATTACCCAATCTATTTTTGAAGGATCTGGATCGTTAAGGTCAGTCTTTATTCTAAGAACTGCTTCTCCTTCTTTAAATTTTCTTTCTAACATTTTTTCCCATAATTCAAGATTATATTCTACTGGTTTTGATCTATTGAAGCAGGGTAAGGAGAAGTTTCTAGTTTCTTTCATTTTCTTAAATTCTTCTTCGCTACAAGTATCTACGTAAGCGTAACCTTTTTTGATCATTTCTTTAGCAACTTCATAGTATCTTTCAAGTCTTGACGAGGCCGTAAATTCTTCTTGCCAAGTTATTCCCAGCCACTTTAAATCCTCTCTTATCCAATCATAAGCTTCTCTCAGCGGTTTCTTTACTTTTGGGTCAGTATCGTCAAATCTTAAAATGAATTTACCTTTATACATTTTGGCATATTCGTAAGAGAGAATCGCAGCTCTGGTATTGCCTAAGTGTATTGGCCCATCTGGATTTGGAGCGAACCTAGTTATTACTTCACCTTTAACGTTAGGCAATGGTGGCAAAGTTTTCTTTTCTTCTTCACTTTTCTTCTTTGTTAGCATTTCTGGGAACTTTGCCTCTAGTTCTTTTTTCTGGTCTTCTAAGCTCATGGAATTTACTTTTTCTACTATTTCTTGTACTCTCTTTGCTATTTCCTTAGCTTTTGGTTTTAACTCTGGTTTTTCTCCTAGCACTTTACTCATTACCGGGCCTACCGCTGCTTTACCATCGTGTTTGACGGCATTATCTAATGCGTACTTGTAAATTATCTCATCTATCTCGTCCATCTAATTTTCCCTCCAATATCATTGTAACTAGTTCTTTAACTCCTTCCCCACTCTTAAGATTTAATATAATGTCTGCCTCTTTTTTTAACTCTTCCTCAGCATTGCCAACCGCAACTTTTATTCCTACTTCTTTGAACATATCTAAGTCAGTTAATGAATCTCCTATCCCTATAACCTCTTCTTTTTTAACGCCGTGAAGTTCTATAAGTTTTCTAACTCCAACCGTTTTGCCAGCTGGTTTAAAAGCTATGTGTAACGCATATCCCGAGGAGTTAATATATAACCCCTTTTCTTCTGCCCACTTAATCATATCTTCTGTAATATCTGGGGGAGTAAAACCGAAGTCGCATTCCCTATAGTCGTTTTGCCAACTATCCTTTAGTTTGAATTTTTCTCTAAATTCTTCTAATATTTGTCTATCCATAGGTTTACATACTCTAATCTTTTGTTTATAAAAGACTATGCAACCATTTTCTGCAACGACTCCACCTGTGAAGCCTAAATAATTATGCAATCCTCTTAATACTGGGTAAGAATTACCGCTAACTAATGCAACTTTTATTCCCCTTTCTTCCAATAATCTAAGGTATTTTATTGCATCTAGACTAACCTTGTATATTCCTCTATCTTCAGTAAGTGTACCGTCAAGATCTGTTAGTAGTAGTTTAATCAACTCAATACTTCCCTCGCTTTCTTAGCGTATTCATAATCCACGTAAACTCTTCTAATTAGTATGAAGTCGGGAATTTCGTGCAAAAGCGTTGTAGAATAGTCCTTTAATTTCTTCTCTCTGCCCTTTGAAAGGATCTTAATCTTATTTTTGTCAATTATTGAAATTTTTTCTTCAAACGGATATATTGAATCAGAAGGAATACCGACTTTCTCCAATTGGTTTCTTATATCTTCTAAATAACCTTTTTCCTCCTTGTATGATACTTCGTCATAAACAACTTTAGGTCCTTTTCTATCCATAAAGTTCTTAATTTTTTGAATTATTGATAATGGAATATCTTCAGTTAAACAATTATAAAGAGACGATATTACCCATTCGTCGTCCCAATATGGGAAAAGGCCTTCTTTTACCATTTCCTTAATATTTAACGAATCTTTAAGGTCTTTATTGCAATAGTTTATCATATGCTCATACAATTTCCTTAAAAACAACTCGTAGCCTAATATTGTTTTATGGTAATATACTGCTTGATACATATGCAACCTTGAGATGTAAAAATTTTCTAGACTTATTATTCCCTTATCCTCTACTGTAATCCCTGATTGCGTGTAAAATATCGTATCTATTAATCTATCTAAGTCAAGTTTACCTAACTGAACTCCAGTGTGTCTTGAGTCTCTCATTAAATAATCTATCCTATCTACGTCAACTTCTCCATCTATAATTGATGATAATAATGAATTCCCGTGATATATGTCAAGAATTCTTGAAATTGAAAAACCGTATTTTTCTAGTATATCTTTTATCTCAGATTTTTCTAAAATATATTCCCTTAATTCCTTATTCCCGAAGCCTTGAGATAAATAATATCCTTCAATAGCATGACTAAATGGGAATTGGCCTATATCATGTAATAAGCTTGCCATCTTTAGATCTTGAAGTTCTTCAGCGTTTATCTCGCCAGAATTATAAAGTTTCTCTCCCACTTTTGACGCTAGGTAAAACGTTCCTAGTGAATGGCTAAACCTTGTATGAGTAGCTCCCGGATAAACTATGTAAGCTAGGCTGGTTTGTTTTATTCTTCTTAGTCTTTGGAATTCTGGAGAATCTACAATTTCAATTTCCGCGTCCCCAAGTGTTATATATCCATGAATTTCGTCGTATATCTTTTTCATACATTATATGAAAAGGGGAGAAATATAAAACCCATCCCGGCTTGGAAGGGCTGCAGGTCCTCTCGGACCCCACTGCCCTTCCAACGTGGGAGGCTTAACTTCCGGGTTCGAGATGAGTCCGGGTGTTGCCCTCCCACTATGGCCGGGTGGGCAATAAAAGAAAAGGAGTAGAAGTATAAAAAATTACTTGTGTTGACTATTGGGGGATTCAGCGTAAATTCCGGCTATGTAAAGCTTTCCTCCATCTTTTGGGCAAGTTCCTACAAGTTTAGGAACAAAATCTCCTTGCTGAAAATCCCTAACAATAGAATAATCGCAAGTCATGCACTTTATTACAGTTTTCACTACAAGTGGTTGTTTTGTTTCTGAGGAGATTGCCATTTTATATCACTGAGCTATTCCTACAGTATTACCTACACCTACTAGTACTACAGTATCTCCAGGCTTTGTTCTCTCTAGTATTATGTTCTTTACATAGTTTACAACTTTATCGGCAGCTTCGTAAACTTCCTTTCTCATTTCAGTTATTGCTTCTTCCATGCTCATTTTTACTATTACCGCATCTATAGGAATATTATATTTTGCAGCGACTCTTTCTATTGCTATCTTTTCTGGTCCTGGATCGCCCATTGCAACACCCATACCTTCTGCTATGCTTCCGGTTTCTTCTCCTTCTAGCTTTAATGCAGCATCTATGGTTATTATTCTTGCAACTTTATTGCCTTCTTTCTCTACAATATTTTGTACAGCTTCTCCTGGTTCTCCTACTGTTGCCATTGGTCCTTCTGCTTTAACGACTATTAACTTTCTTCCTTCAAATTCCATTGAACCCGCTATAGTATCTTTGCTTGGACTCCACTTGTCATTTATATTCATTAAGAATCTTGATGCAACTAGTGGCCCTAAGCCGTCACCTACTGGTATACCTTGTAAGAAGACTTTCTGGGCTTTTCCATAAGCTTCAGCAAGTTTTGCATAAATTGGAGCTACTGCTTGTAGTTGGTACATTATCATTAAGTTCTTTAATTTCTTGGCTAGTAAGAAATAGTGCCTAATCACCTTATATATCATGTTAAGCGCGTTAATTACTTCTATCGATACCTCAATTTGACTTCTGCTCATTGGATCTATATTTGGTGAATACTTTGTTATCATTTGCCTTACAGTATCTTCATTTGTCCTGAGTAGGAGTTTCATTCTATTTATGATATCGGTAGGCTCTATACTTACTGGATCTATTACAAACCTATCTATTACTCTATCAAGGAAAGCTTTAGGGTCTTGAAAGTTCTTCTCTTTTAATAATTTTTCAGCTATACTTTTAGCGTCTTTAAGGTAATTCTCTATAATATTAAGGTTCTTTTCAACATCTTTGCTCATGAACATCATTTGGTATTGCTGTTGAAGCCCAGGGATGAAGGATATTGCTATTATTACTATAAAGAATAGCATGTACAATAGTTCAAAAGTGAACGCTGCACCATTATTTGCTGACTGAGCGAAAGCTAATATATTTAAAATTATATCCAACATATACCTTCTTGTAACTTATCTGCATTTGTCCAAATTAAACTTTTACCAAAATCTAATTTACGTTATAACTATCGTTTCGTCTTTACCTACATACACTGTATGTTCAAATTGCGACACCATTCCTTTCCTTATTTCTATTAACACTGGGTATGAATTTAACGCTTTCTTTCTGACTAAGTTTTTAAGAGTTTTCTCGACTTTTTCCTTATCTCCTAAGTCTGAAAGCCATCTTTCTGAGAACGGTAATGTTTTAAATCTCTTATTTATCACATCTAGGAATTGTTTTTCCTCCTCAGTTAATCCTTTAGGGACAAAAGACTTTGCAGAATATATAGTCTCCATTTTTCCTTCAATTACTTCTCCAAATCCGTCCGTGGCAAAGGGCTCTATTGCATAAGTATTTCCTTCCATTATTCTTCCCATATTTCTTTCATAAACATTAGGTACAAATACTCCCGCATGCAACTCGTACCTTCTTATTAAATGCCCTCCTAAATTTCTGACCGGAGAGTAGCCGTTCATTCTAATTACTCTTTCAATGACTTTTCCTATATCCCCAAGACTTACGCCAGGCTTGAAGTTTGATATTGCTGCATTTAACGCTTCTTTAGATGCATCTGCTAACCTTTGATACTTATCGTCTAAAACAACAGTAACTGCAGTGTCAGAGATGTAACCGTCAATTTGTGCCCCGATATCTAATTTTACTACTGCACCTTCCGGAATTACTTTCTCGTCTCCTATAACTGGACTATAATGCGCAGCCTCGTAATTTATTGATAAATTGCAAGGAAATGCAGGAAAAGCTCCT
The DNA here is from genome assembly GCF_009729545.1 of Acidianus infernus. NCBI lineage: Archaea > Thermoproteati > Thermoproteota > Thermoprotei > Sulfolobales > Sulfolobaceae > Acidianus > Acidianus infernus. The sequence continues at coordinate 881,563 of NZ_WFIY01000004.1, forward strand.
TTCTCTATGATCATTTTTTCTACAGCTTCACAAACATCTAAGACTTTTACTCCAGGTTTTATCATTTTAGCTCCTGCATCTCTTGCTTCTGCGGCAATTTTTCCCACTTTCATGATAATTTTTAGTTCTTCATCTGTCATAATGGAAGTTTTTATTTCTTGGTTATTAATATTATCTCATGCCTTCACTAAGGTGGCTAGGTCACGCGGCAATTGAACTAAATTTACAAGGCAAGAAAATAGTTATAGATCCATTTATAAAGAATAACCCAACAGCTCCAGTTAAGTTATCTTATTTTGATGATTTTGATTTAATAGCCGTAACACACGATCATTACGACCATTTAGGCGATACAGTAGAAATTATGAACAAAAATAAGAAAGCATTACTCTTTGCTACATGGGATTTAGAAAATTACTTGAATAAGGAATACAACATACCGTGGGACAGAATGATACCTGCGAATGTAGGCGGATATATTGAATATCAAGGTATTAAATTAGCGTTAACTCAAGCAATTCACTCCAGTGAACATAGTGATCCTACCGGTGTAATTATTTCAGCTGAAGGAATAACAATTTATCACGCAGGAGATACTGGACTATTTGAAGGTATGAAAATAATTGGTGAGGTCTTTAAGCCTGATTATGCATTACTTCCTATAGGAGGAAGATTTACCATGGATCCATATCAAGCGTCGATAGCAGTAGATATGATAAAACCTAAGAAAGGAGTAATTCCAATTCATTATAATACCTGGGATTTAATCAAAGTAGATCCTAGAGACTTTGAAAGATATGTTAAAGAGAAGGGTTATAAACCAATAATCTTACAACCAGGACAGAGCATAGAGTTGTAAAGCCATGTTGAGCGAGAATGAGATTAAAATTATTGATTTTTTAAAAAAGAAGGATAATAAATCCGCTTATTCTACAGAACTCTCATCCATAATACCAGAAACTGCCGTCTTTAGTCTGGCTTATTTATTGAAAGACAAAGGTTATGTAAACGTAAAAGAGGAAGAAAAAGAGGACATCATATTAACTAAAGAGGGAGAAGAAAGATTAAAAGAAGGGCTTCCAGAAGATAATTTAATGAACTTTTTAAAAGGAGAAAGTAAAAAAATACAAGAAATAGCCAAAAGTTTTAAGGATTTTAATATTGCACTTAGCTGGGCTAAGAAGAAGGGACTAGTAAAGGTAGATAAAGGAGAAATTATACCTTTAAAATCGTCTTATATTTCACCAGAATACATCGTTCTTAAGAAGATATCATCTTCTCAGGATCTTTCTGAAGAGGACAAAAAATATTTGAAAGAATTAGAAAATAGAGGGCTAATAGAAATTAAGAAGAATAAGGTGCTATTACTTACTTTACTTAAGGAGCCAGAAATTCGCCCAGCTATTACTTACTTAACTCCAGAATTATTAAGAAATAAAGAATGGACTAAATATGAATTAAAAGAGTACAATGTTGAAGCGTTACCCCCGTTTATTCCCTTGGGGAAGAAGCATTATTTTAAGGAGTTTTTAGAGCACGTTAAAGATGTTATGGTCTCTTTAGGTTTTAAAGAAGTTAAGAGTGACTTTGTAGAAATGGAATTTTATAATTTCGACATGCTATTCCAAGCTCAAGATCATCCTGCTAGGGAAATTCATGATAGCTTTAAGGTTGATGGAAAGGGAGAATTGTCAAACCAAAGTTTAGTAAAGAGAGTAAAAGAAGTTCATGAAAAATGGTGGAAATATAATTGGAATCAAGAGGTCGCAAAGTCCTTAGTTCTAAGGAGCCAAACTACGGCAACTACAGCAAGAGTTCTTTCTACGTCGCCTAATAAAGAGATTAAAGTCTTCACTATAGGTAAAGTATTTAGACCAGATGCAATTGACGCCACGCATTTAATCGAATTTCACCAGTTAGATGGTTTAGTTATAGAAGAGAATTTTAACTTTAGGGAACTCTTGTCTACTCTAAGGGCAATATTTTCTGGGATAGGAATTAAGGAAGTAAAATTTAAGCCAGCATATTTCCCGTTTACAGAACCTAGTGTAGAAGTCTATGGTTATATTCAAGGCTTAGGATGGGTAGAAATGGCTGGAGCAGGTTTATTAAGGCCAGAAGTTACTGAGCCAGCAGGGGTTACAATGCCAGCAGGAGCTTGGGGTCTTGGATTGGATAGGCTAGCTATGCTGTTTTTAGGTATTAAAGATATAAGGGACTTATATTCAGACGATATTGAGTACTTGAGAAATAGAAAGGTGGAATATTAAATGGTAAATATTGTATTGAAAGAATCAAGATTACTAAACCTTCTTGGATTAGAAGAGAAAGAATTGAACGACGTTTTATTTAACTTAAAGTCTGAAGTTGAAAAAAGAGGAGAAGATGAGCTTGAGATAGAGATAAACTCAGATAGGTTAGATATGCTTAGCCCAGAAGGAATTAAGAGGGCAGTTGATGGAATCCTAGGAAGGAAATTGGGAGAGGCTAAATATGAAGTAGTTCCAACTAATTATCAGCTAATAATAGATGATGTAGAGAGTAGGCCTTATGCTCTTGCTGCAGTAGTTTATGATGTTAAGCTCGATGATGATAGAATAAAGGAATTAATACAGTTTCAAGAGAAATTACATTGTACTATAGGTAGGAAAAGAAAGAAAGTTGCTATAGGTATTCACGATCTAGATAAAATAGATGGGAAGGTAATAAGATACTCGAAGGTCCCTCTAGATTATAGATTCATTCCCTTAAACTCGGATAAGGAGATGAGCATTTCAGCAGTAATATCTTCTACAGAGCAAGGTAAACTTTATGGAAATATATCAATTAAGGACAATTATTCTCCTGCAATATTACAAGAAGATGGCCAAGTACTAAGCATACCGCCCGTAATAAATTCAAATAAGACAAAAATTGATTCTTCTACTAAGAACTTATTCATTGACGTTACTGGAACTAATTTTGACGCTGTTGCCCAGACTTTAGATTTGTTGGTTAGTAATTTTGCTGAAGGAGGAAGCAAGATTGGAACAGTAAAGGTGTCGAGGTACGCTTCTTCCTCTCCACTATTAATTCATAACAAATTAGTAGTAAAGACCTCTGATATAAATAAGAGATTAGGATTAAGCTTATCGACAGAGGAGATAGCTAAGTACGTTAGAATGATGAGAATGGACGCTAATATTAATGGCGATGAGGTAGAGGTAATAGTTCCACAGTATAGAATAGATATAATGACTTACGTGGACGTAGCAGAGGACGTAGCAATGGCTTACGGATATAAAAGCTTTAGCTTGCCTCAATATACTAGTAAAGGAATAGGAGAACTTTTACCGATAACCAGGCTTGAAAGAGCGTTTAGAGACTTAGCAATAGGCGGAGGATTCCAAGAGATTTTCACTTTTGTCCTAAATAAATCATCATACTTGTTATACAATGATTTTGTTAAAATACAAAATCCTATAACTGTTGAATACGACGCTGTAAGAAACTCATTGATCTGGAATATGCTTAAGTTTTTAGCAAAGAATCAACACGCTAGGTTTCCTATTAAAGTATTTGAAGTAGGAGATGTGGTTGTGAAAAGTGAAGAAAGTGATACTGGATATAAAAATGACGCTAGAGCATGTCTTGCGATAATGAATAGTAGAGTCTCTTATGAGGAATTGCAGTCTGTAGTTCATCAAATATTATATAATCTAAAAGGGAAGGAGCCTAGATACGCCAGACAAGATAAAGATTATTTTATTAAAGGTAGGTCTGCCAAAATAATGTTTGACAATAACGTTGTTGGAGAGATAGGTGAGATATCACCACAAGTTTTAGAGAAATTTAATATTGAAAATCCTGTAGTTATAGCAGAAATTTACTTGGAAAAATTGTGTGAGTAACATGTTTGTAATCTTAGATGATGCTAAAATTTATTATGAAATAAGAGGCGAAGGTAAACCAGTTATTTTAATTCACCATCTAGCAGGATCTTACAAAAGTTGGTCTGATATTGCTTATCAGCTATCGCAAAAATTTACGGTAATATCTTATGATCTTAGAGGGCACGGAAGGTCTTCCATTTTGCCATATGAGTATAGGATTGAAGATCATTCTAAAGATCTGAAAGGATTAATAGAATATCTTAGGCTAGATAGTCCAATTATTATTGGCCATTCTTTAGGAACTTTAGTTGCAATTGAATATGCTTTAAGAAACGTAGTTGATAAATTAATATTAATAGGAGCCTTATATAAGGCTCCTAATCCAGAGCCCTATGAGAAATACGTTTCAGTCGCTCTTAACTTTGGAATGGAAGCGTTAGCGGAATATAGGAAAACTATAGGAGATTTTGCTGATTCTTTAGTTCTGAATCCTGTGGCTTGGAGAAAGCTTTTAGAAGTGTATAATGAAAACAATCCGCTAGGATATAAATACGCAGTAGAAGGATTATTGCGTGCCAGAGACTATTCTAAAGATCTTAACAAGATTGATATAAAAGGCGGAACTTTAGTGATTTATGGCAGTGAGGATAAATTAAAACAGAATTTAAATACAATGCTAACTATTCCTAACTCTAGCTATAGAATTCTTAATGGATATGGTCATTTCTTAAATTTTGAAGCTCCAGACGAGCTATACGCATCAATTATTGATTTTCTTGTTGGGAATTCTTAATAATTCCGCCAAGATTTTTTATGTACTCTTCAAGTTCTTTTATGCAAGCGTTTATCCTTTTCCTTATCTCTCCCTCATCTTCGCTACTTCCTGCTATCTGAATTTCAAGTGACGGATTACTTAGTTCGTAGCCTTTAGGATGAGTTTTTATGTATAGGTCGTACTTCTTTACCAATTGTCTAACATAAGGAGCTAATACTGACTCCATTACCTTATCTGCATAAATTGTTTCCTCCACGTATTTTACTTCTGGTTTTGTCTTTAAGTATTTTTTAATAAACGTCTCTAGGATATCTTCCATTTCTCTTGGTACTCCTGGGGTAGCTAATATTTCTATACCGTTATATTCTATGTATATGCCGGGTGCTATACCCTTAGAGTTTTCTACAGCAATTGAACCTTCTGGCATCATGGCCATTTTTCTTCTTTCTTCTGTTAGTTGCAATCCAAGTTGTTTATATTTATTTTCTATTTCCTCTAGAGCTTTCTGGTTTATTACCAATTTTCTTCCTAATGCTAAGCTTAATCCTTCCGCAGTCTTATCGTCATAGGTTGGTCCCAATCCTCCAGTTGATATTATTACTCTTGGATTCCTCTGTATAGCCTCCTTAAAACCTTGAGAGATTTCGTCAAGTTCATCCATCACCACCGTTATCCTCCTTACTGTAAAACCGAGTGAAGTTAATCTTCTTGCAATATGTGATGCATTAGTATTAACTGTTCTTCCGCTAAGTATTTCATTGCCTATGGTTAAGATTTCTGCTGGATATGTTCTCATAAAATAATAAATACTAATCCCTCTAATTATGCTTATGGCTAAATGGTCGAAGTTTCTTTCTAAAGATACAGCATTATTAAAAACTTCTGAGATAAGAGATTTATTGAAGCTCACTGAAGGAAAGAATGTAATTAGCTTAGCAGGAGGCTTACCAGATCCATCAACTTTCCCTGCAGAAGATATAAAGAATATAACTGACTATGTATTACAAAATTATGCTTCTCGTGCCCTGCAATATTCTGCAACTGCTGGAATACCGGAATTAAGAAAGGAACTTGTAAACCTTTCATCCCAAAGAGGGATTACCGGAATAAATGAGAATAATATATTTGTAACAGTAGGTAGTCAAGAAGCTTTATTTATATTATTTAACATCTTTGTTGACCCTGGAGATCATGTATTTGTAGAAATGCCAAGTTATTTGGCGGCTTTAAACATTTTAAGAGCTAGAAATCCTCAATTTCACGGAATTCCGCTAACGGAAAAAGGTCCAGATTTAGATAAGTTTGAAGAAGAATTGAGGAGACTAAAAGCTGAAGGTAAATCTCCAAAATTGCTTTATATAATTCCCACAGCACAAAACCCTGGAGGTACTACATTAGATATGGAAGGTAGGAAAAGAGTATTAGAATTAGCTTCTCAATATGATTTTCTAATAGTAGAAGACGACGCTTATGGATTTTTAGTGTTTGAAGGCGAAAGTCCTGCACCTATTAAGGCCTTAGATAAAGAGGGTAGAGTAATCTATACTGGAACTTTTAGTAAAATTTTAGCCCCAGGCTTTAGATTGGGGTGGATAGTAGCTGATGAGGAAATAATACATAACGTTGAGTTATATAAGCAAAATGTAGATTTGCATACTCCAAGTTTTACTCAATTTATAGCAGCTGAGGCTATAAAGAGGAATGTAATCCAGAACAATATTCCAAAAGTTAGGCAACTTTATAGAGAGAAGAGAGACGTTATGTTACAAGCTATAGAGGAATACTTCCCTAAGGATGCCAGCTGGTCTAAGCCAGTGGGTGGAATGTTTGTATTCGCCTGGTTACCTGAAAAAATAGATGCATTAAATATGCTGCCTAAAGCTTTAGAAAGAGGAGTAGCTTATGTCCCTGGCTCGAGTTTCTATTATGACTATAGTGGAAGAAATACTATGAGGCTTAATTTTAGCTTCCCGCCTAAGGAGAAACTAGTTGAAGGAATTAGAATCCTAGGTCAAGTTATCAAAGAGGAATTAGCGTAACTAGCTAAAGCTTTTTTAACGTTTACTATAACACCGTTTTTTGGAGTTGGAATACTAGATAAAATATCGTCGGAATATGCTATGTTTTCGCTAAAGAATTTATCCGAAATTTTCTCAGTTTTTTGAAGTAGTCCGTCCATTTTCTTAGGATATATTTTAATTGATCTAGAAGGCAAAGTTGGTGGCCAAGTGTTCATAAAAACTGGGACTATAATTCTTCCTTCTTCAGTAATTAACCTTTCAGCAATATATCTTGCCCAACCTCTCATAGTTGATAATATTACTATATCCCATTTTCCTTCTTCTAAATTTTTAACCTCCTTTACTCCTTGAATTTTTTTACCTGAGATGTCAGTATATATACTGACGTCTACGGAATTATCCAATAAATATTGGTAAGTTAATAATCCTAGTAAACCAGAACCTATTATTAGTACTTTCTCTCCTTTTACTAGGTCCACTATTTGCGTTGCTATTGAGACAAAAGGATAAAGAAGAACTTTATCGTTGAATTTTTCAGGAAGAGTTACTATTGCATCGTCTGGAATTACTGCTTTTTCAGTTAATAATCCATCAATCTCTGTTCCTATTCCTCCATATTTTCTAGAATAAGGTAAGACTAGAACGTTCTTACCTTGTAAAGTCGAGTCTACATCTACTCCTACCGCTTCTATTTTACCTATTCCAATACTGCCCAGTATTGTCCAAGGTCTTACCCATAATAATCCTAGATATACAGAATTTTCAATAAACGTTAGTAATACTTTATCTGGTGATACCAATACAAAATCGTTATTTATAGGCCTTTCAACAACGTCCTTAGGAATAATACCTTGGTTAAATATAATTGATATCATGTGAAAGCAATTATAAACTTCTCTTTTAAGTTTTAGCACTAAATCTTCATTAAATGAAGGCTATACATAATCTAAGTAAAGAAGCTAGGCAGGAAATAATTAATATATTGCTAGAAAAAAGATCTAGAAAAGAACTTGCAGAGGAATTAGGAATAACTCCTGCTGCAATAGTTAAGTTTACTAAAGGTTTAACTCACCCAAGTGATGATACTATTTTAAAAGCCCTTGAAATAGCAAGTGATGATGAAAAAGAGAAAATAGTTAATATAATCTTAAACGACCTTGTAAATAGTGTGATAGAAGTATTTTCCGAATATCCTAACGTAACCACAGAAAAAATTGACGAACTTAAAAAAATTTTAGATGAAATAGAAGGCAGAAAATTATTGGCTTCTTCTGGGTTCATATAGAGGACAAGTTATGCATATTTGATAAAATTTAGCAACGACTACTCTTTTTGTACCGTCCTGGTTTACCGAAATTACTTCTTGAGGCATTCCTAATTTGGCTGGATCGCTTATGTTCCACGCTTCACAAACACCGTCAATTGCATGTCTGCATGTTTTTGTTTTCCAAACACCTTGAGATTCTGCAATCTTTAACCATGATAATGTACTCCATATTTTATCTAGCTCTTCTTGAATTTTCTTTTGGAAGTCTATATCTATCTGTTCATGCGATTTTATTTCTTCTTCAATTTTCTTTACACTTTCCTCTATATCAGATGGAGAAATCAAAACTACGCTTGATTTTAAACTTTCTTCTAAACTCATGGTTTGTAGCTTAAATGCTATCCTTTTTAAGCAAAATTACACAATATTCAACGGGTTAATTATGGTTAAAGAGATTTACAAGGGCAGGATAAAAGTAATTACTGATCTATGGGGAAAAATACTTGATGAGTGGGAAAGTTTAAATAGAGACTCGTTAATTTCTTTAGTTCAGAAAATTTATGAAGACAATAAGATAAAACCTTTCAGAGGATTTAAATCTACCAATCTTTACGAAAAAGAATTAATATCAGTTTACGTAGTTGGGAAAGAGGGACTTGGTCTATTTAATGACTATAAACAAGTTTTTGATAAATTATTCTCTATGGAGGAAAATTATGAGAATATAGCTAATTTAATATTAAATTCCCCAGAAGAGGCTTTCAAAAAAGCTAACGAAGATAAAGATTTATTGGCAAGAGCGTTAAGGCTAATTTTTGTTGAAGTTATCTTCTCATTTGCAGATGAAAGCAAGCTTATAGATGCTTTAAGGAGACTTGACTCAAGCACTAACGATGCAATAAAACATACTGCTAAAAGTTTTTCTAGATTTTATACAGCATTTAAATTAGCTGAAGGCATAGCCGAAGGTAGTATTAGAGATAAAATGAATTATATTGCAATGAAGAAGGCGATATCAATAAATATAGGAATTGAGTATCCTTTACCTAAGGCTAATTATGTAGCACTGATCTCTCAAGAAGTTTTCAATGTTAAACCTAAGTTAATTAAGAAGATTCTAGAAGTTTCAGCTAAAACATAGAAGTTTTTAAGCAAATACTTAAATTATAATTTAGTATGCAGAATTTATCATCTACTCAAAGGGAAATTTTGCTAGCATTAGTAGAATTATACAATAAAGGAAAGAAGATGATAAAGAGTAAAGAAGTTGCTGACATGATAGGCAAAGATGAAGGCACTGTTAGAAATATAATTTTAGGCCTTAAAGTGCTTGGGCTTGTTGAATCAAAACCGGGTCCTAATGGAGGATATATTCCAACGTTAAAAGCTTATGAATTTATTAAAAATCCATCAATTTCTCCTATTCTTGATAAATTAAGTTTATATAGAGGGAATGTCGAAACTGACATTAAAATTGAGAATATTGAGCTTCTTGACATTACTAATCCTTCTGGGAATAAAGTTATTCTTAAAGTCACTGGAGACTTAAGGAAAATTAGGCCAGGAGATCCAGTTAGGTTGGGCCCAACGCCTTATAGCAGATTAGTAATTGACGGAGTAGTAATTAATGCCGACGATTCCAGAAAAGAGGTTTTAATAGACGTTAAGAGAATGATAAGCGTTCCAAAGGAAAAAGTGAAGAATATTATTGGAAGGAGGCTTATAACACTTAAGCCTGACATGACGTTAAAAGAGGCTTCAATGATATTATATAAAGAGGGCATTAGAGGCGCTCCCGTCTTAGGAGAAGGAGAGAAAGTCCTGGGAATTATAACTACTGCAGATATTATTAAGGCATTCTTTGAAGGTAAATACGATGCAAAAGTTTCAGATTACATGAAGACTGATGTTATAACAATCAGAGAAGAAGAGGACGTTTTAGAGGCAATTAGGAAAATGGTAATATATAATGTTGGTAGATTACTTGTAGTTGATTCAATGCAGAGAGTTATAGGAATTGTAACTAGGACTGATATTCTAAAGTCTATAGCAGGATTAGAATTACTATGGGGAGTATAGAAAGGTGCGGAATAATAGTTGATGGAGTATTTTACGAGATAAATAACATTTCAAGTGATCCTTATGAATTTATTATGGATCCAGAAGAATTTTATTCTATAATAAGTAATGGAAAAGAGCTCCAAGCTATAGTTCATACTCACGTTAAAAGTTGTATCCCTAGTGATTTTGACGTCAAAAACATGAAGATATGGAAAGTATATTGGATTATCGTGACAAGTGACTGCATTAAGGCATACAAATACTCTTCAAGTCTCGGTATAATTGAGGTCGATATTAATTCCCTTCCTTTTAAGGTACGCGATAACTTCTTCGTGAAGCTTCTTAAGTAACTCTCTCTTTTCTTCTGCAAGTACAACATCTGCGTGCTCTTTTGCTATAATTCCGTGTGCAAAAGGACTTGGTACTCTTCTAGGCCCTATTACATCAATTTTTATTTCTCCAGATTTAACTTTTCTAACGATTTCTATAGCACTTTTTATGTCCATATGGTCTTCAAGAATTTCCCTTATTGTTTCTTTCAATACCGGAAAATTGGGAATTTCCTTAACTACGTTAAGTAAAGCCTCCGAACTTAATTGCCTTCTCTCTAGATTAGTTTCTCTTCCCTTATATTTCTTTAATATCATAAATGACCTTTCTGCGGTTTGCCTAAATCTCCTCTTAATCATTTCCGTTCTTAGGATAACCTTGCTTAATATGTCATACATATCGTCTGGATTTAAGTAGTCAAATATTTTATTAATCCTGTAAGCAGTCCTTTCTGGTATTGTTAATATAAACCCATTATCTGATACAGAAATTCTAACATCAACGTTAAGCTGTTCGCTTATGATATAAGCCAACGCTCTTGATAGCGCGTCTAAAGCCCTTCTTCCGTACAGAGCGTGGAATATGAAATTTCTTCTATCCTCTTCGTCATCATATATTTCAATTAAGATGAATTTATCATTAGGAACTTTTCCGTCTGTGAATAAATACTCCTCTAGGATGTATTCATAAATTGAGAACGCTGCATGTTTCGAGATATTATATTTCCTTGAGATCTCCTCAATTGCAGTTTTTTTATCTACATTATTTTCTATCATTTCTGCAACTTCTTTCCTAAATTTTCCTACTTCTAACGCAGAATCGTAAGCTAAAGGTAACATTTCTGAAAACCAACTAGGCACTGTAGGTCTCTGGCCCTCAGCATCTCTTACGATTATTTTATTTCCTTTGCTACTAAGAAATTCGTAAGTTTTGCCTCCTAACACGAAGATATCTCCGGGAGATAAAATTTCAACGAATTCTTCCTCAAGGTTCCCCACGTATTTGTTGCTTTCAGTATACACTGGAACTAACGATTCTTCTGGAATAGTACCACTATTCATGTAGAATATCATTCTAGATCCTCTTTTCGGTTTTATTACTCCATTTTCTTCTCTTATCTTTGCATAAACCTTGTTAGACTCCAATCCGTATTTTCCAGTAAGATAATCTACTGTAGCCTTTAAAGAGTCTAAAGTTAACCCACTAAATGTGTAACTTTTAGTAATAATATTGTAAAATTCGTCAATTGAAATTGGCCTTATAAGGGAAGCTGAAACTATCAATTGTGATAATACATCAAGTGGATTTTTTGGGATATAAACTCTGTCTATTTTTCTTTCTTTTGCAAGCTTTGCTAGTACTGTACATTCGACTAGGTCGTCTCTATCAACTACAATTATTCTTCCTTTACTTATACTCCTAATATGATGCCCTGCCCTTCCAAGCCTTTGAAGTAGTCTACTAACGCTCTTAGGACTACTAAGTAAGATCACTAGGTCGATGTAACCTATATCAATACCTAGTTCCAAGCTTGTAGAAGATACTACTGCTTTTAATTCTCCCCTTTTCAATTTTTCCTCGATTTCCAACCTTACATCTCTACTTAAGCTACTATGATGAGCTCCTATCATGTCGGCATCAAATAGGTTTTGAGCTTGAACAAGTTTCCTTAGCTTAAAGGAAACTCTCTCTGCGGCACTTCTTGTATTTGTAAAAATTAATGTAGTTCTATGCTTAAGTACTTCTTCAATTATTGTCTTATAAATACCTTCACTTATTTCATCCTCAGTTGCATGTATCAAATCTCTTACTGGAGAAATAACCTTTAAGTCAATATCTTTTACAAACCTTGCATCAACAATTTTGCAACTCCTTTTTGGACCCACAAGAAATTTAGCTATTTCTTCTAAAGGAGATATTGTAGCGCTTAAGCCTATTCTACTAACTTTATCCTCTGCTATCATATTCTCAAAAATTTCTAAAAATCCTGATAGGAAAGACCCTCTTTTACTGCTTGCTAACTCATGAATTTCGTCTACAATTACCCATTTAACGTTTTTTAATTTTTCACTAAATTTGGGTGAAGTTAATGATATTGCAAAAGATTCAGGCGTAGTTATAAGTATGTGGGGAGGCAACTTTAGCATCTTTTCCTTTTGATAGGATGAGGTATCGCTAGTTCTAACTCCTACTCTTATGTTATAATCTACTTTCTCCTGCTCCTTTATTTCAGTTAAAGGTTCTATTAAGTTCTTATACATATCATTATTAAGTGCCCTAAGTGGAGAGATGTAAACTGCGTATATTTTATCTTCAAGTTGTCCTTTTTCTGCTAACTCAAATAAATTATCAATTATGCCTAGAAATGCTGCAAGTGTTTTACCACTACCAGTAGGGCTTGAAACTAAAACGTTCTCATAATTTTTGATTAAAGGTATTGCGGCTCTTTGAGGTGGAGTAAAAGTTTGATATTTCTTTTTAAACCAATCAGCAACATAAGGCCTTAATAATTTAAATAATTCCTCGTCACTTAAGCCCCTAGCATATTCAATGCTCATTTAGGTTAAATGAAACTCTTAGAGTTAAAAGCTTCTATTTAATTTCTTGTTTATAAGAAGAGAATGTGAAAATATAGGCTAAAGAATAATAAAGAAGCCATAAGCCCGCTATGAACTCTTGGTGAATTAAATAATTAATTGAGGCGAAAAGGAATAGCAATCCAAAAGCTAGTATTATGTATATTATTCTTGTTTTTCCAGCTTTTCCTTTAGGGGTTATAATATAATTTCTTGACTTTTTAAACGCGCTAAATATGGATAAGGTAATAAATGGAGATATCGAAACAGTATAAGCTGATACCTTACCTAATGATCTTAATGCTTCAATCAATCTAAGTCCAGAATCTCTAGCCACTTTAATGAAATTATACGCATATATTCCAAGAGCAATTGCCCACAGAGTAAAAAGCGGAATAGAATTTAGTGGATCTCCTTTGCCTAAAAACGAGTAAACGGAAATTAATAATGCTGCAATAAAAGTCAATGCAATAGGTACGTATTGGAGAAGGAATAGCAATGCATCTATTTTCTGTAATATATTAGCTTTGCTAGTTATTATTTGCTTAAATCTTCTAGTTAACACTTCTATACTCCCCATTGCCCATCTAGTTTGTTGGATGTAAAATGCTAGTAAGTTATCTGGAACTTCAACAAATACAATAGAGTCGGAGGAGCATATTCTTTTCCCGCGATTTATAAGCCTAGCCCCTATTTCTAGGTCGTCTTGAATCATGCTATAGTCCCAAGGTCCTACTTCTTCTATTGCGCTTTTCTTAAACATTGTTCCGCATCCTACGGGAAATACCTTTAAATTTGCTCTATCTCTTCCCCTAAGGATAGAATTATCTGCAATTATAGTAGATACCATTATACCTTTGGCCAATAGCGAGTAACTGTTATGGGAATACCCTATCCATTTCATTGTAACTGCATCACAATTAAATTGTAACATGTGAAGGTAAGCTTTTTTGATAGAATCTTTTCTTACTCTCGCATCTACGTCTAAAGTTAATATTAAGTCTCCTCTACTTCTTTCAAATCCATAAGCTAAAGCACCACTCTTAAAACCTAGCTTTTTCTCCCTTCTATACATTCTAACTTCTAATCCTTGTGGTGGAATTATTTTCTCTTTCATTTCCTCAAAATATTCTGGACTATCATCTGATACTATTATTACTTCCATCTTACTCTTATCCCAATCTACTTCTGCTAAATTATTTAGAAGTCCTTGTATTAATTCTGGTCTCTCGCCTTTTGTAGGAACTATAATTGAAAGCAAAGGTAAGTCTTTAGGATTTACATCTATGACGTCTATTCTATTATATCCCAGTTTAAAGAATATATATTGATATAATAGAATTAATGAAGGTATTACAAATACTATTATCTGCGTTATAATGTTAAACGAATTCATTCAATGAAATTCTATAACTCGGGATAATAAATTCATAGCTATGTCTTGTCGTTTTTGGCGGGAATCTTAATCCCTTCTTAGCAATACTTAGTACGTATTCTTTATCTAAAGAAGGAGGTTCTATTCCTTCCTTAGGATTCTTTATTACATTTATTCCGATTGATAATAAATATTTCTCTATTATGTTTAATTTCCAATATAGAGTATATTCGGAATTAGAACAGAATCTTTTAGAGAAAAAGTTGATACAAACTTTTCCTTCACTATCTGGAATAACTAACGAGAGTATTCTATCTACATTATTTCCCTTACCAAATACTATTTTTCTAAACCATTTGTTTACTTTTACATAATCCTTTCTATAGTTGATCAAATACGCAGGTATTTTTGAAAATCCTAGCAATTTCATTGCATAAAATCTATGATGTCCGTCAATTACCATGAATGTTTCTTCATCAACTATTATAGGATTAATTTCCTTAGTTTTCTTAATACAACTAATTACCTTGTCTAGGTTAACAATATCTATATCCTCATGAGTTATTATTTGGTTTATTCTTATTAATTCTGGCGTAATATTCGCAACAGTCATTTAGTACACACTTCTCACATAAAGGATTTTTTGCCTTGCAAACATTTCTTCCGTGGGCTATTAATAAATGATGTGCTTCTAAGTAATCCTTAGGATCAAAAAGTTTCATAAGAGAAGCAGAAATTTGTTCATAACTTCCTGAAGCAATTCCTAGTCTTTGAGATATTCTCTTTATATGCGTATCAACTGGGAAGTATGGATATCCTTTACAAGTCAATAGTACAACATCAGCAGTTTTTTCACCTACTCCAGGGAGGGATAATAATTCTTCTCTAGCTTCCTGTGGATCCTTATCTAGAATTTTATTTAAATCACCATTATATTTTTCCTTTATTATTTTTGCGAGTTCTTTTATTCTTTCTGCTTTTATTCTATAGATTCCGATATTTCTTATACATGAAGCAATATCTTCTAGGTTAGCTTTAATTAAATTATCTGGAGTTACTCCTATTTTTTCTTGTAGTGTATAGAATGCCTTATAGGTTCCCTTATCTGTAGAATTCTGAGAAAGTAACGTCGCTATGAGAACCTTAAATGGATCCTTAAAGTTTATCCATACGTCATAAGCAACATATTCCTTAGGGTCTCTCTTATAAGCATTTCTTAGTTTTTCAATGATTTCTCTTCCAGTACACTTCACAATATGATAAGGAGTAAGAGAGCTTTTAAGCGAAATAGCTCCAGTATCTCAACTGATGTACGAGATTAAAGTTGTTCTTGAGTCTATAAGAGACGGTGCAGTAAACCCTGGAGAGGTAGTAATAAGGACAAAAATACCCAGATACGAGGTTTTAGCCATTTTTCACATTTTAGAAGGCTTAGGGCTTATAGAAACTATTTACTCTAAAGGCTCACATAAGGTATACAAGCTTACTCAAAAAGGCGAAGAAATATTGGAGGCTTTAGAAAAGGGTCATGAAATAGATATTGTTACCAAGGAAAGTAAAGATGCGCTCATATAAACCATATTAGTACTGAAATTAATGAGATATAAAGTATGTTTTTGAAATCAAATAAACTATTTCTTAGCAGTAAAGATATTATAGAGGATAAAATTAGAATAGTCAGTATTCCCTCTTCGTATGCTATAGTTTCATACTTAATAAATGGTAATGTTAGTAATGGTAGAAAATATAATACGATATAAAATACTTGGAGTTTTTGATATAGCCCATAGAACTTTTTCTCAAGTTTGTTCAGCCTTTTTATAGTAACTCTGTAAGTTTTAGATCCTTGCAATAGTTTTCTCTTCATTTCTAGTATTTTCTCTCTTTTTTTCTTAAGAAACTGATGATATATATCCTCCTTATTAAAATTCCAGTTAAGCATTGAAAAAATTGCAAGAGAAGTACTTATTCTTACTTCTATTGGCATTGGTAGTAATAATGGTGCTACTGCAGTTAGTGATAATAAATTAATGTTTTGAGTAAAGTTAACTTTGCGTTTAACTAAAAGGTATATCAAGCTTAGCATAGACGCAAGTAAGGCAATAGTGATTAATTGAATGGAGAGGCGTAAGTAAATTAGACTTGATATAAATGTTAGATAATTAAATAATAAGATTTTTATTGATAAATTTTCAAGCTCAGTAAAGTTTTTCTCGTTAATATTCTCAAAACTCTCAATATTAAATGACTTTATCAATTTAAATCTCTGGCTCAATTTTTTCACCTATTTTCGCCACTTTTTCTCTTATTTCGTACTTATCTAAGATATTATTATTAGTTAAATTTTCTATAATTGATATCTTTAAATCTAGATTATTGGTATTTATTTTATTCTTTAGTATTATAGAATAATTGAATTCTTTTTTATTCATAATTCCTTTTTTGCATACTTTTCTTACCCTTACTTTAGTTCTGGTAGAATACAACTCGTGAATATTAACGTAATTTCCAATTATTTCCACAAGTACGGTAGGTAATTTAGACAAGGAAAGCAATTGAAATTTTAATAAGCTACTTAGGAAAGTAGTATTATCTGGAAAACCAGATAGTACTATTACGCCCTTATTTTGAATATTTAAATCGATAATTTTTGTAATAACGTCACTATTAACATAATCAAATAATACTAAGTCTGGGTTGTAATAATCAATTATATCGAGGTTTTTAACGCCATTTAGTATAATTAACTCGTTAAGTTTCCTAATCTTAGATTTACTTACTACTACGATTTTATTGAATTTATTATAAACTAAGTTAACCAAAGAAAAGGCTAAACTATTAGCAATTCTTTTGTTTCCATTTATTATAATAATTCCTGAATTTTCAATAATATGCCATAAGTAAGTTGCAGAATATTTATTTAAGTACCCTTCAGAAATGAGTTCAGTTATACTTTCTGAGTAATTATCATTTTTTATTATGTTGAAGTTTATATCTTCTTTAACTTTAATTATACCTCTGAATTTATCATTTTCTATAATAATGAATTCCCCTATTCTCCTATAATTTTTTGAGTCCATAAATTTAGAGAAAATATCTAGTATCTCATCTCTACTAACTTTTATGTTAGTTGTCGCTCTTCCTAATCCTTTAATTTTTACATTTAAAGGTTTTGAAATATCAATGCATTCAATTTCTTCAACATTTTTATCAAGCATTAAACAAGTTAGATTACCGAATTTTTCCATTTTTTCTCTATAATAATTTATTTTTTCTATACTATTTTGAGGTAATTGAACTTGTGATTTAAGAGCTTTTTCCTCCTCTAGAGTTAATGTAGGTTCTTCTACTGTGTAATTTAATACATCATCTACTTGCGATATTGTAACTTTGCAGCCCATAATGTAATATGTATTTTTCACTATATTGGAAGGCACGTAAGGATTAGAAAATAAAAAAGCTTCAGACTATACCAAAAGTTTTGAGTAATTCTTCTAACTTACATTTTGAGCTTGCTGCTACCTTGAAATATATCTCTTTAGGAATTTTATATGTTCTCTTTATTATTTTATCTCCAACGTAAACTCTGAAGAAAATTTCGTTATATGCAGGATCCAGAGGAAATATTATTTTCTCAGGAAGCCCTCTATAACTGTGAGTTCCGTAGAAAACTTCTATAGGATAATAATATCTCATATTTGGTATTAAAACTAAATAGGGATAGTCTACTGTATAATATAAGCTTATTATAGGGTCTTCTAAATTTACTATTACTTTATCTCCAGAAACCTTCACGCCTTCCTTTAAGCCTTCCTTAACTAATAATGCCTTTTTGTGCATTGGATAATGATAAACCTTAGTCCAAGATATGTCTCCTCTACTAGTATATAGTATTTTCTCTATATAGTTGCCGTGGTCTATAATTTTTGATTTCCACTCACTTGGGGGTTCTACGAAAATTATAGGGACGAGTAATTCCATAGAGGTTTGTATAGTGTTATTCCTTATTACTTCTATTTTAATAATTTCATTTGATTCTTTTTGATTAAATATATTTACAGGGATTTTGAGCTCCTTATTAATCTCCTTTTTGTCAAAGATAATATCAAATGATTGATTTCTGAATCTTATTCTAATAGTGTAAGGAATATTAGTTACTATTTTAGCGTTAATAGTTATATTTAGATACGAATTCATTTTAGTTCCTAAAACTTCTCCATTTGTTCTTATAATAGAACCTTTTGCATATATTTTAGGTTTTTCGCTAATAATTGGTATATTAACATTTAAAGAGAAGAAAGGTGAGATTAATTTGAATTTAGCCTCATAATCTCCTAATAATTTTGGTTCCACTTCAACTTGGTAGTAATTTGAATTTGTATCCTTTCTATTAACTTCTATTACATTTTGATACTCTATGTCATAGTTTTTTCTTATAAGGATTTTTATTGGCGAAGACTCATCTAGCACGGTTTTCTCAACTTTCATTACTTCTTCATTATCCAGGCTATCTACTACTCCAACAAAGGGATTTGTGAACAAGACTATATACCTAGTAGTCGCGCTTGATGCAGAGCTGAGGAATTTATATATTAAAAAAAGGTTCTTGTCATAAACTAATGTGTGAATGTTAGTTGTTAATATAATGAAGTTAGAATTTACAAAGCTTAAGAAAGGGTTAACATTAATTTCAATTTCCTGCCATATTCCGTCATTAAAATATTTTACCCTATCGACGCACGATATAACTACTCCGTTACCGATAACCCCTAGTAGTTCTGCCTTGTTTTCACAGAAGCCTATTACTTCATCCTCAAGTAATATTTTACCATCAAGAGTTTGAAATACCAACTTGTTGCCTTGTTTACCTAAAAGAATTTTTTCCTCATTTATTCTAAAGGATCCAGACTTTGATATTATTTCTGTATATCCATCATAAACTAGCGAAATTGCGTTTTTATTTACTATATAATATTTTGGTTTTTCTCTATTAATTTCCATATTGTCGTATATGAGAGTTATCTTTTTACTATTTTCTAGGATACAAGTATTGAAATATTTCAAGAATTCATTGTATTTATTTCCTCTAAAAATATATTCGTTTTCCTTTATTTGTAGTATTTTCTCATATACTCCCTCAACGTTAATGTAAGTGACACCTAGAAAATCTCCTTGAGTTTCCTCCAGCACTTCCTCTTTCCCGTCGATTTGAATCAACTTATTACCTTTTTGAATAACCCATGGCTCTTTTCCTATACTTACTTCAGGAAAAAGAACAATCTCTGGTTGTCTTATTGAATCAGTCTTTAAATAGATTGTATCTTCGATATTTTCTAAAGTGTAATTCACTCCTTCCGGAATAAATATTCTTGAAATATATTTATAAATAGGAATTTTCACGTAATTTAATAGGTATTTAAATTATAGACTACTGCAAAAGTATTTTAGTTATAAAAAATCCTTCTGTAAAGTTGATGTGAGGAAATAACCTTATTCCATTAACGCCATCAATATAAGGCCTCTCTCCAGGGATTTTAGGTTTCTCAGTCTTAAGATTCATAAAGTGTTCTTCTCCTTCTTCAGGGAATAAGGAACATACTGCGTAAATTAAATAGTCTGCATTAATAGTTTTCCTAGCTTCATCTATCATTTTCCTTTGAAGCTGAGAATAATAAGTTACTTTTTCCCTTGTAAGGTTAACCATTATTGCAGGTTCATTAGAAATCATTCCAGAGGAGGAGCAAGGTGCATCAAGTAGTACTTTATCTGACCTTAACATTGAATTATTAGTAGAATCTTGGTGTATAATATGAATTTTATTCATATTAACTCCCATTTTTTTAAGTAAATCCACCTCTCTTTTTAGTCTATTTATGTCAATATCTGCTAGAAATAATTCAACGCTATTCTCACCTAGTTGCATAATCTGCGACGCTTTATTACCTGGAGCAGAGGATAAATCTATAATTTTATCGCCCTTTCCAACTTCTAAACTCTCAACAGTTAATACGCTTGCCTTATCTTGAATAATAACTTCAAAATTTGCAAACTCCTTAGTCTTTTTCAGTGCACTCTCGTTCTCAACTTTAATCAAATAATAGACGTCTTTATCAACCTCAAAATTAACTCCTTGATTCTCTAATGATTTTAAAACCTTGTCTACATCAGCCTTTAAGGTATTTATCCTAACCCACGTATTTTTAATTCTCAAAGATCTCTCTAAATACTCTACATCTAGATATCTTGATAACTCTTCCCTGGCCCATGAAGGTAATAAAATTTCATAATTACCTTGTAAAAACTGATCTACTTTTTTAGACCTTTTACCCTTTAGAGAATTATATGAAAGTAAGAGTAGCCTAGATATCTCATATAATTTGTCGTAATTCATCCCCTTAACTTTCTTAATCTCTTTAGTTTTTTTGAAAGCAACAGGCAAAGGATATCCTTTTTCTTCTACGAAATATAAAAGGGTAGTCAAAAAATCTTTAATCAATTTTCTCACAAAATTACGTAATTATTTACATTACACAAGTTCTTCTTCCTACATAAGTTGAAGAAACAATCAATAGCTTTTCTTCCTTTAAGTCCTAATTCCTTTGAAACTGACGTTATTGCACCTTTCGCTTCTTGCAAACTTGCGGATTCCCTAATTACTATTTTTACCTTGCTTATTACGTCTTCAGGCAAATTACTACCTATAACGTTCAAAATTATTGGTAAATCTCCGCATGTCTCTTTCCACTTATCACTTAATGATATCTTAAAGTCCTTTGTAGTGAATTTACTCCCGTTACAGTTATCTCTACCATTTGGAATTCCTCTGTAATTCATTAAAACCTTTAGAAGGTAAAACTCCGTGGAATTACTATTTATGCAGACTTCGTTCTTCAAACTATCTAATCCTAAAGAATTTACCGCATAAGCCCCGTTTGATAATATTTTTGTTTCAATATAATTTAAGTCTGGAAGAGGAAGATAATATAGGTCAAAATTAGTGTATTTAAACTTAATTTCTTCTTCCTTAACTTTTATTGCTTCTATTTCAATTCCTTTATCTATTTCCTTATCTAAAATAGGTAATATAGGTAGTAGTTCCTCTTCTTTTGAATAAGCTAAAGTGAGCTTCAATCCAATAAGAGAGAGATTACACAAAAATTATTAATCTTTCTACTTACAACTCATGTGATATTCATATTAGGTTCTGGATATGCAGGATTAAACGCATATTATAATATAAAAGGAGGAGCGGGAAAAGTAATTCTTTCTCGCGAGAGTAAATTCATTTTCTATACAGCATATCTTAGAAATCTGATAAAAAATACGAAATATGAAGTTAGTTTAAATTTTGTCCAAAAAGAGGAGATAAAAGATGTTGATATTTCTAATTTAGAAATAAAAACTAATAAAGGCGAGTATAAGGCAGATAAAATAATCATTGCTTTAGGTTGTGAAAGACCTAATTTAGCTCGCATAATGGAGAAAATAAGGAACGATAAAGAAATTTGTATAACTGCAGAAGATGAGTACGACGATTATTTGGCCCTGCAGATAGCACTATATTCAAAAATTGCTGGCAAGAACGTAAAATATCATGGTAAATTCTTATCTTATCTAGGTAATAAGGTAGCCAATGTCGTAAGTGAAGTAACACAAAAATACATTAAAACTTGTGAAGAACCTAACCTCATTATCGAAAAATGTGTTCCTCCAGAGTTTACCGGCCTACTAAGTGTTAATAGTTATCTTGAAGTTAAGAAAAACGTTTATGCAATAGGAGATATTATTAAAGGTTGGCCAAAATTAGGAGAGTTGGCAATGAGAGAAGGAATATACGTTGGTAAAAGAATATCTGGAAAACTTGAGGGAGGATTTGAACCGATTTATATTCACATAGTTACTACTGGAAGAGAAGGCATTCATATAAGGTCTAAAGTACCTTGGGGAATTAATTATCAAGAAGTTAAAGTTTCTAAAATTAGGTCATTGATGAAGAGATTCATAGAAAAGTATTATATTTGGAGGAAAGGTAACATGGGATTTCTATATTATTTATAGATGCCCAGGGACTGGGGGGTATCAGGGGATTATCCGCCTTCATATTTTAGTCCCTGAGCATCTCTAAATTATCTACATATAAATGAGGTTAAAATTATTAGCTCTATATACAAAGCAAATACTTAGATGCTTGGCGTTGAGCAACTTATCTAAAGATTTTTAAGTTATAGATTAGAATAAATATAATGCCGGGATCGCCTAGCTCGGTTAGGGCGGCGGCCTGCTAAGCCGTTGGGGGAAACCCCGCGCGGGTTCAAATCCCGCTCCCGGCGCTACAGAGTTCAAGATTAATTGTGGGGTAGGGTAAAGTACTTATAATCTAACTAAATATTATTCTCTCTCAATTTCGCAATTTATTCAATTGTACTTTTATTTAGTGCACTAGATCTAGTAACTGTCATCATTTACTGTTCTATGTTGCTAGGCATAGAATTCTTGATTTTTAATAAAAAATCTTTAAATTCAATATTTAACATACTTTACCTTATATGTGACATTTTCCTTTATTATAGATAGTTTAACTGTGTTAAAGTAACTTTATAAAAAAATATCAATGTAAAATATAAGAACTAAAAATATACATTACTCATAGATCCGATATGAGTCTAAAGGATCTTGTAATTTCCTTATTCCAACTTGACAAAGACTGGACTACTAGAATCGTAATGGCAATGTTAGTAATGGGAGTTATATGGGGCTTATTAGGAGTTATAGACTCCTTAATGGTTAGAATCCAAGAGTCTACCTGGGGAACCTATGGAGTATTGGCAATGACTTCACAGGAGTACTATGCAGGAATAACTCTACATGCAGAGAGGGACTTATTTGGATTTGCAGAGCAAGTCGAGTTTGCATTATTCATTTACTTTACAATAAAATTACTAAACCTTCAGCCTAGAGCAAAATGGTTATTAAATGCAGCATTTATTGCAATAAACATTTCCATGATGTTCATGGAAGGACCCATTGTTGCATTCCCAACATTTAATGACAATTACTTTTCTGCAACTGATTGGTACTATATATCTCCAATGGGGATTCCTCCTTATTCTGAGTACGTAGTTTCTCCGCTATTCTTCATAGGCTGGTTATTACTTGATGCCTTCACTTATATGGCCTCAGTATGGATCATATACCATTACTATATTGCATCTAAGTCATTAAAGGAAAAATTGCCAGTACCTCTAGTATTCTTCCTAATGAATACCTTATTGTATGCAATAGGTTACTCCGGAGTAACTGCTGCTGACATATGGGATATTCTAGCTTATGCTGGAATAGTTGGATTAAATCCAATAGCTAACCAAATAGCTTTCTGGATATTTGGCCATGCAGTAGTTTACATGGCATGGTTACCTGCGGTAGCTGCACTCTACTTACTAATACCAACTCTAGCAAATAAACCATTATATAGTGATAGAATGGGAAGAATTTCCGCATTACTCTACTTAATCTTCTCTAATAACGTTCCTATACATCACTTATACATGGTTAATTTACCAGTAGCAATAAAAGTACTGCAAGAAATATTAACTTATGCAGTAGTAGTTCCCTCAATGATGACTTTCCTTAACTTATGGGCTACAGCAAAAGGTGCTCAAGTTAACTTTAACGTAATTACTGCGTTTGTAGCAACGTCATTTGCAGGGGCAATTGCCGCAGGAGTAACTGGAATTTCAAACGCAACAATAGCCTTTGATTCAATAGTCCACAATAGCATGTGGGTAGTTGGGCACTTCCACGCTATGATCTTATTATCAATTGTACCTGCAGCAATGGCGGTATTATATTTCATGATACCAATGATGACTGGAAGGCAGTGGTATTCTAGCAAGATGGCGTGGATTCATTACATTGGTTATACAATAGGGGCTTCAATCCTAATAATTGGCTTTGAAATAATAGGCCTTTACGGCGTTGTAAGAAGGGCGGAAATATATCCAAGGGTTCCTGGCTTAGTATTTGCTGAGAATTTAGCAACAGTTGGAGCACTTATTGCTGAAATCTCTACACTAGTTTGGTTCGTAAATCTAGTAGCAACACTAGTGAAAGGAAGGACTGCAAGATTAGAAGGATTATCACTAGGCCAGCTCATTAACACGGTTGCCATGAGTTTAGATTGGAGTTCTGCTGGGTTTAAACTTAATAACTTCAATAAAATAGGAAAAACTATGAATAGCAAAGCGTTAGGAGCGTATTGGGCTCTAGGAATTATAGGCGCTTTAATAATAGTAATTAGTACAATACCTCTAGCATTGGGCGGAGATATGTATAACACAATGCCGTGGGCGTGGATAATCCTACTAACACTTGGCATAATATTAATTTCTTATCCAGTACTAAAGGGTGCGAAGAGTTTATAATTTCTTTTTTTACTAAATATGATTCTATCTAAAAGGTGATTTAAATGGACAAAAAGGAAAGATGGGAATTAGCCTGGACAATATTTGTAATAGTTTTATTTGCAATCGTAATAGCAGGAACTTTACCTGAAGATTTTGTAGTAGGTGGAGTTCCCTCAGTAGAAAGATGTCTAGTGGGAGTTCCTACATCTAAAATTATCGACGTTCATATTACCTCGTACCAGTACCTATTCAAGATAAATGAAAGCGGTGGTGGAATAATATCGGATGAACTAGGAAGTCCTTATTACTATAATCTAATAATAGGACATCCTGGAGAGTACTTAAATATAACAATGACCTCAGCGGACGTAACTTCTAACTTCTATTTTGCAGACTATTCTGATAGAGTAGTGACAGACCAAATAGTTCCAGGTTTAGTCGAATATGACGTATTACCAGTTCCAAATATAACTGGGGCTTATGCATTCTTAGGAGGAGAATACAACGGACCTTGGTTCAGCTATCAAACAGGATTACTCTTAAGTTTGCCATATAGCGGATATTTCACTTCAGGAAATATAACAGCGTATGAGAAGCAAACTTCAGTTGCACAGAGTGTGGCATTAAAGGGAGACCCGTATAATCCACCAATAATTGGGCCTTCAACATCCTTCTATTTAGTAGGAAATCAATGTGGAATATTTAACGATACTGTGCCAGGCCCTACGTTAATAACTTATGCCCATAAGACTGTCACTGTTAAAATGTATATGCCAACTCCAGATGACGATAGGAATTACTTATACAATTATTCCGTAAATGGAACAGCTTATCCAGTAACTTCAGTATATGTAGGAATATATGCGATATGGTGGAATGGTACAATTACTTTAGTAAAGCAAGTTCCAATATCTTATGGAACTACAATGTGCTTCACTTTTAACGCTACTGCGCCAGCATACTTATACGGAATAATAACTCCAGTATACTATAACTATAATCCTTGTGGCTTAAGTACTAAGCTTGGAGACCTAATAGGAATACAGAAAGGATATATTATGGGTGCATGGGGAGTAATATTAGTGGAGTGTGATTAAAATGGTTAGCTTCTTCAAAGTTTTGGGAATAGGTTACATATTAGCTATAGCGTTACTAGTATGGGAATTGGCTGACGCTACACTTCACGCAGCAGCTGCTCCATATACAATGCTATTCACTATAATGGCTTTCATAGGCTTCATATCGTTCTTCCTATTCGTTTACTTCGCACCTCAAGAAGAGGAAAAGAAGTAAAAATAAGGTAATATTTTTCTTTTATTAGTTTCCTTATTGTATGAAGACTCTGTAAAAATTTTTCTCAATCTGCTTTTCTATTTCATCCTTGCTCAATCCTTTAATTATAGATAATTCATCTAGCGTTATGTTAACATTGCATGGTTCATTCATCTTTCCTTTTTCTGGTCCTAAAAATGGCGAATCCGTTTCAGTGAATAATCTATCTATGGGCACTTCTTTTGCGATTTGTCTTCTTAGCTTATCTCTTACTATAATTGGTGGGAAAGATAAATATCCTCCAAGGTCTAGAATCTTTCTCGCTATTTTTATACTACCTTCGAATGCATGAATTATGAAAGTTAATTTATATGAAGATACTAACTGAAGAAAGTCGTTCATTCCACCTCTTATGTGTAATATTACTGGTTTTCTGCTCTTTTCTCCTATTTCTAAGAAAGCAGATAGTACTTCTATTTCCTTTTTTCTCAGTTTTTCATCCTTTATCCAGTAGTAATCTAGTCCTACTTCGCTTATTGCTATCGCCTTATCTATTAAGGGCAATATTTTATCAACTTCTTTCTCCGCCTTCTCTATATATTCTGGATGAAATCCTATTGCAGGGTATATAATGTCTTTATATTTTCTTGCTAGTTCTAGAGTTTCTATGTCGCTATCTAAATCTACTCCAGCGTTTATTATTTTTATACTACATTTGGATAAAATCTCATCTATCTTATCTTTAAGTTCATCAGAATTTAAGTGAGCATGAATATCAATGAGCATAGAAAATAAAAAAATGGGAATTAATTTAAAAAATTTACTTCCAAGGTTCCTTAAGTAGTGTTATCTTTACTGCATTCTCTTTTTCGTCGAATACTACTTTAACTAGATCGCCTTCCTTTATTTGGAACTTCTGCCTTATTTTAGCGGGAATTGTAACCTGGTAGTTTCTACTTACTTTTACAATTTCTTCTACGTCTGCCATTTATAGATCACTATGTTACCTATTTAATATTCTAATATATAAATCTTTTTATATACAGTAAAAAATAGCTTTGAAAGTATTAAGAACATAGTGAATACTTTGGGAACGATTTACATAAATATATAATTAACTTTTATGAGTTCTTTTGTATAACGTCTTACTTCTCTATAAAAGTTGAAATGCTATCCTTAAAATACATGGAAAAAATATATATATGAGGAGTTTAGAATCTTTATTTGTGGTTAAAATGGAGCAAAGTCAGATAAGTGGATCAAGAATAAAGTTACCATCTGGAAAAGATGCAGGGTTGGTAGATATATTGTCATTTTGCTACGGACTTTCAGAAACTGACGTACAAGTATTAATGGCACTAATGAAAGGAGATGCAAGAGGAACTGAAGAACTTGAGAGCGACTTAAAGCTTTCCAAGGCATCAATTAACAGAAGTCTAAATAAGCTTTTAGAAATGGCATTAGTAATGAGGATTAAGGAACCAGGAAATAAGGCAGGAAGGCCAAGATACCTTTATAAGGCAAAGGATTACAACGAGCTAAAGTCTAAGATTTTACAAGATATTAAGGACTGTTCAGATAAGATGGCATCACTAGTTGAAAGTGAGTTTAAACCTTAAATGAGTTCATTTAATTTTTTTGCTAGTTCGTGAATCTTTTCTTTTATGGTCTTCTTATCTATTATCTTTCCATTTATGATTATTTTATTTACATTCTCTCCAGTGGCATAATAAACTATATTTGATAACAACCTATCTTTTTTTAGTGGATACAAGTCGTACTTATTAAACAGCACTAAGTCAGCTACATAATCCTCTTTTATTAATCCGCCTTTAATTCCAAATAATTTATATCCATTTTCTGTAGTAGCTTTAAATACATGCATGGCCTTTATTCTTGTGTCCCAATAGGAGTGGCGTTGTAATAATACTGCGTTTTTCATTTCCCTTATGATATCCAAAGAATTATTGCTTGCAGGACCGTCAGTGCCTATTGTAACATTAATTCCTGCGTTCATCATTTCATAGAATGGAAACGCTCCTGCCGTTGCCAATTTCATGTTAGATGTTGGGCAATGAGTTACTGCAACAGAATCCTTCAACATATCTATTTCCCAACTAGCTACCCAACCTAAATGGACTGCTTGGAACTTTGTTATCCCCAAAGAGCGCAAATACTCTACTGGAAATTTTCCTTTTCTTAATTTTGTCTCATAAATTTCTTTCCTAGTTTCTGATAAGTGTATATTTATCCAAGTGTTTTGTTCTTCAGCTAGATCTTTTGCTAAAAGTAATGTTTTTTCGTTTACTGCGTATATGCTGTGCACATTAATTATTGGTTTAAATAGGTTAGTCTCGCGAAGTCTTCTTTGCATTTTTGCTACTTCCTCCGGGTCAAAGATTTTATCTAAGAAAGTATAACCTGCGGCAGCCCTAATACCGTATTGTTGAGAAATCTCTATTATATCTTCCGGATTAAAATACATGTCAACGAATGCTGTAGTTCCCGAAGACAACATTTCTAGTACTGCTAATTCGCTACTTAACCTAAGTATGTTCTTGCCTGCAGATCTTTCCTTTTCCCACATTTTATCTAGCCATTCTTGTAATTCGCTATCATCGTAATATCCTCTTAAGAAGATCATTGCAGAATGAGTATGCGAATTAACAAAACCAGGTGTTACTACATATTCTGAACAGTCTATTTCATCTCCTTCTATTTCCTTGCCTACGTTTTTTATTTTGTCGTTATCAATTACTATGTTAACATTTTCTAGGACTTTTTCTGAGTCTACTACGAAGGAGCAATTTTTCAAAGTATACGTTTTATTAAAAACCTCCAATTATCCTCTCCTAATCTTTTTATTTCGCCAAATACTTTTAATCTTCTTTTAAATAACGGTGCATAAGTAACGAAAGTTTCAGCTTCTCCACCTTCAAATGCAGGATTAAAGCCATATTCTCTTGCTCTCCTTATTATTAGATCTACGTCCTCTCTCTTTATTACCTTTCCTAAAAGTTCGTGAGGAAAACCATAAGCAGAGGTAGAAGTAATTATGAACTCGAATCCCTCATCTATAAGTTCGTACATGTATTTTTCCTGATCTTTTCTCCACAATGGAGAATAAGTTTTCAATGATAGTTTTTCAGCTATAATATTAGCATTAAGTCTTTGATAATCAGAAAGCAAGGCCCCCGTTACAATGCCTTGAGCTCCTAAATCTTTGCATTTTTTAAAAGCAACGTATAAATCCTCAAGTTCGTTGTTCTTTTCACCCGAGGTCGGCATTTGAATAATATTTATCCCCATGACTTCAGCTTGATATTTAGTATATTCGACATTAGGATATTGAAACATCCAAGAGTCTTCTCTTTTGGGCAGGAGAGTAAGTAAAGATATTACTTCGAAACCTTTAAATACTGCCCAATGTAAGGCGTATGTGCTATCTTTTCCTCCAGAGTATAATACGCAAACTTTCATAATTTGTAACAATAAATAGTGTGTTCTGTTAAGCCCAATAAACCCATTGCTTTTACTTTCTTAATTTTCTCTAGAGGTAATTTATTAAATTCAAAGTCATGACTTATAACCTTTAGACCTTTTTTGCCGTTTCTTAAAATTATATCTTCCAAGAGCTCGTTACTTCTGGGTGAAAGATATGTAGTAATTACTGTAGCCCTTGGGATTAGAACTTCTGAAAGAGATAGTAAATCACCGCATATTATTTCCACGTCCTTAGATTTAGATTCTTTGCATAAGATTTTATTTAATTCCACACCTATAGCTAATTTAACGTGAAAATACGTCTTTGCAACTTTAAGTATTCTGCCGTCTCCGCTTCCAAAGTCTACAATAATGTCTTTTCTTCCTACATTGGCACAACTTAGCATTTCCTTAATAACTTCTTCAGGAGTTGGAATAAATGGGGCAAGCATTTAAAAGTAACTAAAGAAAAAACATATTAACTTTAAGGTTAGATGAATACTTGCCTTAATTACTTTTTCTTTTCCCCGCTGCTTGATGAACTGCTTGATGATTCGCTAGTAGATTTCTTCTTTTTTGCCATTTATGGTCTAAATATAATTTTACTCATAAACGTATAAAAGGATTATCTTTAGTGTTCTTGTTAAAAGATTTAAGAGAAAACTGTAAACTACTATAAAATTACGCTAAAGATTTAAACAACGTTTAGAGATATCATGAAGAAACTAAAATCTTTATCTTAATAAAATTTTAGATTTAGTAAAAATTTTTACTTTTGTGTAGAAATCAGTTAATCTATTAATATTTCGTAAAGAATCAAGGCTTAAATCTATCATTTTTATTTCTTCAGTTCCAATTAAATAAGCGCTATTTGCAATGCCTATTAACTCTTGGAGAGAGTTAACTTTTGAAATATTATTTTTCAAGAATCTCGTATTATAGCAGCCTAAAAGTGGTTGCGGATACTCCAATAAAGGCATTGCGATCTCATAATCCTTGCTGCAGATATATTCTACAACTCTTCTTTTAAGAAAAGGAAAATCGCATCCCGTTACAAAAACTTTATCTTTTTCAATTCTTTTAACTGCAATTTCCAAAGCTCTTATTGGTCCTATACCTTCATCTATTATTTCTATTCCGCAATTTCTTGGAATTCTAGTAACAATTATAGGCCTCTCAAAGTTTTCAGCAACTCTTTGTAGCATTGTTTTTCCATCTATTTCAAAGGAGCATTTATCGGTTCCAAATCTCCTTGATTCTCCTCCAGCTAATATTATTGCATCAAAGAAGTCTTTGCAAGAGGATTTTTTCTCCTCTTTCATATTTTCTTCCTCTCTTTAGAACACCAAACCAATACGCTTTGTATAACTCACTGTAAAGTCCTACCCCCCATCTTAATGGATGGGCTTTTCCGCCTTTGTTTTCGAACAAGAATGTAGAATCCATATTGTGTCTTATTTCTATTTCTTCTCCAAGTTCTATTTCCTCAAATTTTCTTATTTCCTTCCCTATCATCCTAGAAATTATATGCAATCCATGTTCATGAAATACAGTTATTGCAGAAACTACTTGCCCTGGTAAGATTAAGATTGGTTTTCCGTTTATTAAACCAACACTGCCTCTCTTTAGTACGTTTACTGAAACGCCTTCAAAAAGTAATTTTCCTCCTTTCTTTTCAATAACTCTCTTCACATAATCCTTTTCACCTACCGAAGACCCACCAATAGATATTATAAAATCAAACGAAGAAGCTTTTTCGATGAATTTTTCTACATCGTCTGGATTGTCCTTAGCTACACCAAGATATGTTACATTACCAAAAGATGATAACAAAGGAATTAGAATTGGTGTTATTGAATCTACTTTTTCACCATTAGAATGAAAAGGCGAAAGTTCATCTCCGTTTGCAAATACAGCAAAGCTTATGTTAAGCACCTTTATTTTGTATATTTTCTCGTATGCTAAAATTCCTAAATGATAAGGAGTTATTTTTTCTCCTTTATTAAGTATTTTTTCTCCTTTTTTGATATCTTCTCCTTTAGGTCTTATATCCTTTCCTTTGTGAACTTTTTCTCCTATAATTACGTAATCTCCTTCTCTCTTAGTTGCTTCAACTCTACATACTGCATCTGCTCCTTCAGGTATTGGGGCTCCAGTAGTTACGTAAAATGCTTCTCCTTCATTAATTTTAGGTACTTCCTTACTTGACGGAAAAAGAGAACCAACGACCTTCAATTTCTTTCCAAAATCCTCGCTTCTTATTGCATATCCGTCCATTGCAGATAAGTCTCTCTCTGGGATGTCTTCTATTGAAATAATATCTTCTGCTACAATTTTACCTACTGAGTCTAGTAAATCAACTTCTCTTACAGAAGGCTTGGGAAATTCGGTTTCCTCGATAATTTTTCTAGCTTCTTCTAAAGGGATAAGCATCAATATTTAATAAGAGTATAAGTTAATATGGCATGCGTTTTTCAGATAGTTGGTAAGAAAGATTCAGGGAAAACTACAACTATTCTTGAAGTAATAAAGGAATTAAAACGCAAAAGAAAAGACTTAATAATAGCAGTAGTAAAGCACTCTCACCACGTTATTGATGATGAAAATAAAGATACTTTTAAGTTTAAGAAAGAGGGGGCAGACTTAGTAATCTTCCATAGTAATGATTGTGCATTATTCTTTGATTGTAAAGACTTTGATTATCTCTCGTTATTCCCTGCAGATATTATACTTATTGAAGGATTTAAGGATTTAAACCTAGGTGATAAATTTGAAATAAGATCTCCAGAAGAAGCCAAGGAGATTGCTGAAAATATATCCAAAAAAGCTGAAGGATGTATAAGTTACCCCAATATAGAGATTAATGGAGAAAAGGCTCAAAAGTCTTTGCTTACATTCTTCTTATATACAATTATGAAAAAATATGGAATAAAGGAGATTAGAATTGCAGATTAATGGATCAAAAATAATTTCAATAAGTTGTGAAAGCACTATAGATGAAGCAATATTTTTTATGGCGAGAAACAATATAAGGAGAATTGTAATTTACTGTAATAATAAAATTTATGGAATTTTTACTGTTGATGAAGCATTAAGAAATTTACTATTTAAAAGCGAAGCTAGGTTAAGAGATGTGGAATTGAAGAAGGCAGTAAAAATACCTTCTACAGATATTATACATATAGTTAAATCGATGGTTGAGAATAATGTTGACTCAGTTATTTATGATGATAAGATAATAACTGAGAAAGATGTTGTATTTTCTTACCACTTTCCTAAGGAAGTAGATGTAAACAATATAGCTAAGGATGCATTAAATATACCGCCCTATACTAACTTAATTTCGGCTATTGAAATAATGGTTAAAAATCATATAAGACATTTACCAGTAATTGAGAAAGAACCAATAGGAATGCTTTCAGCTAGGGATATAATTTATTACTATGCACAGAAATACACGGTAGACGTACCAGTAATGGAAGTGATGAATCCACATCTTATATGTGTTGATGAAAACTATTCAATGAGTGAAGCTGTAAAGGTGATGAAAGAATATAATATTGGAAGTCTTTGCGTAAATAAGAATAAAATAGTTACTTTAAAGGATTTTATACGATATATATTTACCACCTTTCAGATAAAGTAATTTATGAGATTTATTTGCCCCTACGATGGAACTCCAGTTAATGATAAGTTAGAATGCGGGAAAGGACATAAGTTTATGTATCATGATGGAATATACGATTTCCTAGTAAATTCAGACGTTAAGGGAGATAAGTTACTGGAGCGAATTGCTCCTATCTACGATAAAATTTGGGCACCTTTAGGGTTTTTCTTAACTTCTTTTTATTCATATAATAAAATATTCAAGGATGCAGGTGAATTTTTATCTTCTCAAAGCTTTCTTGACATAGGTACTGGTCCAGGAATAATATTCAAGTATGTTAAATGTGAATATTGTGTAGGTCTTGATATTTCTACAAAATTTCTTTCAATTCTAAAGAAGAAATTTTCTCATGTTATAGCAGTAAGGGCTGATGCGATTTCTCTACCTATAGAATCTGCCTCTATGGATTCTGTATCGTCTTTTCTAGTCTTGCACATGTTAAGTAATCCTTCTCTAGCAATAAAGGAAATTTCCAGAGTCTTGAAGCCTAATGGTAGGTGCGAAATTTTGGTTTTGGTCAAAAGTAATTTCATTTCGAGTTTCTTATCTAAATGGTGGAAGATAGAATTAAGGCATAAGGATTACTATTTATCTGCAATTAGGGAAAATAAACTTACTTTACTTGAGAGTAAAAAATATGGACCTTGGCTTCTTTTAAAATGTAAAAAAACTAATTAAAGTGCTACCAATGAAATTCCAAATAGAATGAAACTCACGCCATCTATTATATCCATTGTCCTTACTAATATCCCAGTTAGTGCTATTGAATAAATTACAATAAATATTCCCATTATTATTCCAAATAAAGAAAGGAAGTATAGGTACATAGCTGTAAATTCTGTTCTTCCAAAGAAGAAGTCTGAGAATTTTTTATTGCCAGTTATTCCGTAAATTAACCTTTCTAATCCTAAAGGAATACCAATTACATATAGGAAATACGGATTAAAATATACTAGAGTTTCATAAAGTAAATCGTAAAAGTTAACTTTAATTGAAATAACTAGGTAAAGTGAAGAGACGAGGAGAGATAAGCCTAAGATTCCACTTGTTACTCTATTTCCTAGTAATTTTAGTAGCTTAGTTTCGGCCATTCCATAACACCTACAAATTTTTCTCCCATAGTTATATCTGCTAGTTCACCTATTATTACACCGCCTAATAAACCTAATATTAAACCAGGTAATCCAGCCAATTTATATCCTAAGCCCGCTCCTAGTAAACTTCCTATTCCTTTTCCTAAGTACTTGTCATCTACTTCATATATTGTCGCAAAATCCTGCCTACCGAATTTTCCCTCTTTTGCAAAATAGAATGCGGCCTCAGAGATTGCTTCTTTCACTTCGGCTAAATTGTTTCCTTTAAATAATGTCATATACATATCATAATCACCTTGAATTTTTCTGTATATTGGTATAAACCCTATTTTCCTCAATGTTTGTGACAAATTACTGGCAGAGCCTTTAGTGACTTTAAAGATAACCTTGTACATACTTATAATCATTTAATTCGGAAGTTTAATATTTTTTCTTAGTTCTATTTTCGAACCTTAATCTTTTTACTCTCGAATTGAAGAGTATCATGAGAATATGATGGAAGTTGAGGAAGATAACAAAAAATATTATGCAGTGGTAAAAGTAGATAACCTGGATTTACCAGATAATGTAGGAGTAAGCAGATTACATTCACATATTTCTTCAGCAGTTGACGAAGCTTTAGAAAATCTTAAGGAGTATTTAAAAGAACAAGGAATTAGTGGTAAATTCTCAACTAATGTAGAAGTATTTGTAAAAGAAGAGACTATGTCAAGGTTGGTAGAAACTATAAAAGCTAAAATCAAAACATAAAGTATGGAATTATCGGAAGCGCTTGAGAATTATATTAAAGAAATTTACGAGCTCGAAGAAGTAAAAGGTCAAGCTAAAGTTACTGACTTAATTATTGCTTTTCAAGTTTCTCCTGGTACAATAAGTAAGGCTTTAGATAGATTAGAATCATTGGGGCTAATTACTAGATCCAATAGGAAGTTGAAACTTACTGATGATGGAAGAAAGATTGCAGAAAGGTTAATAAGATCTCATAGGCTTTCCGAAAGGTTGCTTACTGATGTTATTGGAGTTGATTGGATTAGGGCTCATGAAATAGCCCATAGGTTAGAGCACATTTGGCCTGACGACGTTTTAGATAAGATTGATGCGATATTAGGCTTTCCCTCCACCTGTCCCCACGGGCATCCTATACCAGGTAGAATGAAGATACCTACTGGTAAATTATTATCAGAAGTAAATGAGGGAGAATACAAGGTAATTATGATAGTTAAAGAAGAAGAATGGATATTAAGAAATATGGAAATGTTAGGAATAAAACCGGGGGAGACTATAAAGCTTTTAAAAAAGGATGAAGATAAGTTTATTGTTCAAATTAATGGTAAAATAAGTGAAATAACAAAAACATTAGCTGATCAGGTAGTTGTAAATGTCTGAACTTAACGATTTAATGAAAAAAATTCTTATCCATATATATAAATACGGTCCAGATAACCCATGGTATATGGCTAGAAGGTTATTAGGAGAAAGCGGATGGGCTCCTAAATATAATGAAGACGAGATTGATGCCGCTTGTAGAAAACTTGAAGAAATGGGTTATTTAGTGAGATTTCAAGGAGCATTAAAGAAATCAGTAACTTCTTCAGTAAAACCTTGGCTAAAAGTTAAGGCGAAAGAATTAGGTCACAAACCTAAGGGAATATACTTTGATCTATCTAAGGAAGGGCGTAGGATTGCTTCGGATCTTTATAAGGAATATAAGAGATCATTGGAGTCTGCTAATAAATCCAGCCAGAAAACTAATAATAAGAAGAAAAGTTAGTAATAAGTAGTAGTTTTTATTATTTGATTTTCAAATATAAAATATCATGAATTTCTCTATTATAGATAAGATTCTAGAATACGCAGATCCTTATAATGCACTTATGGAAAAAGTGAAAGTCGAAAAGGATAAGATAATAGTACAAGGTAAGGAATACAAATTTTCCAAGCCTCTTATGATAGCAGTTGGTAAAGCCTCTTATAAAATGGCTAAATTCTTTCTAGATAGAATAGAACCAGTAGACTATTTGGTTATAACTCCTCATGGGTCTAATTTACCTTTAAAGAACGTCATAGAAGCAGGTCACCCTCAAGTTGACGAGTTCAGCCTAAAAGCAGGGGAAAGAGTAAAGGAAATGCTTACAACAGAAGATTATGATCTTTTAATTTTCTTACTTTCTGGAGGAGCATCAGCTCTACTAGAAGATCCAGTCATTCCTCTAGAAGAATATAGAAAAATTAACGATAGGTTGATAAAATCTGGTTTGGAGATAACAAAAATTAACATAGTGAGAAAGCACTTATCGAGGCTTAAAGGAGGTTCTTTGGCTAAATTATCTAAAGCCAAAGTTTTGACTCTTATTGTAAGTGACGTTCCGGGTAATGATTTAGGAAGTATAGGTAGCGGGTATACTGTAGCAGATAAAAGCACAGTTAAGGACGCTAAAGAAATTCTTGAAGATATAGGTCTTCCAGAGTATTCTAGATACTTAATAGAAACGCCAAAAGAAGTTAATGCTGATAATTATATTATTCTGGATAACATGGACGTATTAAAGAAGATTTCTTCTCATCTTTATAATCCTCTTATTCTTACTTCCCAAGTAGTTGGAGAGGCAAAAGATCTAGGAAAATTTATTGCATCAATATATAAATCAATTTTACAATATTCTATACCTTTCAAAAAAGGTAGCATAATAATAGGTGGAGAACCAGAAGTTACAATAACTGGGAGATTCGGAAAAGGGGGAAGAAATGGCGAAGTAGCCCTTTCGCTTTTACAAGAGGCTAGAGGAAATTATGAATTTTATGCAATTGCCACAGACGGAATAGATGGAAATAGTGAGTATGCAGGCTGTGTAATTAGAGGAGACATGAATATAAGTTATGAGGAAATTGAGGAAAGTCTAAAAAATCATTCAAGTTATGAACTCTTAGAGAGGTATTCTGCAGTAATCAAAACAGGCCTTACGTATACTAATGTAAATAACGTTTACATCTTAATGGTTGATTGATGTCTTATTTTTTTCTGTAACATTAGAAGTCCTCTAGCTATTGCCTCTGGTCTAATTGGACAGCCTGGCACGTAAATATCTACTGGTATTCCTACTTCTGAAGGTAAGACCGTATTATAAGAATTCCAGAAAATACCTCCTTCTAGACTGCATGCTCCTATGGCCATTACATACTTTGGCTCTGGCATTTGTTCATAAACTATTCTTGCAGCCCTTGCCATTTTCCTAGTCATTGTACCTTCTATAACTAGAATATTTGATTGTCTTGAAGAAGAGAAAGGAAGCATACCGAACCTCTCTGCATCAAATCTTGCAGCAGCGAATGCTCCAAATTCAGCCCCACAACAACTAGTGGTAAAGTGGGGAGGCCACAACGAGAACGCTGTACCCCAATCTCTTAAATCTCTTATAGGCTTTCTATTAGCTAGCCATTGTGCAGCTTTTCTAGCAGCTTCTTTTAAATTTCCTGTGAGGAGAATTTGATCTGTCATATTTGGACATTACATTTTCCAGTTTATATAAATTTGTTATAATGATTTCATCATACGTCAGCGATCACCTCATTAATCATCAAATCATTGTATTAAGATCGTTTAGAAAGGTTAAAAGTTTGAATAACTATAAAATTCTTTAAACTAGAAGAGTCTTTTAGTATGACTCTAATACTTAAAGTAGATCCACTAAATCCAGAGATAGATAAAATAAGGGAAGCTGCAAAATATATAAAGTTAGGCGGAATAGTAGCTTTTCCAACTGAAACAGTTTACGGTTTAGGCGGCGACGCATATAATCCTGAGGCTGCGATAAAAGTTTTTAAGGCTAAAAATAGGCCTATGGATAATCCGTTAATTGTTCACATAGCAGATCTTAACCAATTATTTGATGTGGCAAAAGACATTCCAGATATTGTCTTAGATATGGCACAAAAAGTTTGGCCCGGTCCTTTAACGTTTGTATTAAAGAAGACCGACAAGGTTCCTAAAGAAACAACTGGAGGACTTGATACTGTTGCGGTAAGAATGCCCGCCCATCCGATAGCGTTACAACTAATAAGGGAGAGCGGCGTACCAATAGCTGCCCCAAGTGCTAATCTAGCCACTAAACCAAGTCCTACTAAAGCTGAGCATGTAATATCAGATTTAAATGGAAGGGTTGACGTTATAATTGATGGTGGGGACACTTTCTTCGGCGTAGAATCTACTATCATAAATATGACCGTCAATCCACCAGTACTTTTAAGGCCAGGCCCATTTACGCTAGAAGAGTTGCATCAATTTTTACCAGAAATAGTCATTCCGGAACAACTAATAAAAGGTGGAGAATTTACAGTAGCGTTAGCCCCAGGAATGAAATATAGGCATTACGCGCCTAGTAAAAAGCTTCTTCTAGTAGAGAATTACTCAATATTTAAGGAAGTTGTAAAATTGCTTAGAAGCAAGTATAAGGTTGCTGTACTTTGTACTACTGAGGACTTTAAGGATTTTGACGAACCAAGAATAATTCTAGGTAGTAGGGAAAACCTGTACGAGATTGCAAAGAATCTATTTGACTCGTTTAGAAAGCTAGATAGATTAGACGTTGATATGGGTGTTATGGAAGGAGTACCAGAGAAAGGAATAGGTTTTGCAATAATGAATAGAGCTAGAAAGGCCTCTGGTTTCTCAATAATCAAGACTTTAGATGATGTGAAAAAATATGTTGAAATTTAAGTTAAGTAAAGTAACATCAACACAAGATTTTGCAGAAGCTATTTCTTCAATGCTTTATGAAGATTTTTTAGTAACTGCTGAGGAGCAAACTAAAGCTAGAGGTAGGTATAAAAGAGCTTGGTACTCTCCTAAAGGTGGATTATGGTTTACTTATGTAAAGAAGAATTTTAATGTGGAAGAAATTCCAGTAGCTACACTTAAAGTGTCTTTAGCAGTGAGGGATGTTTTATCTTCATTTTTTGATGCAAAAATACGTTGGCCTAATGATGTAGTTGTTAATGACAAGAAAGTTTCTGGAATTTTAATTGAGGCAATATATGCTGGTGATGTCACGGATCTATTTATAGGTGTGGGTATAAATACTAACGTTAAGGAATTTCCTCCTGACATTAAAGCCACTTCAATTTTAATGGAGACTGGAAAGGAAGTTAATAATGACGAACTGCTTAACGAAGTAATATCAAAGATAGACTATTATCTCTCTCTTAAGGAAGATTTTGAAGAAATTGTAAGTAAAATTAATAATTATCTATCTATAAAGAATAAAAAAGTAGTTATAACTAGAAGAGACGAAACAAAAGTCGAATGCACTGCCCTATTTGTAGATAAGTTTGGAAGGCTAGTTACTGACTGTGGAATCTTCGAAGTTGAGGACATTTTACGAGTTGAGTCTAAGTAAAGCCTCAAATACAGCCTCTAAATATGATGGATGCGGTTCTATAAAGTCAATTGCTTTATCTATATCTATACCGTAATTTATGAACATTGAAATTAATGTAATAATATTTTCAGCGTCATGAGAGAAAGCTACTGCACCAGTTATTTTTTTACCTTCTGTGCACACTTTCAGAAATCCTTCAGTTAATCCTTCAGCTATCGCCCTAGGTATTTCTGTCATATTAATTTTTACGCATTTACCTTTTGTATTTCCTACGTATGCTATTTGTGGTTCAGTGTAAATGACCTTTGGCACAGCTTCTGGGTTATAATATTTTTCTATACCAGAAGCATTTAATCCTGCTACAAATCCTTCGTGAATTGCTTCATGAGCAGTAAAAGTTCCAGTTATATCACCTGCTGCATAAATATTATTTACTCCAGTATACATTCTTTTATCAACTTTAACCCACTTTTCGTGCGGTAATTCTTCAAATCCTTCTAATGCGGGCTTTCTTCCAAATGTATAAAGTATAATGTCAGATTGCGGTAATTCTTCGTTTCCAATGCGTGGTTTATCGCCTAAAGTAATCTCAGAAGATAGATAAAGTTTGATCCCTATTTTCTTAAAATAAGCTGTAACAGCTTTCTTTAAATCCTCGTCAAGATAAGGCAACAAGCTATCGGATTTTTCTACTATACTCACTTCTTTTCCCGACATCTTAAGTAACCAAGCGTATTCTACTCCACCTGCTCCCCCACCTATGACTAGAACTTTAGAAAACTCTTTATCTAGGTAAGGTAAATCATCAGAAGCAATAGTTCCTTCTATTTGAGGTTTTTCTGTGCCTGTAGCTACTATTAATTTATCTGAGGGAATTGTTTGTCCTCCTACTTGTATGTTACCTCCTTTTAATTGGGCTTTTCCGTGAATTACTTCTATTCCGTAAGATTCTAGCATATACTCTACTCCTTTAGAAAGTCTATTTACTACGTTTTTTGCAATTTTCTGTATTTCACTAAATGAGAAATTAAGCTCTCTTCCGGTCTCTTCTGCAAAATATTTCAAGAAAAGAGGGTGTAACATTGCTTTAGATGGAATACAACCATAAAGTACACAAGTACCTCCTAGTTTATCATTCTTTTCTATAAGCCTGACTTTGTTCCCTAGTTTGGCCGAAGCAATTGCAGAATAAATACCCGCAGGACCAGAACCTATTATCGTAATATTCATTTTTATCGAAAAGTTTTATAATATAAAAATTAAAAAATTTACT
This sequence comes from Acidianus infernus, assembly GCF_009729545.1. Lineage (NCBI taxonomy): Archaea > Thermoproteati > Thermoproteota > Thermoprotei > Sulfolobales > Sulfolobaceae > Acidianus > Acidianus infernus. The sequence continues at coordinate 922,407 of NZ_WFIY01000004.1, forward strand.
TTACTACCATTACTGGTATCTTAGCTTCCTGAACAAGCCTAGTCGATACGCTACCTAAAAATACTCTCTTTAGAGTTGAAAGCCCTCTACTTCCTGTAACTATTAAATCTACGTTGTTTTTATTTGCGTATTCTAGGATTGCACTTGCCGGATCACCTTCTAGTATAACTCCTTCTGCTTCGACTCCTCCTTCCTTAGACTTCTTTTTAGCCTCTTCGATATCTGCCTTTGCTCTATTATAAACTGATTCTATAACGTCTGCAGGTACTGGAGCTATTCCTGCTCCTGCAAATACAGTAGAGTCCACCACCTCAACGATGTCTAATTTTGCCTCATATTTCTTTGCTAAATCAATTGCAATTTCTAATGCTCTTTTTGCATGTGACGAACCATCGTAGGCTACTAACACATGTTTAAACATATTTCCTCAATTTCTTATGTAGATAACGCATTATATAAAGTTGAATGAAAGGAAAATTTCTTTGTATTACAGAATAAAATTGTGTACAATTGAAAAGATTGATAATGGCAAAATATATATACCATTAATCTGTAATGTTAAATATGAGACCATTAGTGGCGATTGATCTTAATTCGAATATTGACTATCTTGTATTATTTAAATTTATAAATAATCTATTGAGGAAATTTAAGGACGTTGATATAACATTCATAGTCGACGATGGTAAAATTCTAGAATTTGATAACAACGAAGTGTTTAAGATCTCAGATTCCTACTCAACTGTAGAATTGGTAAGGGACTTAAAATCTATTTCCGACAAGGGAGATTCTCTGAGGTTAGAGAGCTTGTTAAAGCTAAAGAGAGAACTAGGGAGAAGTATTGTTATCTTAGTTAGCGATAGGAAAGTAAAATCTAAAGGTGAGCTTATATTCGTATTTGATGGGAAGAGAATACGTCTTCTGAAAGGAAATTGAAAATTTGTAAGGAAGAGGGCACAAATTCTTGTATTTTATGGGGAAATCAGTATTTATTAAGGATGAGAAAATAATCTTTAACAACGAGAGAAAATTAGAATAATGCAACTCTTTCACGTAACTACTCGTCTCTTAAATCATTTCTAAATACCGTTTTGGATAGTTATATTTATATAGTATTACACCGTATTGATGACCGCTCACGAGGAGTTGGAGGGCGTTTTTCTCGACTATCTCCAAGGACTTGAGGATGGGTATGTATGATTTCTCAAGTCAGTGGCTGAATTGAAAGTGATTAAAAATAAGGATAAGCTATGCCACAGATGAACATTGCATAGAACTCCCGTTTTTAGTTAAAGAGAATTATTTGAAGTTTAAGGACTATCTATTCCTTTTTTAGTGATGAGAGGAAAAAGCTAGCCAGGCTGTTTCTTCTTTTATCTCTCTCTACTTCTCACGAGGTTTTTAATTGTTGTGGAAGCGTGAAAATCTTTATTGACAGCAAGTTGGCAGAAGTTGATTTAACTGACTTCCTCTTGGAAGGGTTCCCCCAAGGTGGGCTCATCAATTCTGGTTGCTCAAAGAATCAACCCCAGAGGAATGCTGGGGAGGAGCGTCATTAACGCCCTGGGCTACCCATTCCCTTCTCTCTCCTTAACTCCCTTTTTGTAACTTAAAAAGAGGCTTTATTAAAATTTGTGGAAATTACGGTAGTACAAAATTAGTTTACTACATATTAAATGAAAATATAGCTATAATGGAAAGAAGTGAGAATGATTCACAAAAAGCTTTAGAAGAAATTAAAGAATTTATATCTATCTTTTATCTTCTATTGATAATAGGGTCTGACCAATACTTAACGAAAAAGATCACAGCAGAAACTATTACTGGAATTTCCAATAAGAGCATTGAATATCCTAATCCTATGAACCCAGATAAGAATCCTATTATTGCAGGTATGCTAGTAAATAAAATGTTATTATATGCCAAGAAGTACGAGTTAACAGCATTTCTTTCTTCTTGCGTTGTAGCTCTAGCTATCATTACTGTTGACATTGGAAATATTGAGCCGTGAGGAATACCAAGTAAAGCCATCATTATTAAGAATGACATGAAGCTAGGTGCAAATACCATGAATCCTAGCCCAAATGCAGTAATTATTATAGAAATCAGTAGAGGATATTTAAGTGAATTAAAAGGTCTAATAGTCATAAAGCTTCTGGTTAAGAATGATAAAACAAAGAATGGAATGTATGAAGAGTAGCCTATTGCAGAACTTACGTGAAATTTTTCTATTGCATAAATTGTTAAAAATGCTGTAAATGCTGCAAAGGGAACATTATAAGTTGTAATAGAAAGTACAGAGGTTATGAAGCCTTTATTCTTTAGTACTGATAGTCCATATTTTTCTCTCTTAACATTAGGGAATTTTATAGTCCAAGCTATTCCTGCGCCTATTAACGCTAAAGGCGTAAAAGCTAGAAATACCATTTTATAGCTCCCAGTTAAATGAAGAATGTAAGTTTCTAATGAAGGTCCTATAATCAAGCTTATGCTTAAGCTTGTTGAATATAATCCTAGAAGTCTCTCTGCAGTCTTTTTATCTTTAACTAGTGATGCAGATGTTATTAAATTAGGTAATATTAATCCAAATGAGATTCCTGCTAAAGGAGTTATTAGCCATATTAATTCCGCATTAGAGAAATAATATAAAACTAGAATTATAACAATAGCCAAGTTTGACGCTATGAATGCATTTCTCCTTACTCTGGCATTCATTCTAGGATTTAGGTAAGACGTTGATATGAATGTGCTTATATATATTAACGATTCGAGTAATCCTGCCATTAAATTAGTTAATCCAAATACGTATTTTCCTAGCGGTGTTAATGTAGTAGTTACCATGTTATTTGTAGCTCTTGAGGTGATTGTAATTAAAGCTAAAGTTATAGCCATATATAAGAAATCCCTTTGTGAGCTCATTGCAGTAAACTATGGAAACTATATAGTTTAAAAATGTTTCCTTAAATTTAAGCAAGTTATATTTTAATTATATTCTATGCAAATGAAGTTTAAACTAAGTTAAAGCTCTATGTAATCCTTCTCTTTTTGCCCATAATATTTTTTAACTATCTTCTCAATTCCTCTCCTTAGTAGATTTTCAGCTTCTTGATTATTTACTCCTAGCATCTTTGCGGTATGAGACCAGCTTTTCCCTTGAAAAGTTCTTGCTATTATGGCTGATACTTCTTCCTCGTCCAATTTAAAACTCAAGTCGTAAAAATATTTTTCAGCAATAGCATGTATAGCTTCTGAGGCAGAATTATAAGGTATTTTTCCATTTAAGTAAGCATAAATTTTACTTACATAAGTGTTATCAATTTCGATTTCTTTTTTAAACTCTATATTAGTCAGTATTTTTGCTAAAATTCTTGGATTAACGTTAAAGTAAACTTGATGAGATGTTCTAAGAATCTTATCTTTCAATAATTTTCCTAACTCGACTAGAAACTTTTCTGCACTCGCAGTTAAAGCTTTCATTACTATTATAGAATATCCTCCTAATCCTTCATTTTTTCTGGATGCAAGATAAATAGGTTTAAATCCATTTTTTATCCAAAAATTTAGAACTTTATAATCAGCAACGAATGAAGAGCCTATCCAATCAATATTATTTTTTAGCGCAATTTTTTCCACATTAGATAAAAGTTTAGTTCCAAGGCCTTGATTTTGCAATTCCGGAGTTACAGCTATTCTCATTATTCTCCATCCTTTTAATTTCCCAAAATTTCTTATCCTCATGTACTTTATAATTCTGTGAGGTATTAAATTTCCTTCATTTTCCTCACCGTTAAGTATATGTTCTGCTGTAGTTTCATCTAAATTCCCTTCTTCAACTATTTCTGCTACAGCGTTATAACCTATAGTGAAAATTCTCTGAAAAGCCATATCTCCAAGAAACATTAAATCGTCTGGAGAATTTCTATAATGTGCCGAAACTAGTATTCCATAAATCTGCCTTAATAATTCTTCATTAGAGAATAGTTCTTCCTGAGTAATTTCCATAAATTGAGTATTATTATAAACTTCTGGTTCTGCATCTAAAAGCATTACATTATATATGAATTTCTCTACTGGATCACCTTTAGCATATCTAATAGGATAATCTAGCTTTATTATTTGAGAATTATCTAGGGAATTTATGTACTTCATGAACGCTTTTCCAGATCCCTCGTAACCGTGAATAGTGCTAATAAAAACTATTTTATCCCATGAATTTCTTATGTATTCTAAGTTTTCTATTCCTAAAGCGGCTGCTTCATCAACTATTATCAAGTCTCCACTTTCGTCTTTTGCCAGATCTGGAGAAGTCCATTTTATATTAACCTCTCCTGCCGATATTTTCATAATTTTTCCTTCTTTGGATATTTTTTTCTTGTACCTAATTTTTAAAGCTCTTAATCCTTCTTCAAGAAATTGTATTATTGCTTGTGATGAATAATAAGATGGAGATGTAATTATGACGTTAGTAGGCTTAGATAATGTCCTTTTTACATAAAAGGATAGTGCAAGTCCTACTCCTGCACTCTTTCCCCTACCTCTAGGAGCTGTAACTATAAGAATTCTTTTACCTTTTTCCAGGACAAAATCGAATTCCCTTATTAATTTAACTTGATCGTCAGTTAAACATAGGTCGTACAAACTTTTAGGGATTGTTTTATCATAACTTTTCTTATGAGGCTTTGAGACCTCTGATGAGGAGAAGGGTTTGAACTTAATCTCATTATCTTTGACAAGAATTATTCCCCTAGAGTTTATAGCAATTTTTATGAATCTATTTTCAAATAAGTTCTTTACAATTCCGTTTCTAGTCAGCGAAAATTTATATAACTTATTAATATCTGAAATATCGTCAGAGTAAATTATTACTAAACCTCCACCTCTAGTTAAATCTACTAGCCTTGAGATATAATTTGGTCTAAAATCGTCAACTGCGTCTAAAATTGTTAAATCAAAGCTTTCACCTAGGTACTTTTCTGAAGAAGAATAATCTATGTCAACAATCTCATTAGTCTTTATTATATCCTTAAGAGTAGCTAATCTGTCTTTGCTTCCATTAACCCAAGGGTGAAAGGCGTAAGCTATTCTCGGATTACTATTAACTTGCAGGTAAGTTTTGATTAACTCTATAGTATTATCTAGATAATTTTTACCTAAAATTATAGCTAAATGCCTATAATATCCGTTCTTTGCATCGTAAAAATTTTGTAATAGATTATTGAACTTCATATATTGGTTTCTCACCTTTTAGCGCTAATAATAAGTTTTTTACAGCAATTTCTGCCATTTTTTCTCTAGTTTCAATAGTAGCACTACCTAAATGCGGTGTTAAAACTACATTATTTAATTTAAGTAAAGGGCTATCTTTTGGCAGTGGTTCAATTTCAAATACATCTAGACCAGCTCCTTTTATCCATCCTTCTTGTAACGCCTTAATTAACGCTTTTTCGTCTACTACTTGACCTCTAGAGGCATTTATTAAGAATGCACTCCTTTTCATTTTCTTTAGTCTATCTTCGTTTATTAGATGGTAAGTGCTATCGTTTAGGTCCACGGTAATAACCACATAATCAGAATTCTCCAATAAGTAGTCTAAGTCTACATATTCTGCATCGACTTCTTCATGTTTTCTTCTACTGTTATAAATAATCCTCATATCAAAACCTTTTGCCCTTTTAACTAGTGCTTTGCCTATTCTTCCCATACCTACTATACCTAAAGTTTTACCGTGAACCTCTGTTCCAAGCATAAATGTTGGGTACCAAGGAGTTTTCCATTCTCCTTTCCTAATTAATGAGTCACCTTCACAAATTCTTCTTGCTACTGAAAGTATTAATCCAAAAATTAAGTCTGCAGTAGCATCTGTAAGCACTTCTGGAGTATAAGTTACTATGATTCCTCTAGATTTTGCATATTTTATGTCAATGTGATCATAGCCTACGCTATACGTGCTTATAACTTTAAGTTTTTTAGCACGATCTATTATCTCTTTATCAATTTTCTCTGTCAATGTGATAAGTATTCCATCTTTGTCCTCTATGTTATTTAAAATCCACTCTTTTGGAGGTGGATAAATGTCTTCCCATAGCGTCACATTGCATTCTCTTTTTAAATACTCTATCCAATTTCCAGGTAATTTTTTAGTAACTAATACATTGTACACTGTATCTACTCATATCCGTCATTTTTAGCCTTTTCTTATAGGTCAAATTAAAAAATGTTAAATAAAGCCACGTTATTTCTATTTATCGTTTAATTGAATTATAGGTAAAATTATTTTTATCATAACACCATAATTCATTTCGGTGTAATGTAATTCCAGTTGAAAAGAGCGTTCTAATAAATAGAGCCTTAGAAGTTGTTGAAAAAGCTAAGGAAAAAGGAATAGTGCTAAGGTTAATAGGAGGAGCCGCTGTAGCAGTAATAGCACCAAAAGGAAGTGAGTTATTTTCTAGAACATATAAGGACGCGGATTACTTTGGCCTTTCTTCTCAAAGGAAAGAAATTACTTCATTACTAGAAGGCTTAAATATGGAGCCTAATAAGAGGTTTAATGCTCTTCATGGGTATAATAGATTAATGTTTTATGATCCAGTATTAAATTCCACAATTGATGTTTTCTTGGATGAGTTTGTAATGTGTCATAAATTAATTTTGAAGGATAGATTAAAAATCTATTATCCGTCTATACCTCCTTCAGATTTACTTTTAACTAAGATGCAAATAATTAACCTTACAGAGAACGATAAGAAAGATATCGCTGCATTATTATACGACTTTGAGATAGGTGACAAGGATGAAGATAAGACATTAGATGGCAATTATATTGCAAAACTGTTATCTGATGATTGGGGCTTTTATAAGACTTTTACAATAAATCACGATAGAATGAAAGAATATTTGAAAGGAAATGTTTATGCTTCTAACATCTTGCCTAAATTAGATAAATTAAGAGAAATGATAGAATCTCATCCTAAATCATTAAAGTGGAAGATGAGGGCTAAAATTGGCGAAAGAGTTAAGTGGTATGAAGAACCGGAGGAAGTTAACACAAACTTCCAGGGTGCGGGGAGCGGGATTTGAACCCGCGAAGGCCTTCGCCAGTAGGGCCTAAGCCTACCCCCTTCGTCCTAGCTCGGGCATCCCCGCACCTTAAATATTCGGATATTAGGCTTAAAAAATTTTAGTCCTTTACAGTTTCCAAAATTGAGACTACGTTCCAGATAGATATTCTAGTATGAGTAGGCATATTCGGATCTTGACTTATATCTTCAAGGATTCCAATTGCATTGGCAGCCCTAATTCCTGCACTCAAATTAGGGTCTTGCAAATTTCTTATGGCATCTGTTGCTGCTCTTCTAATGTTTCTTGGAACGCTAGTGTCATTAACTATTTTTTGTAAAATGATTACGGCTTGTTTAATTTTAGCTTCATTGTCATAAAGAGTTGCCATGGTTTCTCACCAGATATACTTTTTACTCTAATAGATTAAGAATTATTTCGGGTATAAAATGACTGACGACTCCATTAAGAAAGCAGCAGAATTATTGAGACAAGGAGCTACAATGCTAAGTGAAGCATGTCCAGTTTGTGGGTCTCCTTTATTTAGGTTAAAGACCGGAGATGTAATATGCCCAGTTCACGGCAAAGTTTATATCGTGAAGAGCGATGAGGAAGAAAAAAAGGTCAAGAAAGATATAATGTTAAGTTCTGTTGAGGACTTTCTTGTTGAAGGATTATATTCTACTGCAAAAAAGATAAAGGAAGACCCTTACGATAGTGAGACGTTGGTTCAAATAATTAGATATTTAGATGCAATAGAAAGGATTAGGAAATTAGTTCCTCAACATAATTCTTAGCTTCGCTTAATACTTCTTCAAAAGTTTTAGTAGAATTGATAATTTTTATTGAATTCTCATTTTTGGCAATTTCCAAGTAATTTTCCCTGACCTTTTGGAGGAGAGAAAGTTTCTCCTTAAAGTTAAATTTATCATCTTTTTTAATTCTTGTTATAGCTATTTCAGCTGGTATATCTAACAAAAGTGTAAGTTCAGGCTTTGGAAAGAACTTGTTTACTTCGACTATCCAGTTTTTATCTATTCCCATTGCTGATTGATAAGCAATGGTAGAATAATAATATCTGTCGGTTATGATAATATTATATTGATTTTGTTTCATAATCCAATTTACATGAACGCCTCTATCTGCAGAAAATAAGAGAGTAAGCGTTACTGGATCTTTCCATCCTTCTTCTTGAATTAACTTTGAGATCTCTTCAGTAAAGGGCTCAGCAGTAAGTAATACTTTCTTTTTCTTCTCGTTCTCTAGCCATTTCTTAAGCTCTTTTGCCAAAGTAGTTTTTCCGGAACCGTCTATGCCTTCTATTGCAATTAACATTTGCTAAACCTTATTCTTCTCTCCTTAAATTCCTCATTTAAACTTATATTACCTAAAATTACCCCTTGAACTTTATTTATTGGTGTAAGAATTTTAACCCCATCTTGATTTATCTCTTTTATTATTCCTGCACCAGAGATTTTTCCCTCATTTACTATTCCAACTAACCCCCCTAGAAGTTCCTCAATAAAATATCCGCTACAAGGCTCCTCATAGAATAGTTGTAAAGGCTCGTCAAATCCGACGAACAGACCTTCTGCTAATTTCTTACCTAATACTTGTTCATATTCAAGGGTTACTATAGAGGCTTTCTCGAAATATTTTTTATATTTTGAAATTCTATATGATATTCTCTTTGCTCTACTTCTTTCTAAAAATGATGGAATTTTCTTCGCCATGATTGCCTTTTTTCTGATATTAGATGGAAAATAATCAACGATCTTCTCATCAAACGAAATTATGAAATCTGGGTCTAATTCATAGATCATGTAGAGCTTGTGCAAAAAAGCTTTATAGCCTCTTATCCATCCGTCTGTATCAATTATAGTCAGAGAATGTTTTTCCTTATCTAGAATTTTTCCTATAAGTTCTATGTGAAGTCTGTAATTTCTAGAAGGAGAAATGTCTCCAAAAAACTCCAGAATCCCATCTGTTGACGATATAAAAGTTGGTAAATATCTAGACTGTCCGACGTCTGCATCTATAATCACCGAATCTTTATTCATGTTATGAATTATGTCAGAAAAGTAACTTTTTCCAGAGTCAGTATTTCCTAAAAGTAGGACTTTTCCTCCAGATATCTGAGATGCTAACTCTTCCCAGCCCAGATGAGGGATTTCGGCTAATATTTTGCAATCTGTGTCTATTTCTGACTCTTCTTCTGGAACTATACTGAAGCTTTCTTCGTCAATTTGTCTGTATTCTTTCTCGTTAATTTCAATTCCTTTTATCAATATTCTTCCTTTTATTACAGTTAGCTTACAAGGTCCCTTGCTTATATAATCTATTCCCTTTTTAACTAACATTTAGTAGACCTTAAGGCTATCATATAAGCCGCTCTAACATCTTTATCCTTAATATTAACATATGGATTTCTTAGGCTAGTTCTGCTCTCATTAACCTTTTTAACAAATGGGAACCTTATACTTAATAATTTATAAACAAGTTCTCCGTATTTGTTTCCAGTTCCTACTCCTATGTATATTCTCTTGTAAGGGTATTTCGATATTACTTCTTCTATGATATCCTCAATTTCATCTATCCAAGCTTCTAATATATCTATTATTATTCCGTCTCCTAGAATAACTACAGTTAATTTAGGAGAATTAGTATCTATTCCTATAAGCAACTCATCAAATTTTCTTTTTCCTAGTTTTAAACATTGTAAATACGTTATTGCTTTCTTTATATCGTCTTCTCCTTGTATAAAAACGTCAGCATTCTTATCAAAATCTGAAATTGTTAAATCTCCTGAATCTACTGTGGGAATTAGATCACTTTTCCTTAGCTCTTGAACAAGTTGTCTAAAAATTCTTGGGTTGTTGACCTTAATTGCTACCTTTTTAATACCCACAAATAAAAATTATACTTAGTGGAATATAAGCATTGTAAGTTAAGTGAATTTATTTTCAAGAACGGTAACTTAGTCTCGCTATATGGAGTAGCTGGTAGTGGAAAGACTGCAGTAGCTCTTCAAGTGCTTGAAGATATAACACCGTCAATATATATTTCTACTCAAGGAAAATCGTATGAGGCAAGAGTAGAGAGTATGACACTTACTAATAAAAATACTTTCTTTGTTGAGGCAAATAGTGCAGACGAACTAGTAGAAAATATTGTTCGAGGTATTCAACTTCAACCTGAGCTTCTTGTAGTAGATTCTATTAATACTTTCTACAGATTAAGTAGAAAGGCGGTAGATTTAATTCATCCGTTAATTTTTCTTAAGGAGTTTTCTAAATATAAAAAAGTCATAATAACGTGGCAGGTATCCATGAATAATAGAGTTAGTGGTGAGAAATTTATGAGGTATTTTTCTGATGACGTAATAAGGGTTACCAAGAATTATTTAATAGGTAATTTAAGAGAGTGCAAGTTTAAAATAACGGATAGAGGCGTTATAGGTTGCTTGAGGAATTATTAATTGCCTTAGTAATATATTTTCCTGCATTTGCTGCTAATGGTTCTGCGCCTTTCGTCAGGAAAGGACATCCTATCGATTTTAATAAAAATTTCTTTGACGGTAGAAGAATTTTTGGTGATGGTAAGACTTTTGAAGGCTTATTAGTTGCTTTAACTTTTGGTACCATTATAGGTGTTATAATTGCCAAATTTTGGGGAGCTTCTTGGATTTTTATTTCCTTCATAGAATCATTAGCGGCAATGCTTGGTGACATGGCTGGAGCATTTATAAAGAGGAGGCTAAATATTCCTAGAGGAGGGAGAGCATTAGGTTTAGACCAGTTAGACTTTGTATTAGGGTCGTCTCTGGCATTGGTTCTTTTACATGTTAATATTGAATTATGTCAATTTCTCTTTATTATTCTAATAGCATTTATAATGCATATACTTACTAATAATGTAGCATATCGATTAAAAATAAAAAGTGTTCCGTGGTAGGTTTATGTATGGGAAATACTAACAAGCTTTACTCAGAAATTCTAAGCAGTTATGTTATAATAATCCTTATAGTATTAATAATGATGGGCATAATGGGGGTACTTGCAATACCTTATTATATATCACCAATTACGTATTCTAATGGAGGAGCCCCAGCAGGAGTTACTTACCTTGATGCCGGAATAATATTAATTGCCCTAGTGCTTGTAGGTATATATCTAATTGAGAGAAAGCAGTTTGAGTTCGGATTAGTTAGTGTACTATTTGTGCTTATAGTATTGACAATTCTTATATGGGATCTCTATGGTGTGAACGACGTTACCAATATCATGCATAATATTTGAGTCCTCATGAAAAAACATTTATATTAAACGTGAAAGTTAAGCCTATGGAATCAATAAAAATTAAACTTTCAACTGGTAGGGAAGTAGAAATAAATGATGATACAGTGAAAATTTTGAACAAATATGTAAGGACTCAGATGACTTTAGAAGAGTTGGCAAAGGAATTGGGCTTAAATGGATGGGAAGAGGCATACGATTTGATAAAGCAAGTTCCTGCATGGATAATGTGGTATCCAGAAACTATATATAAGAGAAGTTAAACTTTCTTGTAACACTCTGGTTTTGCTTCGTAAATTAATCCGCTCTTTTTCATATCGGAAATTAGTTTTTCAGTGCTTTGCCTTTCTATTCCTTCTCTTTCTGCTTCCTTAACAATTTCCCTTAATTTTGCGCAACCTTCAGATCCAGATAATGTATCTATTATTTCCATAATTTTGACCATTTTTTCTCTAGCACTCTTAGGCTTTCCAGTCATTATAGTATCAATATCCATCGTGCCTGACTCTACGTCGATCCCAACTTTTTCTAGGAATATCCTCATTATATTTATAGCATTTTCAGCATCTTCCTTTGTTACAGTTTTTCTTAGTGCCATTCTGGCGTAAGCCTCCGATAATCTAATTAAGGCTTCAAGCTGCCTTGGTGTTATAAGTATTGGAGAATCTGGAGTTTCACTGCTCTTCTTTCTCATTTCAACGTAAAAATCTGCTAATAACTGTTTAGCCTCTTCTGTTAATTCTGGATTTACGTACTTTCTGGCATAGGCTATATACTTCTTGAGTAAATCAACCGGTATAATATCCTTTACCTGCTTACCTCCGTGCATATCTAGAATATGAGTAGCTAATCTCTGATCTTCATCACCTGGCTTATCAACTAGTATGAAAATTAAGTCAAACCTTGACAGTATGGTAGGCGGTAAATCAATGTTTTCTGAAATTCCTCTTTCTGCAATATATCTTCCAAACTTAGGGTTGCCAGCAGCAATTATAGTAGCTCTAGCATTAAGCTTTGCTACAATGCCAGCTTTTGCTATTGAAACAGTTTGTTGTTCCATGGCTTCGTGTATGGCAACTCTATCTTCTTCTCTCATTTTATCTATTTCATCAATTACTGCAATTCCTCCGTCTGCTAATACTAAAGCCCCAGCTTCTAAATAATAATCACCACTGTTTTTCTCTCTTACTACAGCGGCCGTTAAACCGGCAGCAGTTGCACCTTTTCCTGTAGTATAAACTGATCTAGGTGCAACTCTAGCTGCGAACTGCAAAATTTGCGACTTTGCAGTTCCTGGATCTCCTATTATAAGTACGTGTATATCTCCTCTTATTCTTGTTCCGTCTGGCATTACCCTAGGAACTCCGCCAAATAAAGCTAAAGCTATTGCTTCTTTTATTTCCCAATGATCAAATATTGATGGTGCTATTGAAGATATAATTTTTTGTTTTATCCATGGATCTTTAGCTAGATCTTCTATTTTCTTTTTATCCTCGTCCGTTATTTCTACTTCGTCTAGAACTTTCTGTGAAACTTCTATGCTTAAAGCTTTCATGTATACATCAAATACTGCTCTACTGCCTCTTTTTACTATAGAATCCTGCTTGATTAATAAAATGCCAGTTATCTTTACCCTATCTCCTGGTCTAGCAGAATCTACTAAATCATCTTCCAGGACTACTTCCAGTTGCCTAGGTAATTGGCCTGGTGGCACTTCTTCCGGCCTTTCTTGTAAGATGACCTTTTGCCAATCTGTTAATTTAGTTTTCTCTGCAACTATTTCAAATTGTCCTGGCTTTCCGCATAGTGGACATACGGTTGGAGTTTTTATTATTTCATCCATTTCTTCGTCTCCTTCTGGCCATTCAAACTCTTGATTGCAATCTGGATGGATATGCTTAAACACCACTTTGTATGCTCTTTCCTTAACTGGGGTTTGCTTAGTAAGTATACCTTCTACTGTAATCAGCTTATTGATATAATTACTTCTTATCTTTCTTAATTCTATAGTTCTTGGAAGATTTATTAGTCTTACATGTACTCTTTCAACTTCATCTGGATACGTTGGATCTATTTCTGATATTATTTTAAGTAGTTTTTCGTCAAGAATTTTGAGTGTATATAAAGGATTGGCAATTATTTCAGTAGCTATCTTATCATTATAAGAATATATATCACTAAAATCTAGCAAAAGACTTTTCTTTCTATAGGCTATCATTTCGTTCAATTGATTCATGTATTTATAGTTTCCCGAGGAGTCCTTGAAATTCTTAATAAAGTTCTCAAACTCTGTTGGTAAATCAATTTGTTGGGTTTCCAATCACATCACCGTAAAATGAGGTTATAATCTTTCTCATACTTAAGTATGCCAAATATTCTTCTTTTGTCATTTTACTTATAAGTGTTTGGTCATTTATGCTCAGAGAAGCTAATTGTATAATTTTTCTTAATCTAATTAATGAAATTTCATTAACCATGCTCTTCACTTTCTTTAATTCTTCCAATCCATTAAGTCCTTTTGCTTTAAGTTCTTCCTCAAGTTTTTTTATTCTAAAATAAATATCTGGGTACGTTTTTACTAGTGACGCAGGAGTAGTGGAATTTTGTTTTTCCTGAAAAAGTAATTTACCTAACTCTTCAGTAGTTATTGAATTAATTTTTACTAGATTTTGTTTTTCCAAATATTGTGCAAGCCATAATGGAATTTCGTCTTCGCTTCCTTTAGATAACGAGATTTCTATAAATCCCAGATCTAAAGGACCAATATCGTCAAATACAGCGACCTTTTTCTTCTCTGTTAGTTGTAATTTATCTAAAGCCCTTAGCAATACTTTAAACATATATTCTATATTTGATTTTTATGCTTAATAACAATATGGAACCTAAGCTGATTATTACCACGTTACCTGGAAAAGATAAGAAATGCAAAGCCGAGATACTTGATAGGCTTTTAATAAAAGATGAGAATGTGCAAATAGATGAGATTAAGCAAAATGTATTCCTCATTTATTCTAAACTTTCTCCACTAGAGGCTTACGGTTTAATAATTTCAGCACCTCCTTCATGTATAGGTAGGATTTTTACTATAGATAAGATAAGCGACTTATCCAATATTTTTGAAGACGCAGAAAAATTATTATCTTCTAGAAAATTCAAAAAATTTTATGTAGAATGTATTAATAGAGGTAATAAACAAGTTGATTGTAGGTCAATAGAAATAGGAATAGGCTTAAGAATGAAAGGCAAATTAGAAGTAGATTATAAGAATCCAGACTATATTCTTTTTGTAAATTTAATAGGCGATAAGGTCTATTTGTCAATAATGAGGAAGGGTCAGGAAAAAGTTTCGGTTAACACTCTCTAATAAAATATAAAGTATTACCACTAAAATATCGTATGAGTGAAAGTTATGGCTTTACCTAGTGATATAATAAATAGCAGTTTAAACTCACCTAGCGTGTTAAAAGATGGATCTAAATTAAATCCAGACTATATTCCAGAAAGATTACCTCATAGAGAAGATAAGCTAAAGGAGTTAACAATAGCTTTTAGAGATATAGTTAATGATCCAGGAAAATCGTCAGTGAGAGTAGTTATAACTGGAAGGACTGGTACTGGAAAAACAGTTACTGCGAGGATTTTTGGTAAAGCGTTCGCAGAACAAGTTAAAAATAGGGGAATTAAAGTTGAATATGTTCATGTAAATTGCCACAGAGAAAGGACTTTATATTTAATTACTTTGAAAATTGCAGAGCAACTAAAATTATCTATTCCACCTAGAGGTTTATCTTCACAAGAAGTTTTCAAAATAATTCACGAATATTTGGAAAGAAGAAATATATATGTAATAATAACTCTAGACGAATTTGATTATTTCCTTAATTCATCTCCACCAGAAGACATTTACTTTATTGTAAGGTTATATGATGAATTAGCAGTCAATGTAAAAAGGGTAAGTTATATTTTCATCATTAGAGATTTGACTACGCTATCAAGCCTAGATAAAACAGTAAGAGATCATATAGCTAGAGACATAATAGAATTTCCACCGTATAAGTCAAACGAGTTATATGATATTTTACAAGATAGGGTTAAAATGGCATTTTATGACGGAACAGTTTCAGATGATGCTGTAAAATTCATTTCTGACATTAATGGCTTTGATAAAGGAGGAAGCGGAAATGCCAGACTTTCAATAGAAACTTTAGAGTTGGCTGGAAGAATAGCTGATGCAGAAGGCTCACCTATAGTTACAGTAGAACATGCTAAAAAGGCTAATTCAAGGCTTAATGAAGAGGCTAGTATAATTTTAGATGAATTAAATTACCTAGAATTGCATCCTATGTTGCTAGTTAAAGCTTTGATAAACTTGTCAAAAAGAGAGAAAAAAGAGTCATTCCCCATAGGAGAAGTAGAAGATGAATATTCAAGATTATGCGAGCTATTAGGCGTAGAGCCTAGGAGACATACTCAAGTCTTTGAGTATATGAGAAGACTAAAACTAATGGGAATAATCAATACACAACAGAGCGGTAAAGGAATGAGAGGAAGAACAACTTTACTTTCATTAACATTCCCTGCTAGCCAAGAATTAGACGATTATGTAACAAAATTGATAGGGGCGTTGAAGAATTCAGAGCAGAAATGATTTTATAAGATTTAAAATTATTTATACATTAATAAAATATGGTGATCTTCCTATATCAAATTTATCAAAACTAGCTAGAGTAAAATTTAATGTTCTAAAGAGGGAATTAAATTACTTAAGTGAAAAGGGATATATAGAGATATTATCTGGTGAAAGAGCTAAAATAGTCAGATTGAACTACGCTAATCAAAAGATTATTATCTTAAAGAACCTATTAGAAGAATTAGATGATTTATGACAGAGGCAAGAATGGTAGATATTAGTGAAAAACAACCAGTACTTAGAATAGCTGTAGCGGAAGGTTATATTAAATTAAAAAAAGAGACCATAAATAAAATTAAAAGAGGAGAAATAGAGAAAGGAGACGTGATAACTGTAGCTAAGGTAGCAGGAATAATGGCTGCAAAGAAAACTCCTGAAATATTACCTATGTGTCATCCTATACCTTTAGAATCAATAAATGTTGACGTGGAACTAGAAGAAGATAAAGTTAGAGTTAAAACGGAAGTAAAGGCCCATTATAAGACTGGAGTCGAAATGGAAGCGTTAACTGCTACGTCTGTGGCATTGCTAACAATATGGGATATGGTTAAAAAATATGAGAAAAATGAAGAAGGCCAATATACAACTACACAAATTGATGGAATAAAAGTCGTTAATAAGCTTAAGATTTCTTCCTCTTAGTAGTATATCCTCTTCCTCCACTACTATAGTACCTTTTTGACGTTGCGCCAGTTTTACTATAACTAGTTTCTTCTTTTTCTTCTTCGGCTTCTTGAGATCTACCAGATATTTCATTAAGAAAGTTAATCTCGTCTGGGGATAAATCCATGTCTTTGCTCAATTTATCTTCATATTTCTTATAAAATTGTAAGAATAAAGGATAAACGTCGTTAAGAGTTTTATTCTCAGATGAATGAATTTTACTAGCTATTTTACTAACTATTTTATCCCTAATCTCCCTATTAGATTTCGATTTAGAGAGCAATTGGATAGTTTGAGGAAACTGGTATTTCCTCCACTTAGGTTTCCAGCCAGGATTTTGTTTCTCGATTTCGGCCATAGCAACTCCAGGCCCCATCATATCAAAAGTATAGCTTAACATATCCCAGCTAGAAGTCTTTGCCCTAGACAAGAATATTGACGCCCTGGCAAGTGCGTCATACGCTCTATATACATCTTCCATATTATCGTACTGAACTGGTATGTTTTCTGAGAACCATTTCATGAGCAAATCATAATCCACTTGAGAACTAGTTACTGCATTTTTAGCTTGCCAGGCATATTTTGCCCAAAACACTCCTCTTACGGTTTCAAAAGGATCTAATTCGCTCTCTTTTCTTCTGGCGAATTCCTTTACGCTCTCTACTGTAACCTTCTTAAATCCTTCTGCCGTAGCTTCTAAAAGGTTTATAGCATATCTAGCATCTCCATCACTAATTTCTATAATTTCGTCTAGAGCATCGTCATCGCATTGCAACTTTTCGGAAGTGCATATTTTTCCAAGAATTTTCCTCAAAGCATATTTACCAAGTTTTTTAACTTCAACTAATTTTGCAAGGTTTCTTAATTCTCTTAAAGAAGGATCCCAAGGATCATTTGCAGCTAATAACACTGGATATCTAGTCTTTTGAACTAGTTCAGCTATTGCTGGAATTGCACCCATATCTTGCCTTGCATTTATTCCATCAACTTCATCTAGAAAGATTAGCTTCCCTTTTATGCCAAAAAGGCTACCACTTACCGCTGCTCTTTGTGCTATATTTTTTATTGCCTCTAGATTTCTGCTATCACTAGCATTCATTTCTAATAATTCCAGACCGTAATCGTGAGCTAAAGCCTGGGCTAATGTAGTTTTCCCAGTTCCAGGTGGACCATATAGCAATAAAGCCTTATTTTCTGGTTTTCCTGACAACCAACTTTCGATCCATCTTTTTAACTCTTGTTTTACGTCATCCTGGTTTTCAACGTCGTTTAATGATTTAGGCCTATACTTTATTATCCATGGTAAAGTCATTTAGAAGACCCTACATATTTATTTCCATAAATAGCTATTTTAGCTAGTAATGCGGACAATTGGATTTCATCATCAGCTCCTTCTATTATTCTAAACTCAACCTCACCTATGTAATCCATTAATAATACTCTTAACTCTTCTGGAATTTGCAATTCATTAGAAGTCAATTCTCTATGAAGCTGTTTAACTATATCCTCACCAGATAGTCCATATGTAACTAGTAATGACCTCAACTTTTCCCTAGCTTCCATGAATTTTCCAGATAACGCAAGCTTTAGCATATCTCTAACTTCTTTAGGCTGTGCAAGTCCAAGAACCTTAAAAACAGTCTCAACGGTAACTTTTCCATAAGCCGATGCTGCTTGAAGCGTATTTATCGCTTTTCTCATATCACCCATAGTAACATCGTAAATAGTCTCTAGTGCTTTCTCATCGTATTCTACTTTCTCTTCTTTTGCTATATACTCAAGTCTGCTAACTACGTCTTCTTTCTTTAGCGGATAAAACCTAAAGAGTGCAGTCCTAGACTGAATAGGGTCAATTATTTTACTTAAATAATTACAAGCGAGTATAAACCTTGTTGATTCCGTATAAAGCTCCATTGTTCTTCTTAATGCCTGCTGAGCATCGGCTGTCATATTATCTGCCTCATCAAGTAAAATCACTTTAAACGGTACAGAGGATGAAACCATAGTCCTGGCAAATTCTTTAACCTTATTCCTGATTACATCAATTCCTCTTTCATCACTTGCGTTTAATTCTAAAAAGAATTGCTCATATGAATCTCCATAAAGGTCGTGAACTAGAGCCAATGCAGCAGTAGTTTTACCAGTACCAGGCGGACCAGCAAAAAGTAAGTGTGGCATGTTCTTTTCTTTCACGAATCTTTTTAATCTTTCAACTATGTCTTTTTGATTAACTATATCGTCTAAACTTCTTGGCCTATATTTCTCCGCCCAAAGGATTTCTTCTTCCATCGAGACAAATATTCTTGCCTAAAATTAAAAAGGATTCACTTCCTCTTGTACTTACCCATTATGCTACCAGTAGCCAAAATATGACCTTCCATCATTTCCTTAAGTTCGTCTGCGGTGATTTTAGATTTATAATCTAATTCAGTATCTAAAGCGTATACATTAAAATAATATCTATGAGCACCGTGAGTTCTTGGGGGACAAGGTCCATTATAACCTATAAGTTCAAAGTCATTAATCCCTTGAATTCCATATTCGCTTTTCTCTTTTTTTGGAACATTTTCTGGTAAGGAGTTACCCTTTATATTATAAATAACCCAATGTATGAAAGTACCAGCCGGCGCATCTGGATCTTCTACTATTATTGCATAAGTTTTGGCATTATCTACTTTGTCCCATTCTAAAGGTGGCGATATATCTTCTCCATCGCACGTATACTTTACTGGAATGAATTCTTCATTCTTAAAACTCGATTTAACTTGCATTAACCGCTCCCTTCCTTAAATAGACTTCCTTTTCTACATGGCCAGTTTTAGTTATCTTTGATACAATAACTCCAGTTCCAGTATAAGAATCCCTTTTTATTGCTGATAAAACTGCTCTTGCTGCAATATCCATTGCTTGATCTGCAGTCAAATCTTCTCTATATTCGTCCTCCAGAACGCCCATTGCTACTGGAGAACCAGATCCAGTGGCAACGTATTTTTCCTCAGTCATATCTCCAAAGTAATCTAAGTTATATAATCTAGGCTGAGTATCATATCCTCCTATCAGAATCTGAACTAAATAGGGGAAATACTTAGTCTGAGAAAGAGTATTAGCCAAATACGTTGCTAAAGCTTTTACAGTAGTAGGTCTATTTCCTGAGATATAATTATAATGGTATAAATTTTTTAATACGTAGTATAGAAATTGTAAATCTGCCACACTCCCTGCCGTGGTTATACCAATATTATCTGTTATATATAGTATCTTTCTCACCATCTTATTTGCAACAAAAAATCCCTCGCTAGCTCTTCTATCTGCTGCTAATACTACGCCATCTTTCGCTAAAATGCCTACAGTGGTAGTTCCTTTCCAAGGCTTTATCTTAGGAGTTTCCATGACATCTATTTTATTTTTTGCGTATTTGAAGCTTACTTTTTAACGACCAATGAAAATGAGAACAATATGAAAATCCTAGTAAACGGATTATTGCCCTTTGATTCTGGTAAAACGACTTTTTCACTAATGCTCATAAGAGAGTTAAAAGCTGTTGGAATAAAATTATTTCCACTAAAGCCGGTTGCAGGTCATAATGCTTGGTATAGTTTCAATACATTATTAAGAAGCTATGATCTTGGAATATTAGTAGGTAATGATGCTTTAAAGTATTACGATGAAACAAAGGAAGACATAAGAAAAATAAATCCTTTTGCTGTACTATTATCTCCAGTAGACTTAGAAATATTGAACTTTAATGTAGAATATTATAATTCCCTTATGGCTAACGGTTATCCAGTAATGATCAGAATTTCTTGTGGAAATAATGATAAATATTATGCCACGGAAACTCATCTAATTCCCAAAACAATGAAAGATGTTCTTCAGCAAATTTATGAGAGATTTAAACCAGAGATTGTATCCAGTAACGAGTTAAGGGAGACTATTAATAATTCTTGGTACATTACAGAATCGTGCATTCAACATAGAGAAGATGAAATAATAGAATCATACAATGACGCTTCGGCTCCCATTCCTTCTGCAATTAATGTTGATTACGTCTTCTTAGTTTCGCCCGCTAAAGCTTTTGCAATAAAAGGAGAGGAATTTAGGAAAGTTGTTTCATTGTTTTCTCTCCCGCCCTGGATAATAAGAACTTCAAACTTAATTAAATATTTAAAAATCGAAAAATCATTTGACTTAGAGATATTTACATCAAAAAATGATAAAATTATAGATTATTTAATTCATGACTTATAATACGATCCAATATTCCTTAAAATTTCTATTACTACTCCTAAGCCTTTCTGAACTTGTGGATCTCTTAGGCTCGATAATAATCCGCCTAATCCGATAGGCTTTACTTTTTCAGCTTTTAACGCATTTCCTATTGCCGTTAATAAGTTGACTGTCGATTGCTCTTTTGCGATCTCTTTTACTAAGTTTATAGTATCCATTGTCTTTCCTTCTTTCAATCCTTCTCCAATAGAGTTTATTAGTTGTATATAGTACTTGAAATTTGTTAGATCAATTTTAGATAAATCTGACGTTATCTGATTCCAGTTACTTATTAAGTTTAATGTGAAGTCGTTAATTAATGCCCCCATTATTTTTCCCATGTACTCCTCATCGCGTAATATACCTTTTATAGGATCTAAGATCCCTGTTTTGTTTAGATCTTTAAGTAATCCAACCACAGATTTTATTGCAGAAAGAGTCTCGTCATCGGTTAGATCAGATATAAGATCAACTATATTATTCCATTTACCTATTAACTCTAGTACCTTATCATTTACTATTGCCCCCATTATTTTGCTCATGTACTCTTCGTCTTGTAAAATTCCTATTATAGGATCTATAATTCCAGAACTCTTTAGTTTGCCTACTAGACTAAGGGCATATTTTATATTATCCATAGTTTCTGCGTCCATGAAAAAGTCAAGCAATCCAGTAATCTTATTAAAGTTATTTATTAAACTAAGAGTCTTATCATTTACTATTGCTCCCATTATTTTTCCTAAATATTCCTCATCATCAAGTAGTCCATTAACTACATCTATAAGGCCTAGTTTGTCCAACTTTTCTAATAATTCTAGCGCATGATTTACGCTTAGTAGTTTTTCAGGAGTTAAAATTTCATCTAGAGCTTTAAGCTCAACCTCTGCCGTTTTAAGTCACCAGCTGGCCAAGAACTTCTCTAGTGCCATGTCCCCTTTAGTCCACATGTAATATTTAGTGAATAGCTCCTTCTTAAGGTGGTTTACTGCAGCTGGGTCAGCTATGCTTACTGTTCCCCCGTACCAAGTGTCATCCTTTACTGCTACGGCGTATCCTTCATACGGATTGTCTGCTACACATACAATTGTTGGATAATATTTATCAACCTTCGTCGGCACTCCTAATCTATTAGCTAAATGCTGTGCAGCAATCCTTCCAGTCATTACTGCCAGGTATCCTAGCTTTGGAACTGTCATGGAATTTGCGTCTCCTACGGCATAAACGTTATCGTATTTTATTGAGACCATGTTTAAATCGGTTGGTATGAAACCGCCATCGTCAATTAAATCTGGAGTAGAATTCTTTAATGCAGGATTCCCGGTATATGGTGGAAGTAATATTGTAATATCTGCTGGTATAGTATTTCCTTTTTCGTCTACAATTTCATGCTCTTTTATCTCTTTTATTCTAAAGTTGTGAACCAACTTTATTCCTAATTGGTTATATATACTTGCTACTGCCTTTCTGGAGTTAGGAGATAAATCTGATAAGTACTCTCCTGGTGAGAATACTGTAACGTGAACTTTATCTAGCATTCCTTTCTTCTTGAAGTAGCCGTGAAGCATTAAGGACACTTCGAAGACCGGTCCTTCACAAGCAGAGTCGGCATTTGGCACAAAATTTTCAGGAACTTTTGGCTTTGGATTATGTCCTTGATAGAATGGACCAGAACCTATAGCTATATTTCCTCCTTGGAAGCTCTCCAATTTTTCTCTTAGTTTTGTTGCAAATTCTGGTTCACAAACACTGTAACCATATTTATCCCAGCCTTTAACAAGTTCTGTAGCCAAATGTGCACCTATTCCAACAATTACATAATCGTACTCTTCTTCTGCCATGGAGCCATCAGGCTTTGTGTAGTACACCATGCTACTTTTAGCGTCAATCTTTTCTACTGTACCTTCTTGGAATTGTATTCCTTTTTCCGGTAATGCCTCGCTTAAATCGACCTTAAGTTCATCGACGTCTCTTACTCCTATAGCAACATGTGGTAAAGCTGGCCTAAAATAACTGAATCTACTCTTATTGATTACTTTAACATCAGCTTTACTCCCTACTAGTCTCTTTAATGTATATGCTGCAGTTAAAGCTCCAAATCTTCCTCCTAACACTAATACTTTTGTCATGCAGGATCGAATATCATTATATCTTTAACAATTATAAACTTTTGTTTAAAAATGTTTATACGTTATTCATCTTAGTTAATTTTTCGTCGAAATTGTTTTTTATCTAAAAATCTACAAAATCTTCAGAAACTTTATATCTTTTTAATTCGCAGATATATGTATGCAGTTAGAAGATAAATTCATTGAAGTAAAAGGAGCTAAAATTCATTACCTTGAAGAAGGAAGTGGAAGACCAGTCGTTCTTCACCATGGCGCAAGATTTAATGCTTATACTTGGAAAGAGGTAGGAACAATCTCTGCAATAGCTGAAGTAGGATATAGGGCAATCTCAATAGATTTTCCAGGCTTTGGAAAATCTGAAGAAGGTAACTTTTCATCTCTCTCTGAATTTATAGGAGATTTCATAGAGACAATGAAATTAGAAAAACCAATTCTTCTTGGAGCATCTATGGGAGGAGAGGCAGTTTTAGGTTATGCAGTAGATCATGCTGATAAATTAGGAGGGTTAATATTAGTTGGCGCAGTAGGAGTAAGCTCTTATGAAAGCAAGCTAAAAAACCTAGACGGTTTACCAATTCTTTTAATATGGGGGCGCCATGATACTACTTCGCCTAAAAGAAATGCAGAATTAATCATGAAATATGTCAAAACAGCTAAGTTCGTTAACGTAGGTAATCAACACGCTTGTTATTTAGACGATCCAGAAGGATTTAATTCACAAATAAAGGACTTCTTGAAGGGCTTATGATGGAGGAGGAATTAAAAGACAAACTCAAAGAGGTTTTAAAAGATAAGCGATACTTGCAAGTTCTTCAACATTTAAAGAAAGCTAATGTAGATTATGGAAAATCAATAATGCTAAACACTAAAATACCTATTCAAGAGGTTGTAGATATTTTGGATAAATTGGAAGCATTAGGCTTAATAGAAAGAGTACATGGAGCCACGCTAAAGAACACTGAAGCAAAGTTTAAATTAAGTTCTGAAGTACATAAGCACCATACGTATTATAGGCTTACAAGAGAAGGAGATCATCTTTTAAGGAATCTAGATGAGAAGGAATTAATAAAGGCTTACATTGATTTAGTGAAAAATGATGATTTAGCTAAGGATATTTTAAGGCTTGCAGAGGAGTTAAATGCTGATCATGCTTTAACTTATGCCAAATTAACTCACAAGACTTTAGAGGAAGTTACTCCAAAATTGGAAGAGCTAGAAAGGATGGGATTATTAGAGGAAGCAAAAGCTAAGATAATAAAATTTGGAGACAGAAAATCAAAGCCTAAAAAAGAAACAAGAACGCACCATAAGTATTATGGTCTTTCAAGGATTGGAGAGCTTGTAGTAAGGGAAATGAAAAGAAGAGGTATTATACCAAAATAATCTATAATGATTTTTTCACATCATCGTATATTCTATTTACTATGGTTAGAAGGTCGGTCCAGTTATCTAACGCTTCTTTATTTATTACTTCACTTATCTTCTCATCTATTTTCCTTCTTATAATTAGTTCTATCATTTTCTTTCTTCTTTCGTCTATCTTCTTGGTAAACTTCCCGCTTTCTTTTAGATATTTTTCATGAGCCTCAATTGCATCAACTAATTCTTTTATTCCTATCTTCTTTAATGCACTTACCTTAAGAACTAATGGCTTCCATCCATCCCAATTGCCACTGTCTATTGCAAATTTTATTTCATCATAAAGTACATCAGCTTCTGGATATTCTGCCTTATTTATTACATATATATCTCCTATTTCCATTATTCCAGCTTTTAACGCCTGTATCTCGTCTCCAGTACCGGGAACGTTAACCACTGTAATTGTGTGTACACTTGAGACTACTTCAGTATCAGTTTGACCTGCTCCAACGGTTTCAACTATTATGGGATTAAACCCTAAGCCGTCCATAGCTTCAATTAGCATTATAGCCTCAGAGGATACTCCGCCTAAATGACCCCTAGAAGCAATGCTTCTTATGAAAACATTGTTCATCATTGTTTTATCTTGTATTCTTATTCTATTTCCCATAAATGAGCCCATAGAAATGGGACTAGATGGATCTATCATAACAACTCCTATTTTTTTATTCCTTCGTTTTGAGAATTCTTCGATTAATGACGAAATTAATGTACTCTTTCCCGCTCCTGGAATTCCAGTAATTCCTATTGTGTGAGCGTTACCTGCTTTTTTACTTAATTCTTCTAAATATTTCATTCCTTCGTCGGTCATGTATTCAATTTTTGTAAGTACTCTAGATATAGAAAGCTCGTCTCCCTTTAATGCATTTTCAAGTAGTTTGTCCAATTTTTATACCTCTTTTCTTTTCAGCTACCTTTTTAACCTTTTCAACGATTTCCTTTAGACTAGACCCTGGTAGAAAAACTTCATCTACTCCCATACTTTTTAGTTTTTCAACATCTTGTGGTGGTATAACTCCACCAACTATTAATCCTACGTCAGTTAGCCCATTTTCTTTCATGAGATTAATTAATGGCGGTATTAGCTCTAAATGAGCGCCGCTCAATATGCTCACTCCTATAACATCTGCATCTTCTTGGATTGCGGTTTTAACTATTTGAGAAGGAGTTTGTCTTAATCCAGTATAAACTACTTCCATCCCTGCATCCTTTAATGCTCTGGCTACTACTTTTGCTCCCCTATCATGTCCATCTAAACCAAGTTTTGCAATTATAACCTTTATTCTCTTTTCCATATTACTCAAAAGTTTATTGTGTTTAAAATGTTTAAACTTTTTCTGACTATAATTGAGCGCGAGATTTGGGTAAATTCTTTATAAGCTCTCTTCTTACTTTTATCTTATGTTTGAGATCTGGTACATTCATATTACGCTTGCCATAATATCAGTTATTGTATCCATATTGATATTAGCGGAGTTTTACAAACTTAAAAAGGAGTTCAATAAGAGTAAGGTATTTTCAGTATTATTAGCAGTTTCCATATTACTAACTTTAGATAGTATATCTGACTTATTCGCGTTTTCAATGTGGAGCTCTAATAGAAATCCAGTTATAATTTATCCTTCGCTCGCAATCTCTGTTTTTACAACTCTAAGTATAATTCTCATTTATTATTATATTACTAGAGTTTAATCTCCTTGTACTTTTTAATTAGTTCCTTTACACTTAATGCGGAGGAAATTGCAACTATTATTATCCCAAAAACTGCAGAATCAATTATTTTTCCAGTTAATAACAGAGCGATCTCTAAAACTAAGGAAGTAAGGAAAAAGGATGACCAGAATGCGGAAATTGGTATTAAATGATTGGCAACTTTTACAAATTCTGAGAGTAAAACCTTATTAATTACATAACCTTCTGGAGTTTCTTTAACTAGACCTTGTTCTTCAAGCCTCTTTAGATGATAATGAACTAATGACGGCGAGCTTATTCCTAAATCTCTCTGGATTTTCTTTAATCCTATTGGCTTTCCTTGTTTAAGGAGATAATAATAAATTTTCTTCCTAGTCTCATTGCTATTAATGCTCTCCATGTTATCAAAATTATGTTATACACTAAAATAAAAATCTGTTTGTATACAACTGTATATATGATGAATAAGTATAAAACTTTTTAAAAGTAGGTAGATTTTGTGAGTCCTTTATTAATGGTAATAATAGGCTTAGCTTTTGCTATAATAATAGCCTTCTTTGTAGTTCTAATGATGCCTGTTGAATTTTATTCTCAACCATCTAATAAACAGTACGGAAATCTTTATATGCTAGCATACTATCGAAACTTAGAGATAAACTATTCTGAGGCAGGTATTACATATTATATACCAGCTTCCTTATCTAATGTAACAGTTGATAATTTCATATTAGGCCCTCCTAATGTAACATTAGTTGGTAATATCATAGCAGGTCCTGCCGAATATTCTAATGTATGCTTTAATATTTTGCCCAGATTTGTGTGCACTAACTCTGGAAACTCTAAAATAACCTTTAATATATCAATTCATGTTTATTCAAATATTTGCGATATCCATGTAAGTATACCTGCAGGAGAAGGATATTATCATATTTGTTCAATCTATGAAAATATGACTAATAATAAAATTTTGCTATCAATAACTATAAAACTTAACAATTTACAAAAAGATTCACTTTTGATTATTCCAATAAAGGTTAATTCATGTACTCAGTACTTGCAAATTTATGTTAATTAAATCAGCCGGGGATATTCTATTCATCTATTCATCCTTCATCGAGTTCATCACAAGTTAAATTCCTTTAGAGTATGATAAATTGCAGAGTCAGCAGTTATATTTTCTTCTAAGGGTTTTCTACTACTTCCTACGTCAATTCCTCTGTATCTTAAAGCAATCTTAATTCCTGATGGATAATCCGCTAAAGAAGTAACTTCGACCAATTTGTCTACAATTTCTTGAAGTTTTAAGGCTTCAGTAATTTTACCTTCCTTCACATTCTTATAAAGTTGCGAAACCACTTCTGGGGCGAAATTTGAGACCCCTGATACTATGCCATCTACACCATAAAGTAATGATATAAGTATAAATTTATCATTTCCTGCTAAAAACTCAAATTTACTATTTAAATTCTTTAGGAATCTCATGTAGTTTATTAAACTCTCAAAATCGGAAGTAGTATACTTCATACCTTGTATAATTCCATCTTCTACAAGCTTCTGTAGTACCGTAAGTGGAATATTGTATCCTACTAAGGAAGGAATATTATACACGTAAACCTCTTCTCCGAATTTACCTAAGTCTTCATAATAATGAATTAAACCTTTTTCGCTAGGCTTATGATATATTGGGGGCACAGAGAAAATTCCATTAACTCCTAGGTCAATAAAATATTTTGCTAATTTTAAAGAATTATATGTGGAATTTTCGTTAACCCCCAATAGTACTTTACCTTTAGCTACATCAATAACCTTCTTAGCTACTTGCATCTTTTCCTCTATTGAGAGCATATTAAATTCTCCAGTAGTTCCTAGAACCCAAAAACCATCAACTCCTCTGCTTAAATTGAACTTTATAAGCGTATCAAGGGCATCTAAGTTTAAATCACCAGAAGAATTAAACGGAGTAACTAAAGCTGTTAATAATCCTTTCATACTTCTCTGCAAGAATTGAAGATTAAATCTTTAACGTTAATAATAATCTAAGTAGATCTCTTTCATACACTGTGCCTACTAGTTCTCCATTTTTATTCAAAATTCCTATAACGGGAACCTCTTTCTCTCTGAAGGTGTCTAGGAGTTTCTTTATTTTATCCTCATCATAAAGTGTAATAATTTCATGAAGCTCGACGTCGCAAGCTCTTAACTCTTCATATTTTGATGGTTCTATTTCTAATAATTCTTCTGTAGATATATATCCTAGCGCTTTTCCCTCATTACATACAATTATTGAATTAACTCCTAACTCGTTTATTTTTTGAATGACACTTCTTAAGTTCTCTTCGCAAGAAGCTGTTACATACTTTAAACTAGGTAAAATATTTGAAATTTTATTTTCAATAAGACTTTTATTTCTTTGTCTAGTTTTTACTTTATAACCTGATATTGCCTTGAATATTAATGGAACTAAAAGAGCTGAAATGGATATTGCCAATGCCGAGAACGAATATTCAATTTGATTTATAAGGCCTAAACTCAGCGCACTAATTAATAGCGAAGCGTCGATTCCTCCTTTAGTAGAAGTTCCTAATGCGTTAATCATACGTGGAACTTTTACTAGGATAGCGGATATAAATCCAGCTAGGAATTTACTTGCAATTATTACTGCTGTTATTATAATACCTATAGAAAGTATAGAAAAATTCAATTTCGTGAAGTAAAGTCCTATGCTAACGAAAAATAACGGTTCAAAAAATCCATAGGTAAACCCGTGAAGTTTATCTAAAAGATCTTTTCTATCTTTAAAGTAATCTCTGAGTAAAAACCCTAGAAATAATGCAGATATAGCAGAATTAAAGCTGAATGCCTCAGATATAAATGAAATTATAAGAATTAGAGATATTATACTCGCAAACTCAACTTCTCTAGCATTTATGTATATCTCTATTTTTTCAAGAGCTTTAGCTATATAAGGCGATAATAAAAAAATGCCAAGGATGATACCTAGAATTCCTAAAATTGTAATTATAAAATTCTTTGCAAAGTTACTTATAATAGCGAAAATTATTACTGAAGTTATTTCTACTATTGTTCCCTCGTAAAATATCACGACTCCTATTTTCTCCTTAGATATTCCTAAGTCAAGAAGTAATCTAGTTAATGGCCCTACACTTGTCATACCTAGTGGTATTGAAAGAAGTATTGCGTCTGGTATTTCTAGAAAGTATAACAAAAGAAAGATAAGTGTAAATGGTAATATTAATTGTATGATAGATGATATTAAAACGCTTTTATCAGTATTTATTTCATTTAAACCTATTTCTTCCGCACCAGCTAAAAATAGTAAAAATACTATACCTAAAGACGTTATGAATGAGATTATTTCGTTAACCCTTATAAAATTTAGAACTCCTTGACCAAGAATAATTCCTAAGAATATTGGACCGACGAAGGGCACTAGTCTTAACCTGGAAAAAGCCTCTTCCATTAATTTTGCTAGTATCAGCATTATGCCTAAATAAAGAAGAGATATTATTACTAAACTCATAGTGAAGGTTTATTACTTTCTTAGGAAATATAAATTTGATGAGGTACTCTCATAGGGAACTACAATATTTGCTAATAATTAAGAGGTACAACGATAGTGGAAGGCCAGCAAGGTTGACCTCAATAGCTAAGGATATTAATGTAGCTCCAGCCAGTGCATTCGAAGAGCTAAATCATCTTGCTGAAAAAGGTTTGATCATCAAGGATAAGAGCGAAATATGGATTACCGATGAAGGAAAACAATACATTATTAAAGCTATTAGGGCTCATAGAGTAATAGAATCTTTCCTAGTTAAATTAGGCATGAGTAAGGATGAAGCTTGTAAGTATTCTAAACAATTTGACTTAATGGTTCCAGAAGAGATAATTGAGAAGCTATACATATTTCTTGGAAAACCTTCAAATTGTCCTCATGGAGAAGAAATACCTTAACTTTTTACAATCGAAACTTTTTAAAATATAAAGTAAAGAGAATAAAGTTATGATAACAATAGTAGTTACCCCAATCGAATACATTCTCGCTATAATCTCAGGAGTTCTAGTTGGATTTAGTTTAGGTTTAATTGGTGGGGGAGGTTCAATACTAGCGGTGCCTTTATTACTGTATTTCGTAGGATTAGCTACTGTTCCTCCACAATATGCCTCAAATCCTACTTTGGCACATGAATATTCTGATTATGTTGCCCACGTAGCTTTAGGAACCACCGCACTTGCTGTAGGATTGAATGCGTATATTAACAGTTACATGCATTTTAGGAAAGGAAATGTAAGGTTGCCAGAAGGCATAATGTTTACAATACCCGGCGTTGTAGGTGCAATGTTAGGCGGGTACGCTAGTCATATAACTCCTGGACAGTCCTTATTGTTCTTCTTCGGAATTTTAATGATAGTTGTGGCATTACTTATGTTAAGGCCACAAAAGCAGGCAACAAAAACTATTGCAAAAACTCAAACAACTCAAATAAGTTTGAGAGGATTCTCAGCTTTATCAATAAAATCCTTAACTTCTGACGTTTCAATAAAGAAAGTAATTCCTACGGGTTTCATAGTAGGCTTTGCATCTGGATATTTTGGAATAGGTGGAGGATTCCTAATAGTGCCTGGACTTTTATTCAGCACTGGACTATGCATGATTAAGGCAGTAGGGACATCATTAATCTCAGTAGGAACTTTTGGAATAACGTCGGCAGCAGTTTATGCATATTATGGTTACGTTCTTCCACTAGTCAGCATAGCTTATTTAGTAGGTGGAATAGCGGGAGGATATGCAGGAGCTTCTATTGCATCAAGAATGCCTAGAGGAATGTTAAGGAAAATATTTGCAGGAATAATTATAGCCGTAGCCATTTACATTATGTATGAAAATATTAATGGACTAATGGTCTTGTTCCATTAAACTTTCGTAAAGCTCATTAATTTTTTTGGAAAGAATTTCTATGCATTCTTTGGAACCTTGTAAAATGTAAGTATAATTTTCTGCCGATATTCCGTCTTTTAATCTTTTTATGCACTCTTTCAAATCCGGTTCATTTTCGTATTTATTGATGAAATAATTTAATTCTGATGAAATCCATTTATAAATACTATTTTCTTTTCTTTCCTCTACGTGTCTTTTTACCTTTTCTAGTGCAGTCCTTGATAGGATAAAGTCCTGCATATCGTAAAACTTCTTTGAAAACGACATATGAAAAAACCTATATATTAAAGGCATAAAGCTTTACCTATGAGCTTTTCTCCTACGACTAAAGGAGAATATTACATGACAGTAGGGATAGTAGCAGTAGTTCTGATATTAATCTCTCTTGCCCTAGGTCCTTTAGCCCCGTTGGATGAACCAAAGGTTTATGCTTATGACGGTAAAATTTACAATTTAGGTGATGCAGTAGGAGTTTCATTTTCAGCCTTTATCTCTTTAATGGTTTTCATAATATCTGCAGTAATACTTTGGGGTAGTAAAAATCCTTGGTATAATATAATAATTGATTCGTCTGCAATTTCTTTTATTTTCCTCAATTATTTGAATTATGCTGTAATTTACTTAACGTGGCATCCACAAATGTATATTCTCCCATTCTTTATAGAGATAATATATAATGGCGCTAAGGCATTGCAATTGGATTTAGGTCAAGTAGTCTTAATAATCCTTTTATATAGAGTTTACAAAATAATGAAAATGCCCCGTCCCCTATTTGGGTCTGAAAAGCAGTAATGCTTTAATGAGGACTCACAGCCGGACGGGGTACATGATGATGCCGACATAAACGGAATAATGAAGACAGGGTCGATGATCTGATTTTTAATAAGAATTAAGTTGTTGGTAGAAATTATATACGCTTTTAATTACAAAATTGTTGAATAGTCGATCAATATTTAAACAAGCTTTAGCTAAGTTTTATAAACTTTAGATATATCTAAAATACGTTCTAACATGGATTATGACCTAAATTATGCTAAAAAAGCACTTTACATTATGGCTCCATTAGCAATCATGGTAATGTATACTGAAGGAATGTTAATACCTTCACTTCCTTCAATAGAAAGAGAATTTAATGTAACTACATCTCAAGCAAGTTGGATAATTTCAATTTATTTACTAAGTGGAATAATAATGAACCCAATAGCAGGAAAATTAGGAGACATTTATGGTAAGAAAAAGATTCTGAGTATCGTGATCTGGATATACGCAATAGGAGTTACATTGACTGGATTTTCGCCAAATTTTATTGCACTCATAATATTTAGGGCAATTCAAGGACTAGGCTTAGCAATGTTTCCACTAGCGTTTAGTCTAATAAGGGAAGAGTTTCCGCCCAACTTAGTTCCGAAAGCTCAAGGTACTATAAGTGCAATGTTTGGAATAGGTAGTGCAATATCTCTTCCCATAGGTGCATATATTTCACAAACATTAGGATGGCAATATACTTATCACACCGTTATTCCTTTAGTAATAATACTTGCGGTACTCATAATTAAGGAAATAAGGGAATCTAGAGTAAGGTTACAAGATTATAAAATAGATTATATAGGCGCAGGAATTCTTGGTACGTCTTTAGCAGGAATAATCGTAGGAACGACTGAAGCACCTAGCTGGGGTTGGACTTCATTTAGTACTATAAGCTTACTAAGTTTATCTATAGTAATATTTGGTATTTTTATATTTTTTGAGAGTAAAGTCAAATATCCTCTAATTTCTGTAAATTTATTAAGGAGGAGAAACGTCCTAATATCTAACTTAGCTGCAGTAGTAGCAGGATTTGCTATATTCATGGCTTACCAATCCTTAACTTACTTGTTTGAAGAGCCAACTCCTATAGGCTATAACTTGGATATTTTCACGACTGGGCTATCTTTACTTCCATTAGCATTAATACAAATAATAGGAGCTATGAGTGCAGGAAGGAGTATTTCATTAAAAGGACCTAAGCCGATCCTAATTTTAGGCTCTGGAATTTTAATTCCTACGTACTTCATAACTTCATTATTAGTTTATAATGGATCTTCCACGCCAATAATGTTAATCATATTAATTTCTTCAATTTCAATGCTAGGTGCGGCATTCCTTAATGTCGCTTTAATAAATCTCCTAACTTTTTCAGTAGAAAGAGAAGTTATGGGCATTTCAACTTCTATAAATACGGTATTTAGATTAATTGGAGGAAGCCTTGGTCCAGCAATAGCTGGCTCAATAATGGATACTTTTACAACTGCTATAGAATTTCCAGTTATTTATAACAATCATTTAACTTATATCGTTACAACTATTCCTTCAGATTATTCCTTTTCAGTAATTTATATTATATCTGGAATAGTCGCAGTTATTATGACTATTCTAGCTTCGCTTTCGGTCAACATTACATATAAGAAGCTTTCGACAAGTAAATGATTATGTCACTAGAAGAAATTGCAAAGCAAGTAAGGGAATGTACTAAATGCAAACTCCATTTAACTAGGAAAAATGCTGTTCCAGGCGAAGGTAATCCAAAAGCAGAAGTGATGTTAATTGGCGAGGCTCCTGGGGCTAATGAGGACGAGGAAGGCAGACCATTTGTAGGAGCTGCTGGAAAATTGTTAACAGAATTATTGTCTTCGATAGGCTTAAGTAGGAAGGACGTTTTTATAACAAACCTAGTTAAGTGCCGCCCTCCTAATAATAGAGATCCTGAAGAGGACGAGATAATAGCTTGTTCACCTTAT
Source organism: Acidianus infernus (assembly GCF_009729545.1). Lineage (NCBI taxonomy): Archaea > Thermoproteati > Thermoproteota > Thermoprotei > Sulfolobales > Sulfolobaceae > Acidianus > Acidianus infernus. The sequence goes on from NZ_WFIY01000004.1 coordinate 956,351, forward strand.
CTTGACGAGCAAATAAGAATTATTAAACCTAAAATAATCGTTACGTTAGGTAAGCATTCAACTACTTATATCCTAGGAAAAATTGGTATAAAAGTTAAGTCTATTTCTGCAGTTAGAGGAAAGTTCTTTACATGGAATTATGGCGATATAAAAATTTCAGTATTCCCTACGTATCATCCTGCGGCAGCACTTTACAATCCTTCTCTTAGAGATGAGCTATTTTCAGATTTTAAGAAAATTTCTGAAAGGCTAAACTCAAAAGTATTTACTCTTGATTACTTCTTGGAGAAAAATGGATCTGGGAATAAAAAATAAAAGAGTTATTGTGACTGCATCAAGCAAAGGTATAGGTTTTGCTACTGCTAAAAGATTTTTAGAGGAAGGTGCTAAGGTAGTTATATCTTCCCACGACGAAAGGAATTTGGTAAAGAGCTATGAGAAACTTAAGGAAATAAGCGACGAAGTTTACTACGTTAAGGCGGATTTAACCAAGCCAGACGAAGTTAAGAATCTAATAGATAAAGGTTCTTCTATTTTAGGAGGATTAGATGTCCTTGCTTACGTGACTGGAAGCCCAAAGCCTGGTAATATTTTTGAGCTGTCTGACGAAGATTGGTATCAAGGTTTTAATTTATTGTTAATGAGCGCAGTAGTAGCAGTAAGACAATCTGCAAAGAAAATGAGCAAAGGAGGTAGGATAATTCTTTCAACTTCAATTACGTTAAGGCAACCACTGGATAATCTAGATTTATCTAATGTAATCAGATTATCTTTAGCTGGTTTAATAAAATCTGCAGCAAGACAGCTAGCTCCTAAAGGGATATTGGTAAATGGTGTAATGCCAGGATGGACATTAACAGAAAGAGTGGACCAACTTGTAAAAGATAAGGCAAGAAGAGAAGGAAAAACTGAGGAAGAGGCATTAAAGGAAATCATTAAAGATGTTCCTTTAGGTAGGCCTGCTAATCCTGAAGAAATAGCAAATGTTATAATATTTCTTGCATCAACTCTATCAACTTATGTTACTGGCGCAATAATACCGGTAGATGGAGGATATCTTAAGGCTATATTTTAAAATCTCTTTGGCTAATAATACTCCCTTTTTTCTTTAAATAGAGAAATTCACTTCCTTATTTACCTAATTGTTATATTTAGTATTCCCTAATCTTCTTGTTAGTGAAGAGTATTGAGGTTACTCGAATTTTACACTAATAATTTCAGAAGCTTAAGTGATATTAGCATAAAGGACATTGGAGGCTTAAATGCAGTAGTAGGGTTTAACGGTTACGGGAAAACTAATTTTCTGTCTTCTATTTATCTATTTATAAAGAATTTGAACGCTGGAATTGAAAAGAGGTCCTTTGAAGACAATAATCAAGAGTATTTACTACTTTGGCAAGGATATGATACTTCTAAGGAGATAACTTTGGGAGGTAAAATAGACTTTTCCGAAGATGAGGTGTCCAAAGCTATAGGTAAAAGGAAGAGAATGGAAATAGAGATTATAAACAAATTAAAATATGAACGAAAGGAAGTAAAATGGGATTTAGACACAATTAGGATAAATGATAGTATACCTACTAGAGATGAAATTGACGACGTAAGGAGGTTATTTGAATTAGCCTCGCAACAAGTAGAATACGTTCCAATATTCGACCAAGGATATTTTGATAACATAATGAAACGAATTATAGAAATAAGCAGGTCTCCAATTAATTTAAGGAAATACTGGTATGATTTTGTAAATCTAGTAAGTGCAACAATTCCAGAAATTAAGGGCTTAGAAATATGGGAAGGAGGAAAACTAGTGCTAAATGTTTACAATTTGCCAATATATATCGATCTAGCGGCAAGTGGATTCCAAAGAGTAATCCTTATGTTATTTGTAATATGGTTAAGCGGAAATAAGGTTCTCCTTTTAGAAGAACCAGAAGTTAACATGCATCCTACTTTACAGTATAAAGTTACAAAACTACTTAAAGGTTGGACTGACAATCAAATGTTACAAGTCTTTATGACTACTCATTCTCCTTTTATAGTCTCTAGTGATATAGATAATTATATAATTTTAAGAAGGAAGGAAGGAGGATTCTCCAAAGCAATAAGCGTTAAGCCTAATGAAGAATTAAAAAGTATGTTAAGCCTGCTGAAAGTAAATCTTAGCGATCTTCTTTTTAGCAGGTATATAATTCTTACTGGAGAAAATGCAGAACCCTCGGCTGTTTATAATTGGCTAAAGAAGATGAATATTTATCCCGAATATAATGGAATTTCAATATACGCCGTAAAATCTGATATTGAACTACAGTCATGGCTTAGGCTGAAAGAAATACTAAATTTAGATATAATATTCTTTGGTTTATGTGATAAGCTAGATCAAAGTATAAGAGATTCCTGCATACCATTATCTAGAGAAATCGAATCTTATTATACAAAGACAGGGATATTGGAAGCATTAAAATTAATAGGTATATATCCAGATGAAAAAGAGCTAAGAGATCTGAGCAAAGACGATAACCTCAGATGGTTAATAAACGTTATGAAGAAGAGAGGCCTAGATTACTATTACTTAAGATCCTCAATAAGTGATATAATTACTAGAGTAGATTCAGTTGAAATACCAAAAGAGGTAGAAGTATTAGGGAATAAAATAAAATCTCTGCAAACTTATAATTAATTATGATTTCGCAATACCTTGAAGAGCTTGGTATATTACTGATTATGTTAGGTTTTCTTATAGTATTTCTAGGAATACTTTATGAAGCTTTTAAACCTAGAGAAGAAGGAGAGGAAAAAGAAACTCAAGCCGGAGGCGTAATTCTTATCGGACCAATACCTATAATTTTTGGATCCTCAAAAAAGATAGAAAAATGGATGCTAATTGTTGCATTAGTTATTGTAATTATAATGGCTTTACTTTATTTATATGAGGCCTCTAGCCTTCATGGCATTAACTACTCTCTCTACAGCAACTACCATGGCTGAAGTTCTAAGATCTTGATCCCCAAGTTTATTATACTTGGAATACATCTCACTGAACGCCTTTTCCATTCTATTTAGTATTAGCTTCTTAGCTTCCTCCTCTTCTATAATTTCTCCCATTTTGTTGTTAGCCCATTCTACATAACTTCCCACAACTCCACCAGAGTTTGCTAAAATATCTGGAACAACTGGAATTCCTCTCTGTTTCATTATTTCGTCAGCATCTGCAGTTAAAGGACCATTTGCACCTTCTACTATTAGTTTTGCCTTAATTTTAGGAGCATTAAACTTGTTTATTACGTTTTCTAAAGCCCCAGGAATTAAAATATCACATTCACTAATTAGTAATTCATCATTAGTAACTTTCTTTCCTTCTGGATAATTTATTACTGATCCAGTAGTCTTTTTAACTTCCATTAGTTTGTTAAAATCTAATCCGTTATAATCTATAACTCCGCCTTTAGAGTCGCTTACTCCAACAATCTTAGCTCCCATTTCCGATAGGAACTTGGCAGCAAATGACCCCAAATTACCGAATCCTTGTATTATAACTCTTTTTCCTTCAATGCCATCTAAGAATTTTTCTGCAGCTAGTTTCGTAATGTGAGCAACTCCTAAACCTGTACTATACTCTCTTACAGATATTCCTCCTAATTCAACTGGTTTGCCTGTAAATGCACCTAGATCTACTCTGCCTGAAACTTTAATGTATTCGTCTAAAAACCATGCCATTATTTGAGAGTCAGTATTAACATCTGGTGCAGGAATATCGAGGTCGCTCCCTATGTATTTATAAAGAGCATCTATGAAATTTCTAGAAAGTATTTCTAATTCTGTCCTAGAAAGAGATTTTGGATCTACTCTTATTCCAGCTTTTCCTCCCCCGTAAGGTAATTGTAATAATGAGTTCTTCCAGGTCATTATCATTGATAATGCAATAACTTCATCTTGAGTAACGTTAGGATGATATCTTACTCCTCCTTTATATGGACCTAAGGCACTATTATGCTGTGATCTCCAACCAGTAAATGTTTTAATTTTTCCATTACTGCTAGGAACTTGAATTTTTACTTGAATTACTCTTTCTGGAGTAGCCAGTGCCTCTAATTGATCATCTTGTAAGCCTAGTATTTCTCCAACCTTATATAATTTCTTTATTTGCTGAGTATATAAATTCGAGGACAAAACTTCTTCTATAGCCATTATAGAGAAGTTCACCTTACTATAATAAAAATCTAATCTGATAGAAGTTTAAATCGTTAAAAAATTCTCATTTTCTTTTGTATAGAAGAACAATTAATGCAACAATTATCATTGTTATAATAATTGAAACTTCTAAAGCTAACGAAGGATCTATTGCCTTATATGGTAGGTTAGTATTAGTGTAATCGAAATAATTAGGATAAGTTAGATTTAAAGGAATCATTGAGTTGCCTACAAATACCACTTTTTCATTAACGTTATACGAATTACCGTCTATATTCCCAGATTCTTCTTCTATTAAAGTTCCGTTATAGAAGTAAAGTATAGTAAAAGACTTTGTAGAAATATTTTCATATTCTATTACATTATTATAAGTTTTACCCAGAATGTTTAAACTTGTTACGTTAACTCTAGTAAACTCTTCATTTTCCCAAATTATATTTGACGAATTACAAACTAGGAATGTTATTGGCAAGTCAGTATAATTTCCTATAACTAATGATAGTTCAAAATACGAAGATTCCACAGGTTGACCAGCAATGAAACTAAGAATGGCATACCTATATATAAAATACCCATTGGCAAAGATATAAGGATAAAATATCTCCCTATAAGTGTTAGGAGTTAATCCTGCATATAGTGAAGAATAAGTGCAGTCTAGATATACATATGGTTTAAATGCTTCCTCTAGCTGATTACCTAAATATTTTAGTTGCGTTGATGAGTTTCCTGATAAGCATTTTAGAAGGAAGTTTGCATATAAATTGTAAGTCTTATTCCCAATTTTGTATGAAAATGTGTAATTGAAATTATACCCTATACCATTGCACAATACATAGAAGTACTGATTTATTGTAGAGAATGTAGATAAATTGTGATATTTATATGCAATTAAGGTAAGGTTATTTATAGTGACTTTGGTTTCGTTAACATATCCTAAAGGAAAATTAAATTTTGTTGCTACAAAATATAAATAATATGCACTACTATTATATAGTAATCCAGGATAAATATATGGATAATGAAAACATAAAGCGTCATTCAAGAGAGTTACGTTAAATATACCCGGTCTTAGGAAAGTTATGTTAGACATGTTAAAAGTTGATAAATTATATTTAGAAAATATTTTACTGATACTATAATTAACCTCTATTATCCCATTATACTGTGAGATTACATTATAATCTGCAGTATAATTTGCAATAAATTTCATTTTTATAGTAGAGTTTTCCGTAGTTTCATTATAAATAGAAATAAGGTATTTTAAATGTGAATAGTAAGGTATTTCAGTAATTATAGTATTTGTTGTAAGTGGAGGAGAACTAGGTAAGGCAAACGATAAAATTTGAGTGAAAGGTATTGCTACTAGAAGGGCTAGGACAACTAATGTATACTTTAGCATCATATAGACACGGTTAAATATTAATTAATAACTTTAATCCCACTATGGAAAGGCCACTTGTAGCCGTTGGTGGAGTTATATTTTCTGGTAAGAGGGTATTATTAGTTCAGAGGAGTAAACCACCAAATAAAGGGTCTTGGGCTATTCCAGGAGGAAAAGTAGAATTTGGTGAAACATTGAAGGAAGCTCTGATAAGGGAAATGAAGGAAGAACTGAACGTTAATGTCGAACCAAAGGAATTATTAGGTGTAATTGAAATAATAAAGGAAGGTTTCCATTATGTAATACTAGATTTTATTTGCGAAATAAAATCTGGCGAGATTAAAGCTGGATCTGACGCCTTAGATGCAAAATTCTTTTCATTAGAAGAGATGAGTAAAATTCCCATTTCTCCAACAACGATAGAAATGATAAGGAGATATTTTGAGGGCGAAAGAATTCCATTATTTATTACTGAAATCTCCAGGTAGACTTATCCTTGGTGTCTAATACTTTTATTCCGTGAGATTCTAGTATGCTTCTTATCTGATCTGATAAATCGTACATCTTCTTTTGCCTTAATAGATTCCTCACTTCAATTATTCCGTCTATCACTTCATAAATTCTTTCATACGCTAAACCCATTTCTTCGTCCATTACTCCAAATACTTCATTAAATATTCTAAATCCGTCTAAAGCTATTGAAGCTCCAAGAAAATCTCTACTATTCTGCAACTTGGAAAATACGATATTAGCTATCTCGTGAATCTTCTTTAATGCAGTCGCAGTGTCAAAATCGTTACTCATCGCCTCATCGAATTCCCTGATCTTCTGTATTATCTCTCTTTGAACCTTAATATCTTCGTCCTTAGAATAACTTTTAGGTCCCTCTTTAAGTATGTCTTTCAATATGGCTACTGCATCTTTTAATCTTTGAAGTGAAACTTTGCTCTGCTCTAAATTCTCCTCGCTGAAATCTATTGGAGATCTGTAATGAGAAGATAAATACCAATATCTAAGAACGTCTGCGCCGTATTTCTTTAGAGCATCTTTTAATGTTATTATATTTCCTAAAGATTTACTCATTTTTTCTCCTCTAATGTTTAAGAACGCTACATGCATCCAGTATCTTACCCAGAGTTTTCCGGTTAACGACTCTGTTTGAGCTCTTTCGTTCTCGTGATGAGGGAATATTAAGTCCATTCCGCCTCCGTGTATATCAAATTGCTCCCCAAGGTATCTAGTTGACATTGTAGAGCATTCTATATGCCAACCTGGCCTTCCTTTACCCCAAGGAGACTCCCAATAAGGCTCTCCAGGCTTCCAAGCCTTCCATAAGGCAAAATCGTATGGATGTCTCTTTTCCTTAACAAATTCTTCCCCTTGATTCCATTGATCCTTCTTTGTGTTGGATAGCTCACCGTAATGAGGATAGGTATCTACATCAAAATAAACACTACCGCTAGGGGCTACATATGCGTGACCTTTCTCTATTAGCCCTTGTATAAAGTCAATAATTTCTTTTATGTGTTGTGTAACTCTTGGATGCAAATCAATTTTAACTTTTAGTAGTGATAGATTCTCTAGATAATCCTTTGCGTAATAATCTACAATCTCTTCCCAAGATTTTCCCGTCTCCTTTGCTCTATTAATTATTTTATCGTCTATGTCTGTTATATTTTGAATTCTTATTACGTTATATCCCTTAAGTCTTAAGTATCTAACTATTGCATCGTATGCAACAAAAGTTCTTCCGTGACCTATGTGAACGTAGTCGTAAACTGTAGGTCCGCAGACGTACATTTTGACTATTCCGTTTTCTACTGTTGAAAAATCCTCAAATTTACGTCCTAAAGTATTGAATACTCTAATCACAAGTAAAAAGAGGTAAACTATCCTTTAAATATAACAGATGTACGCTCTCTACATTTGGGAATGATACTGAGCTTTTCTGGATTTTCCTTTAACGTATCCGCTAAATAGATGGAAGTTAAACCAGCTAGTAATACCAGCGAAGATATATTCTTTAATTTAGATGATGATGGGGGCATTATTCTTTCAGCATTAAGAACGTCCGCTGTAACGTCATCAATTCTGTCATTACCTATAACTATTGGCAAAAGTAATTCCTTTCCTCTAACATAACTTTCTACCTCATTGTGGTTAACTTCTGGAATTTCACCATAAAAAGCTGGAGATTTAGCATTTTCATTTATTTCTTGTTTAAACCTTATTGCAATGGGGAGGTAAGTTGAAGCATAAAATACTGGAATTTTACCTATAATCTTGGAAGATAATTCTTTTCCAAGATCCTTGTATTTTTCCTTATTTTCTATTATTCCTTCTTTTAATTCATCTAAATTTATCTTATTTATTGAAACTGTTGACAATATTTTTAATAAAGGTGTTATAAGTACTGGGAACGAGTACCTAGTTTGGGATAGGCCTTTAACCTTGATAAAATATATCTTTTCCTTGTGCTCTTCTGCAATTTTTTCTAGATTACCGTCAGAGGATATTACTACTATTTTTGAGCCTTTTTCTAAGCCTTCTTTAACTGCTTGTATAGTTTCACTAGTTGTGCCAGAATAGCTCATTGCTATTAATGTTGTATTCTCATCGACCTTCCTAGGTATGCCAGTAATTGCCCTATAGTCTACATTATAATCCAAGATCTCTGCAATCTTGCCTGGTATGTAACTTCCTCCCATTCCAGTAAATATTATGCGATCAGTTTTTATTTCAAAATTTATTTCTTTAGCTTCTTTTATAGCTTGATCAAAGAGCGAGTCCCATTTTAGATAATTTTCAAGCATTCTTTATCGCCAAGGATATACTAATTGATGGCGGATTCGATGTAATATTTACGTTAACACTCTCTAATCCAAATTGTTTCATATTATGTTTAAAGGTAAGTACAACATCAGAAATTATTTGTGAAATGCAATCAAGTAGATCTTGCACGATCTTACTAAATTTCTCGTTTGATAGCATGGAAAGAACAGAGGGTTGCATTATGTAAGCGTACATTAAATTAGTTCTTTGAATAAGTTGGAAAAAGTCTGAGACCGCTTTATCGTAATTATTTTCAGAAGTGCTTTTATCAAAGTTACTTACCAATTCTTCTTCTTTATCTATTTGTTCCTTGATAAATTGTAATATTCCTTGCTCAGCTATACTTAAATTAGTTTCACTTAAGTTATTCAATTCTTCTCGTAGAGAACTTATCTTGTCTTTGGCTATCATGAGTACTCATAATAAAATGAAATATAAATCCTTAATCTTTAGGAATAATATGGACAAAGTAGTAGTGTTAGGCGGCGGAGCAGCAGGAATGAGTGCTTCTTCAAGAGTAAGAAGGCTTAATCCTGAGGCCGAAATTACTGTTTTTGAAGAAACTAAGATGGTAAGTCATGCACCGTGTGGGGTTCCTTATTTTGTTGAAGGGCTTTTTAATGACGAAAACTTGTTCATGACTTATACGCCTTCTTTCTTTATAGAGAAAAGGAAGATAAATGTTAAAATAAATGAGAAAGTTGAAGAAGTAGACTTATCCTCTAGAGTTGTAAAAGTTAATGAGAACGGAACAAGGAAAAACGTAGAGTTTGACTACTTGGTCATAACTTTAGGTTCTAAGCCTAAAAAAGTAAAGGAAGAAGGAGATAGAATATTTTATGCTCATCACCCAGCAAATGCAGTAGAATTAAGAAAAGCTCTTTGGAGTTTAAATAAAATAGCAATTATAGGTGGAGGAATTCTCGGAGTAGAAATGGCTGAAGCTCTTTCCAATATAGGTAAGAAAGTAATACTCATTCACAGAGGGGGATATGTCCTTAATAAAATGCTAGATGAAGATATGGGCAAAGTAATTACCTCAAGCATGGACGTAGAGCTTAGATTGAATGAAAGTTTAGAAGAAATTAAGGAAGGAGGAAGATTAGTAATTACAGACAAAGGAAAGTATGAAGTAGACGGAACGTTAATAGCTATAGGCGTAGAACCTAACGTCGACCTGGTAAAAGATCAGCTCAAAATTGGAGAGACAGGTGCTATATGGGTAGATTCTCACATGAGGACTAGCGTTAGGAATGTTTATGCTGCAGGCGATGTAGCAGAGAGCATTCACATGGTAACTAAAAAACCTATTTGGATGCCTTTCGCTCCAGTAGCTAATAAGATGGGTTTCGTAGCAGGCAGTAATATAGCAGGTAAGGAAATGGAATTTCCTGGTGTAGTTGGAACAATGATAACTAAATATAAGGATTACTTTATAGCAAAAACTGGTATTTCTGAGGCTGAAGCTAAGCGTTACGGAATTAAAGTTTATTCAGCAATGATAAAATCTAAGACTAGGGCAAGGTATTATCCTGGAGGAAAAGACATTTATGTAAAACTCATTGCCGAAGAGGGAAGTAATAAGATAGTTGGAGGTCAAATAATAGGCGGAGAAGAGGTATTAGGAAGAATAGATATGTTAGCTGCAATTATTATGAAAGGATTTACAGTTGAAGAAACGTTTTTCGTGGAAATGGGATATTTACCTGCTATAGCAACAGTATGGGATCCGGTGATAATAGCGACTAGGCAATTAATGAAAGCTGAATAGGTATTACGCCATATTTAAATATTTCGATTATTAAACATTAATAGAAGATGCAATCTCAGCAAAATATTATGGAAATACTCAATAGTATTGTTGTAAATTATGTTTCAAAATATCTAGCAATTACTTCTCTTGATGATTATGTAGAGTTAAACAGTACTACTTCTCCTTCTGTTTTAGAAAATGAGGATATATTCTTTGAAGTTCATCCTTCTTCTTTTACTCAGGAAATTTATGCAGTAGATGGAAGTAGCAGGAGCTTTGTATCTGGTAAAGGTATAATAAGCGTCTCAGCTGTCGCGATTTCATCTTCCTCAATTCCTATTTATGGAGTTTATCCTTCTTTAGATGGAGAAAAAGAGCTAGAACTAAAAGAACCTTTTATAGCCGTAGCTTCCTCAGTATCCGAGAATTCTAAAATTGACCCTTACCTATATTTTGGTCCTTATGTCTCTCCAATTTCAATAACAGGAGATCCTTTTTATTCAACTGAAGGATTTGAGGTTATAGAAAGCGAAATAAGATCAGTATTAGAAACTAAGGCGCTAAACGTTGTTAAAGGCAAAGGTAAAATAATAGTTGATGGCCCTCTTTTTCCTTCCTATTTGTATTTAACTTCAAAGTTTAAGGAAAAAATTTTGGAAGAAAGAAAAAAGATAATAGATAGTAATTTTATAGGTATAGTGAAAAGATTAGATAAATCTAGAGTATTAATTGATTCAATAGATGATAGAACAAGGTCAATAATTTACCAAAAATTTAGGATTGACCCAAAAATATTCCTCTCCGACGAGTCCTTTATACTTCATCTTGTAAGGTTTAATTATTCGCCACCTTACAAAATTCTTGCATTAGGTCCTTTCTCTAAGAGAATATGCAACAATACGACAGTTTATATGTATTACTTAATTATTCCTTTTCATCCTTACGTTTCCAAATTCTCCATCTTAAGAATAGAGACACTAACTAAAGATCCAACAATTTTGGGAATGATAGCATCTATGGGGATAACAAAGGACGGAATTCCGCCATTATTAGCTTTGGCAGACTTTAAAGCAAAGAAGACCAGTTTAGCTCTCTATAGATACATAGTATCCATAGTAGAAAGGCTAGGAATTCAGGCTAGCTTCTACAGTAGGCTATCCGGTGAGCTCGCTTGACCAGCGATGAGTTAATCAATAACATTAAAGATCGAGTTGATAAAGCAAAAGCTTTAGCAATAACTCTAGGTAGCATTATAGGAAAAGTATCTCCAAATTCTCCAAATAAAATAGATGAGGAAAACTATACAGTTAACGTTATTGTGGATCCTTATACTTATTATAAATACTCATTTTTAGGTAGAATAGGAGTTTTTCTTGGCGCAATAGATATAAAAACACTTTATTTCATTTTATTAAGAGTAATAGGATACGAGAGGAGTGATGTAAAATCGTTTCTTTTTGATAATAATTTCATGAGTAATGTTGAAGAAGAAACTCCAGGGACTTTGATAAATAACGTTACACTAAAATGTGAAATGTTAACTAAAATAGATATACTTTCATCATCTGAACCATCTCCTGCAGATATTGTAATAGAACCTCAGTCTCCAGTCATTTTACCAAATGCTGACTTGATAGAGAGGTCATTAAGCCTTAATAGAGGGCTATTAAAAGTTGGGACTTTAGATTACCTAGATCTAGATGTTAAAGTTAGTTTAAGTCTAGATGATTTGAATTATCACGCATTAATTATAGGAACTACTGGAGCAGGAAAGACTTCCTTCATAAAAGACTTAATTTCCGGTTTATATATGATAGGCGAGGAAGGTACAAAAGTATTCATATTAGATGCTACTGGTGATTATTATCACATTTTCTTACCACCAGACTTTACAGATAAAGGAGTAAAGAAGGGTATTGCAGAATTTGAGAAATTATATGGCAAATTAAATAAACTAGAAACAGATGTAATATTCCCCATAACAAAGACCTGGGTTAGAAAATACGCTAAATCTGGAAAGATAGAATCTATTACTTCGGCATATCATGAGCTATACGTCAAACCTCTTTTGGAGTACCTTGACATGAAAGGCCTTAAAGTATATTCCTCAGTTTTAGGAAATCAAATAATTTTGTCAAATAGTCAGTGGAATTCAAAGATAAATCTTCATCCCTTTTTCTTTAGGTACCGAGACGTTAGGAAAATCTTATATAAACTTAATCCTTACTTCAGTGAGCAAGCTTCTCATTTCCTTAAAATATTTTCCTCAAGTAAGGAAGCTAAGGAATGTAAAACTTTGGAGAAATTAATAGACTTACTGAACGATTCCGAGTTTGATAAGTTTAAATTACACAAGAGTACAAGGGAAAATATTCTAAGGGGATTATACTTACTTAGAGAAACAGAACTATTTGACTTAAAGGCTCAAAGAGACCTTTTAGTTAATGTAGTGAAAAATTCTGGAAGTTTAATAATTTTTGATATTTATAACGGAGAGTTAGATGATCTCTCTCAGAAAATACTGACTTACTACTTCCTAGATAGATTATTTGCATATAGAGAAAGGCAAATGAGGGAAGGCAATATTAAAGGAAGATTTCTAATAATTATAGATGAAGCTCATAGATTCTTTCCATCGAGTAAAGGCGGTGAGGAAGATACTAATTACGTAAAGAGAGTTGCAGGAAAAATAGCCACAATGATGAGGTTAGGAAGAAGGAGAAAAATAGGATTCATATTTTCTACACACAATCCTTCTGATTTGAGCGATATAATAGTTCAATTAGCTAATACAAAGTTTATTTTCCGTATAAGTAAAGAAATTGCAGAACAGCTTGGTTTAACGCCCACAGAGGCTAAAATGCTTAGTTGGGAAAGGAATGGAGTTGCTTATTTAATTTCACCTTGGTTGAGACAAGGAAAAGTAAAAATTAAAGTTCCTGTTCCACCACCTATAGGGCATTATGACTTGTCAAAGACGTGATAAAAATGATTAAAGAAGAACTTCTTTTGTATATAAAAGAAGGTAGAAAGGAAGATTTTCTTAAGAAGATATCATCAATATTGCCTCCATCAGATGACGTTAGTATTTCTTTAGGCAAAATGGGGCTTTATGAATACGTTATTGATAGGAACGGCTTTAGTTTAATTCAAATGGCTGAAGATGAATATTTGCCTTATCTTTCTTCAAACGAAAAGAGAATAGAATTTCATCAAATACCAAAGACACTAATAGAAAAAATCGATTACGTGAAAGTCCTAGAACAACTAAAATCTATTTTAGAGCAGTTTGGAGGAAGAGATAAAAAATACTCCTCCTTAGCTAAGGAAGTAGGTGAGCTAATTGAAGCTCTCAGAAACTAAGGTAAGGACTCAGAATATTGTACATTATGAACAAACAAATTTCATGGGAAGACTACACGGAGGCGACATGTTGAAATTTCTAGTAGACACTGGGATGCTTTCTGCAATAAAAGTTGCAAAGACTACTAGTGTAATAGCCTCTCTAGATAATGTAGTATTTAAAAAAGGAGCAAATCTAGGTGATATAATTGAAGTAGAGGCTTACGTAGCGTATGTTGGAAATACCTCAATGGAGGTTGAAATGTCAGCATATAGAGGAGATGAGAAAATAGTTACTGCAACTGGAGTTTACGTTAAAATAGACGAGAATTTTAGACCGCAAAAAGTTGGTGAGGTAATAGACTACGATAATGAGGAAGAGAGGGCTATAATTGAGAGGGCAATGAAAAGAAGACAGAATAGGATAAGAAGTATGAAAAGTAATGAAGATCAAACAAAAGGTCTAAGGTTTAGGATAACAAATGCTGTATATATATCTCCTGACCTAACTTATGATGGCAAAATAATCTCTGCCGGCAAACTTCTTAAAATGATGGACGACTTAGGTGGTTCTTTGGCTTTAAAATTCATAGGTTATAGAGGATATGACAAGTACTCTGATACCGTGGTTACTGTCGCAATATCCAACATGAGCTTTTATTCCCCAATAAAGCTCGGGGATATAATAGAAATTAACGCAGGTTTAACTTATGTAGGCAGAACATCACTTGACGTTTTAATCAATGTTTTCAAAAACGGTAAAGAAAAAGTTACGGAGGCTTACTTCTCATATGTAAGGGTTGATAATGAAGGCAAACCTAAGGAAATGCCTAGATATTACCCAGAAACTGAAGTAGAGAAAAAGCTATGGCAGGAGGCTATAAATAGGAGGAATTTGCAAATCAAGGAGAAAAATCTTTAATTTAATCTAAGTTCCTTCTCATGATGAATTATTTATCCTTAGCAGCGATGATTATAACATATTCTCTAATAGCTACCAGAGGTATTACTAAAATACCTCCATGGGCTTCAATGTTTTTTGGAGGAGTATTAATGATAGTACTAGGAGTATTAACTCCAGAGAAGGCTTTATCTGCGATTAACCTTGACGTAATCCTTTTCCTTATAACCATTTTTACGTTTGCCTCATCTCTAGAAGTTTCCGGATTTCTTAAATACATTGCATATGCTATAATTTCTAAGTTTAAAAGACCAGATAAGGTACTCTTTAGTGTCCTAGTTACTTCTGGTCTGCTCTCTAATCTAGTTACAAATGACGGATTATCAGCAAGTTGGACCCCAGTAATTTTGGAAATGAAGAAGGAAATGAAAATAGACGAAAAACCTTTCCTTTATGCATTAGCTTTTGGTGTAACAATAGGAAGCGTTATGCTTCCCACTGGAAATCCTCAAAATCTTTTAATAGCTCTAGATTCGGGAATAAAGAATCCATTTCTAGTATTTATAGAATATTTATCAATTCCTACTCTACTTAACCTAGTATTAACTTATCCAATCTTAAGGCTGATGTTTAGGAAATATTTGCCCAATCTTACGTTTAATCCTGATAAAATAGAAATAGAAAATAAAAGGTTAGCTTATTCATCTTTTATTCTTCTTTTAATAACTATAGTTCTATTTTTCACATTAAGTTACGTCGGTATAGATATACTTCTAGGCTCTCTTATCACATCTTCAATTTTACTTTTAATATCCCCAGAGAGAAGAGATATTGTAAGGAGAATAGATTGGAGCACTATAATTTTCTTCATAGGTTTATTTATATTTACAGAAGGAATACTCTGCGGGGGTGTAATTGCAGAAATGTCAAAATTTTTGCCACCGCCAACATCAGTTCTTCTCATATTCATATCTTCAATTCTTTTAAGTCAAATTTTATCAAACGTTCCTCTAGTTGCAATTTACATTCCAATAATGTTTGAATATCATTCAACTAGTATTGCCGATTGGTTAGCTCTAGCTGCAGGGAGTACAATAGCTGGAAATCTTACTTTAATAGGTGCTGCAAGTAATATAATAATTTCGGAAGCATCAGAAAATAGAGGAGGAAAAGGATTCGGATTTTTCGAATTTATAGCTTACTCATTACCGGTACTTTTATTAAATTCCTTTATCCTTTACTTATTTCTTTTGTTGGAAGCTCCTTGATACTGCAAGCAATTGCATTTCATTAGTCCCCTCGGCTATTTCCATTATTTTCGCATCCCTATACAATCTCTCAACTTTAGAACCTCTATTTAATCCGTGACCTCCGAAAATATGTAAAGCAGTTCTAGTAGTTTCCGCAGCAGTAACTGCAGCAAAATACTTAGCCATAGATGCCTCTGTTAATGCCTCAACTCCTTTATCCAATAGAGAAGCAGCTCTCCAAGTTAAGAGTCTTGCGGCCTCAACTTTTATATAAGCGTCAGCTAAGTTAAAGCCTATCCACTCCTGTTCTATTAATGCCTTACCGAACTGTTTTCTGGTAGATGCTCTATTAATAGCCTCCTCTACCGCACCTCTGGCAATTCCTACTGCTATTCCGGCATAGCCGTTCCTGCTTATCATCAATGCTTTTATAGCTCCTCTAAACGCGTCTCCTTCTTTTCCTATTATTGAATCCTTAGGAATTCTAACATTGTTAAATTTAACATAAGATACTCCTGCTCCCCTAATGCCCATTAAATCTAACTTATGAATTTCTATTCCGGGTAGTTTAGAGTCTATTAATAGTAGTGAAATTCCGTTCTTGTCTCCGGGATTACCGCTAGTCCTAGCTAAAACAACCATTTTTGTTGAAAATGAGGCAGCGCTTGTAAATATTTTCTCTCCGTTAAGTACTAACTCATTTCCATCTGGTTTAGCTGTAGTTTGAAGTGCTCCTAGATCTGAACCTGCAGTAGGTTCAGTTAAGGCTACTGCATAAATTTCTTTTGCTTTCACGCCTCTTTCAATCCAATCTTTAGCAGAATCTCCCCCTATTGACAAAAGTAGTTGTAATGCATTAAGCTGAGTATGAAGGCTGTGGGAGGCTCCTCCACTTTCGCTTCCTAATTCTTCAGTTGCTATTGCAAAAGCTATTTCTCCTAAACCTAAACCACCATACTTTGTTGGTATCTTCATGCCTAGTAAGTCCATTTCCCCGAAGTCCTTAACTATTTTATCTCCTCCGTCGTTAGTTTCATCCATGGTCTTTGCGTAATCTTTTACAACTTTTTGTGTATAATCCCTTACTTTATTTCTATATTCTTCTAATTCTTTTGAAAGTTCAAACATAAATCTCGTTATATAAAGAGTATAAGCAATATTAAATCTTATCTTATGGAAGTAATAATTCATGATTACAGTTTTTATTTATGAGAGATCGGGGATAGATTTAAAATCTACAATAGCATAAATGATCACAAGGGGTATCTAGCCCTAGACAGCCCCGCAGAGGGTAAGGATGAAGAGGGTTTCCTGCCGTGTTGATATATTTTCTTCAAATTGTTTTAACATCAGTAATGCTTATCCACGTTTCTATCTTGGATTTAAAATATAGAGAAGTGGATTTCAAAATTTGGTTAATTTATCTTCCTTTAGTTGTATTCTTTATTTTTTACGTGCATAAGATTGACCTATTCCTTTATTCCTATTCTCTAGGAGTTTCTGTTTTTGTCCTCTATATGTTTTATAAACTTTCCCTCATGGGAGGAGCAGATTTAATGGCTATTTTAATTATAGGCTTGTCAAATCCATCAGTTTATCCATTGTTTTTCCCAACTTTTTCAGAGTTAGGAATGGAGCCTCTAGTTGTTATTCTCTATTCTTCAATCTCCGTCTTTCTAGTTAGTTTATATAATTTAGCAAAATATTTCAAATACACGAAGGGAATGCCGTTTAGCAAGAGAATAATCCTAGCTTTAAGCGCCAAAAGAATGAAAGTTAAAGATTTCCTTAACTCTAGCTTTCTTTTCCCTCTAACTCAAGTTGATGATGACGGTAATGTAACTCTTAGGAGTACTTTCTCAATAGAAGAGGACGATAAGGAGTGGAAGCAGAAGTTCAGGAAACTAGTTGAGGAAAGGAGGATTAGCGAAGATTCGTATATTTGGGTTGCGTGGGGTGTCCCAGTTCTTCCTTTCATGCTTATAGGCTATTTATTAAGTCTCGTCATAGGTTTTCCATTTACATGAGAACTAATAAACCTCGAAAATAATTTTTACTTGGGTTGTATGTATCTAGAATAAAAATTATAGCAGAGAGTTCTAACGAACTTGCTAAGAGGGTTAGGAACAGCTTAGATGAGTTAGGATATTTTATAGTAGATAGCAAAGAAGAAGTACAAGTTTATTTTTATCCGATAGAGGAAATTATTTATAGAGTAAAGAAGTTCTCTACTAAAACTCCAGTAATAATAGGTGTAACTGACGACGGGAGTTACGTTATTCCTTTGTTCAAAGAAAAATGCGGCGGTTCCTTTATAGCAGGAATTATTGCTGACCTTTTGGGCTCTCAGTTAGTTTTAACCTCAAGAACTTCCCAACAAGGCGTCTATAGTATTCAAGAGTTTGCGTGGGTCAATGGTTTAGAAATAATAAATAGAGAAAAAATTGATGAATTGGAGAAAAAACTGCTAAATTCAGGAAAGCTTAAGGTTTATTCTAATAATATAGATATTCATACTGTTGAAGGATACGAATTGACAAGGAAGGAAGAAGATGCTGACATTATAATTAAAACAGATACTGAGGAAGAAGATAAGGAAATTGACGATAAAAGGATAATAATGAAGCCCTTATCTTTGGTGATAGCTTTATCGTATTCTAAGGATACTCCTAAAGAAGCTATCTACTATTCAATAATTTCCACATTGAAATCCATAAACATTCTTAGGAGTACTGTAAACTTCATAATTACCTCAGAATCTAAAAATGGGGATAAGAAAATTCAAGACATTGCAAAGTCCTTTAATTCTACGGTTATTTACGTTAAGGAGAAGCAACCATGCGAGCCTTCCCTAGATTTTGTTAATGCTAGAGTAATATTAAAGAAAACTAAGAGAGCTTACGGAGTACTAACATGCTTAGGAGTAAAATAAAATTAAATGGATGGAAGGGAAAAAGAAGAGAAGAGAATATGAAAATTTATAATCCAGTACTTGACGACTACGTAGAAATTAAGAGGCCTTTAAAAAAGATAGTAAGTCTCGATCCTGCTACTACTGAAACATTGTTTTTCTTAGGTTTAGGGGATAAAATTATAGCCACTGACGCTTTTAGTTACAGACCAGAAGAGGCAAGGAAATTGCCTAAAATAGGCAGTTATACTCACGTAAACTTGGACTTTTTAGAGGAGAACAGGCCAGATTTAATATTCTCTACTATGGGTGCCCAGAAGGATTTAACTAAAAAATTGATCAACTTGGGTTTTACAGTTTATCCTATGCAAGTAGCAACTAGCGTAAGTAAGATCATAGATAATGTAATTATTATAGCCGAAGTGGTGGACAGAAAAAATGAAGGAAGAGAATTAGTAAATATGCTAAGGAAAAAAATTGCAGAAAACTATAATCCTGGAAATATAAAAGTTTACGTAGAATTCGATTTGGGGGGGCCAATAACTATTGGTTTTCCTAGTCACGTCAGTGATGCGATTTCTATAGTAGGAGGAAAAAATATTTTCGACGATAAGGACGAGGCGTATTTTACTCCCGAAGATAAAGAAATCTTGAACAGAAATCCTGACTTATTCATTTATGAACCAAAAAGGCTTACAGCATATGAGAAGGAAAGATTTCTAAAAAAGATGGAAGAAAGAGGTTTACAACAATTTAGAGCTAGGCTAGTATTTACTAAAGGCGATTATTTAGCTCATATGGGCCCTAGTTTTATCTTAGATTCGATACCTTGGTTAAGGTCACTTTTTACGTCTCCTAATAGATAGTAGCTCGTAAATGAAAGAAATGAACGCCAAAGCTATTCCACCCACGGCTATTATTTCCATTATTGTAGTTATTATTCCAAGGCCATTGTAAAAGCTGGTGATAAAACCTGCATTGAAAATTCCGTAAGTATATGTAATATTTTGAGGGGTACTTTCGTCATTTATAATTTCCATTTCATAGCAACCTGGCGATAAGATTAAACTAACCATACTTTGCTTATTGCAAATCACATGTGAAAAGTAAGTACCATTAAGTATTGATATATTTGCATTACCAGATTTTATAAACGCTATAATGGAATTATTCGCTTTAGTAATGTTAAATGTTAAAACTATCTTACCTGCATTTCCGGGAATAGTAACTGTTGAATAATGTTTAACATACTGATTGTTAACTATTGAATAATTTGGGAAATATAATGGTAAGAGTAGTAATCCAGCTAATCCTATTAGAAAAATTATAACGCCTATAAGGATTACCTTAAAATTCATAGCGTGTTATTCTATAATCAAGCTTTTATAATTATTCTAAACATTAAGCATATGGCTGATCAAGAAATTAGTTGAGGTATTGGACACAACATTAAGGGATGGAGCGCAAACTACTTCCGTATCTTTCACGTTAAATGATAAAATAAGGATAGCTTTAGCTTTAGATGACCTAGGAGTGCATTATATTGAAGGAGGATGGCCTGGGTCAAACCCTAAAGATGAGGAATTCTTCAAGGAAATAAGTAAATATTCGCTAAAGGCTAAAGTTGCAGCTTTCGGTAGTACTAAGAAAAAAGGAGTAAGAGCCGATGAGGATAAGAACCTAAATGCAATAATAGACTCCGGAGTAAAGGTTGCAGTACTTTTCGGCAAATCTTGGACTCTTCACGTTACTCACGTTTTAAAGGTAAGTAAAGAAGAGAACCTAGAGTTAGTATATGATAGCATAAGGTACTTAAGAGACCATGGATTGGAAGTGATTTTTGATGCAGAGCATTTCTACCAAGGTTATAAAGAAGACGAAGAATATGCCCTTGAAGTAATAAAAACTGCCGAAGAAGCTGGGGCTTCTGTAATAGCTCTTGCAGATACTAACGGAGGTACATTACCTCATGAAATTTACGAAATTACGTCGAGGGTAGTAAAAGAGCTGAAGATAAAAGTAGGACTTCACATGCATAACGACTCTGGCTGTGCCGTTGCAAATACTTTAATGGGAGTTCTTGCAGGGGCTAGGCATGTACAAGGTACAATAAACGGCTTAGGGGAGAGGACAGGTAATGCCGATTTAGTCCAAGTAATTCCAAATCTGCAACTTAAAATGGGCTTTAAAGTAATTCCAGATTTAACGAAATTAAAAGAAGTATCTAGACTGGTTTACGAACTTTCTGGACTGCATCCTAATCCGTATCAACCCTTCGTTGGAGATAATGCGTTCTCTCATAAGGCAGGAGTTCACGCTGACGCAGTAATGAAAGTTCCTAGAGCTTACGAGCATATTGATCCAACGTTAGTAGGTAACCAAAGAAGGATAGTGATATCTGAATTAGCAGGCTCTTCCAACTTACTAAACTATCTAGAAAAAATAGGAATAAAAGTAGATAAAAAAGACGAGAGACTAAGAAAAGCATTACAAAAAATTAAGGAAATGGAAAATAAGGGTTACAGCTTCGATTTAGCTCCTGCCTCTGCAGTACTTCAGATTTTGAAAGAACTCGGAATTTATACGAAGTTCATTGACTTACAATATTGGAAAGTTATAAACGAAAGCGGGAACTTATCACTTGCTGTAGTTAAAGTGAATTCTCAATTACAAGCGTCAGAAGGTGTAGGGCCCGTTCACGCTTTGGATATGGCAGTAAGAAATGCTTTACAAAAGGTTTATCCAGAGCTTTCACGCGTTAAGCTAATAGATTATAGAGTAGTATTACCCGGGGAAATAAAGAACACTGAAAGCTTAGTTAGAGTAACTATAGAATTTACTGACGGTAAAGATAATTGGAGGACTGAAGGAGTTTCAACTAGCGTAATAGAGGCTTCAGTTATAGCTTTAATAGACGGTCTAGATTACTATCTCCAAGTTAGCAAGAAGTTAAAAACCGAAATCCTCAATTAATAGTGTGAACTGGGATCCTGGAGCCGCTTCGGCAAATAAAGGAAAGTTTTACACTTTAATGAGGTTTCTTAGGATAGAACAAACTCTATTTAGCTTACCAATGGCTTATCTAGGGGCTTTTGTAGCAATAAGAGGAATACCACCGATACAAACCATCTTACTCATCTTCTCAGCCCTCTTTTTCTTAAGGATTGCTGGAATGACTAATGATAATTTAGCTGATAGAGAAATTGACGCTAAAAACCCTAGGACTAGGACTAGGCCTTTAGTTACTGGAGCGATAAAGGTATGGGAAGCTAAAGCTCTGATAATAATAGGATTAGCGGGATTTTTCATTTCAGCATACTTCGTTAATATTTGGGCTTTTGTTCTTTCTCCTATAGTAGCATTAATAGTAATGACTTATCCTTACATGAAAAGATACACCGCATTTGCTAATTATCATCTTGCTTCAATACAAGGCTTAGCGGTATTTAGCGGTGCAGTAGCCAGCGCTGGACTTTATTATCATTCATTATATTGTGTTCTAAAAGCTGTACCTTGGCCATTTGTAATCGCTACAATATTCTGGGCTTTAGGCTTTGATTTATATAACCACATTCCTGATGCAGAATTTGATAAGCAAATGGGTTTGCATAGCTTCGCTGTTTTACTGGGCGGTTTTGCATTAAAATTTGCGGGCTTAAATCAGCTCGCTTCAGTTATTTTAGACTTTTTAGCCGACTTTATGTATAATTTAGGCCCAATAGCTTATGCATCAACTATTGCTCACGGACTAATAATGGCTTATGCATACTTCTTAGCTAATAGAGGAAACTTTGGTTCTGCGTTCTATTATAATATTTACTCTTCAATAGTCCTCGGTTTAGGGATAGACATAGACGTTCTTTTAGGCATACCTAAATTTTTTTAGATTAACTATATAGATTATTCTTGGGTCGGGTAGGGTGGGGAGTCCCGCCACCTCCTGTTCCCGCATGGCGTAAAGCGGGCACCAGTAACTCCTATTCCACGACACGTGGCAGTCTACGGGCCGAGCCGAACAATGAAGGCCGCCCAGTAGGGCTGGCGGCTATGGTCTCCTCCTCTGGAGGGAGGAGGGGAACCATACTTGCCGGGGGAATCTGCTAGATCCGGAAGGGGGCAGCAGTACCCGGACGTCAGCGCTTACTGGTCACCGGCCAGAGGTAGGCTCGGGGTAAACCCTAGACTGTCGGCGGTCGTGGAATAGGGGGTCCGACCCATGAAGAGTTGGAGGGCTACTGAAAAATGATGTTTTTGCTAGAAACTGACTTTTAGAATCAGCAGCGCAAGGATTCTTCACCGTTCATAAAAGCGCGGCGTCATCACTGAATATAGTATAGCCAGTTAAGGCTTAAATCCTTTAGTATCTGAGTTAAAAAGTCCAAGCCCATCATATATTACGACCTTATTCTCCAACATCTTTTCCACAATTTTCTCTTTTAATTCATCTTTGGAAAAAACTATTATATCTGCCGAAAACCCCTTCTTCAACTTGTACAGCTCGTACGCTTCATTTATCTTATCTTCAACTTTCTCTAGAAAGATAATGAAATCGTAATCGCTGGAGGGCCAATAATCTCCCCTAGCCCTACTGCCGAATAATACTATTGTAACTTTGCCTGCATATTTCTCTTTTACCTTCTCCACGAAATTTTCAACTATTTTCTCCACAAGATATTAAAGCTCTCAAAGGAAAAAGAGCGTTGTGGTAGAAAAGTTTTGGTTTCACAAGAGTGACGAATTTCATTGCCAAAGAAATGGTTGAAAGAGGATATTATTGGTTTTCGTGCTTTGCTTCACAACAAAGTGTAGAGTTTATGCTAAAAGGGATAGAAATGAAATACACTGGCTCTCACACTTTTACTCACGACCTTAGTGAACTATTGCAAAAAGTTGAGAAAATTCTAGGAGTAAAGGCTACAGAAGAAGTTTATCAAGCTTGCGATTTTTTAACTCCGCACTACACTATGTCAAGATCTTCAATAGCGACAAGCTACGATAAGAGGAAAGCTTTAGAGTGCATAAAGATGAGTGAAATTGTAAGGAATTGGGTTAAATCTCAAATGAAACCTTAATATTCACTTTTTAGAAAATATCATATGGCTCAAGCAGAATTCGTATTTGAGGAGACTGTAAGAATTTATGATACCGATACTCAAGGAATAGCTCATTATGCTTCTTATTACCGGTTTTTCACTAATGCTATAGAAAAATACATGCAAGAAAAAGTTGGGATAAAATATCCTATAGTAAACGACGACCTTTGGTTCGTGATTGTTGAATCTCACGCTGTCTATAAGAGGCCTCTAAGGTTGGGAGATAAGATTTCGGTAGTTCTTTCACCAAAGGCTATCTCTAAGAAGATTATACGCTTTGATATGAATATCTTCAAGGACGGAGAAAAGACTACAGAAGGTTACGTAGTTCAAGCCTCAATAAATCCTAAGACGTGGAAGGCTATAGAGTTGCCAGACGAATTAATTGCAAGAATAACTACGATTTAGAGAATTTAACGTATTGAATATATTTCCTATAAAAATTTCCGTAATAGAGTGAAATTTCTCCAACTTTCTTGTTATCTTTCTTGACGTCGTAGGTAAGCTTATTTAAGCCCTTATCGTAAGAGAGAGTAGGTCCTTCAACCTTATATCCTTCTGCAGAAGCCTTAGCAATAATTTCGTCTAGCTCAGAAAAGAATTCTTCTCTTGTGCAGTCAATTTCCTTTCCTTGTTGGAGGAGTTCTGAAATTGAGGAATTATTTAGTATTTCCTTTAACATAAGAGTAAATAGCTCAGAAAATTAAAAAAGGAATTATTTTCTACTCCATATCGTTTTCCCATTCCTTCTTATTTCAAGTACTCTGTGAATTGGTATTACAGTTTCTCCATCAGTTAAATAAATATAATAATTGTCAACTCTTTCAATCTTATCAAAAGGAATTTCAGCATTAACGAGAAACCTATCAGAGATCACTAGAGTAAACTCTGAAACCTTGTCCTTATATTTCCATAATACCATGTTTATTACATCTTTAATTCTAGTCAATGAAACATAAGTTACAAGAATAGCAAATAAATGTTGTCTAAAGTTACGCATATGCTAGATGGCTATTTCTTAGTTAAGATTAAAAATTAATAAAAATGTGTATATAATAAAAACGGGTAACTAATGGTAGTTTTGGAATAATTATTAAAGATTCTCCTCATAATTAATTCTTAATGTATGTTAGACTATAAGACGGATCCTAAATCTTACATTTATGTAAAAGTGATGGAAGGGCTTATGGAGAGTAAGCTCGCTTTAGAGATGTTGAGAAAAGGAATGATTACTAATGCTTCCTCAAAAGCTTTCATAGCAGTTAAAGCAATAATCAGTGCTTTAGTAGTAAAAAATTTTGATAATATCTTAAAATCTAAATCTGAGAAGGAAAAGGATTGGTACGAGAGAGTAGGCTATTCTGCTCCCACAACCGGTCTTATTCATACGATCTAGAAAAGCTAGGCTATGACGTTCAGTTAATAGTTAAAACTGCATTACTTCTTCACTCATTTTCCTATAACGGTTTTGATATTCAGTAGAAATTCTGCTAGATAATAAAAGATTTGCCTTCAAGATAAGATGTGATTAGTGAATATATGTTACCTAAGAAAATTAAAAAGGAACGTTTACAGAGATGGGGATTAAGGGGGCGGAAAGCCTAGGGAATGGATATCCCAAGAAAGTTTTAATTTTTTCAAACATTCTACTGATAAACGACAAACTCGCCCTTTAGAGCGGGGAGGAGGCCATTTAGTCACGATGAAGACCTGACTCTAAGCTTCTCGTTTTGCGTATTATTTCTATAATTAGTGGAATGGGTAGAATGACGTTTTCGTATCCAAAAAAGTAATGGGGGTTCTATATATTATTCTACCATTTCAATTTCATAAGCAATCACGAATGTTTTAACGTGTAGAATAAACATATTTTTGCAATATAATGAGCAAAAATTCAAAAACATACATCATAAATAGATTTGAAAGATGATAAGGTAGAATGCAAAATAGAATTTTGTTTATATCTAGAGAAATATAATGGGTATAGGGCTTCAATACTCATAACGTATTTATAGCTAACTTTGACCCATTAGAAAAATTTTCCCGAGGATAGAGGAGTTGGAAAAGAAAGTGAAATAGATAGAATTTTTTATCAATAAACTGGGGAGTTTAATCAATTTTCCGGTTGCGTTCCAACAAAAAAGGAGTAAAATTAATAACGGTTAAAGATAATTAGAGGGAAAGGTTAGATCACACGGCAGTCATTCTGTCTTAGGCTGGCTCATCATCTCCCTTTCCCGTTTTCTAGTTTTGCAAAATAGGCTTAAAAGCTTTTCCATTTTTATTTTTCCTCTTTTAATATCTCTTCAGGAATAATAATGGTAATAGTGATAGTCGTAATAGTAATGATGAAGTGCCGCAAACAGCATAAGTACTCCCAACAGTATTGCCAAACCATTAACTGCGGGATTGTCATAAGAGAAGTGAGCTAAGGCAATCCTCCTCCACCTTCCATTAATCTTGTGGTAAATTCCTCTCTCAGTGAAGATGTCTAGGAGCATGTGAGAAGGGCCTACTATAATCCCGTCTAGGATTGTTATTAAGATCAGTTCAGTAGATGATAGGAAATACAGAGCGACGATGATTGGCACAGTAGTTAATAACCCCCAACCAATGCTTCTTGGTAGAGTATGAGTCCTAGGAGTCCTAGATATGTATTTTCCTTTTATTTCATGCCCTAAGTAATCAATGACGTTGTTTGCAGTTACGGAAATAATCCCTGAGATTATTATGACTTCAAGGGAGTTACTCAAGAGAAGGGAGTCAAGTAATGATAACAAGCCTAAAGAAAACACGTAATGAGTTCTTAATTTCATCACAATAATTATTCTTATTAATATTTGAACTTTGCCAAGCAACATTTATAAGTAATAAAACTATATAGCATACCGTGACCTACTGGCTAATACCGATTCAAGAGGACATGTGGGATACTATTCGTTACGAAGGAGTTTACGGTTATAAACAAGACTTAAGCCAATATATAGCCAAGGGAGATTATTTAATAATCTACGTAAGTAAATATTACGCTAAAGTTTACGGAGGAAAAATAGTAGGCATAGTAAAAGTTTTGACAGAATGGTACCGCGATGAGACCCCAATTTTCCCAGAAGAGAAAGTGAGGAATAGAGCACTCTTTCCTTATAGAGTTAGGGTAGAGCCAGTAATAATTGGAGTCTGTGATTTCAAGTCAATACTTGATAAGATAGTTTTCATAGAAGATAAGGCACAGCTAGCCAAGTATCTTAGGAATGCTCCAGCAAATCTAAAGAGACCTATACCAGAACAGGATGCAAAACTAATTGAAGAATGCCTTAATGGTCATATTTACTAAGTGTAGAGTCCTAATAAATGTAATTATCATTTTTTGTTTTTATTAACTTTCTATTCATTCTCTAATATACATAATCTATATAGCACTATATAGTCTCTCGTATGTATATAGGTAATATATATAACCTAGTTATCCTATATTAGCTTGAGGCTTAATGAACCGATCGCCTTTCAGCGGCATTGACAGCTTGAAGCTAACTTTCAATCACATAAAAATTTGGTATACCTCAGGAATGGGATTTTTTACAGATGCATATGATTTATTTATTATAGGCGCAATAATAGATATTTTTAAAGCGTATAACTTACCTGGCTTTCAATTAAATTCTTTTTATGAGGGAATCTTAGCTTCTTCCGCAATAATAACTGCCGTTTTAGGTCAAATAATATTTGGAATTCTAGGAGATAAAATAGGCAGGAAAAAAGTTTACGGAGTAGAGGCAAGCTTACTATCAGCAGGAGCTTTTCTTAGTGCCTTTTCTCCTAATCTACTATGGTTAATAATATTTAGAATGATTATGGGTGTTGGAATTGGCGGGGATTATCCCATCTCGGCAACAATAATGAGCGAATACGCTAACGTTAAAGATAGAGGGAAACTTATCTCATTAGTCTTTGCTAACCAAGGAATAGGAACATTAGTTGCAGTGGCAGTGGGAGCGATCTCTACCTATACTTTGCCTCCTGACATTGCATGGAGAGTTATGGCAGGAGTTGGTGCAATTCCTGCAGCAACTGTAATATACTTGAGAAGGAAAGTTCCTGAAACTCCTAGGTATGCCGCATTAGTAAAAGGAGATTTGAAAGAAGCTGAAAAGAGTGCTTCGTTTTTGGGTGCAAAGTTGAATTTAAGTAAAATAGAAGTTAAAAAGATGTCCTTCTCGGAGTTTCTAGATAAATATTGGAAATTATTAATAGGAACTGCAGGAACTTGGCTAATACTCGATATGGCATACTATGGAACAGGAATTTATTCCGGTCCTATAGTTTCATCAATTCTAGGTCAGCCTTCAAGTGTAGGTCAAGAAATAGTATTTGCAGGTATTCCTTTCATGGTAGGTTTCTTTGGATACTTTACTGCAGTAGCTTTAATGGACAAGTTAGGTAGGAAAGTTATACAAACTCAAGGATTTGTAATGATGGCAATAATTTACCTCATAGTTTCAGCCGTAATGATAGTTACTTACACATCGAAAGGCCCTAAGGTTAGTGGGTTCTTAATACCAGCTGAGGCAGCGTTCATGCTATATGCATTGAGCTTCTTCTTCATTGATTTTGGGCCAAATACGACAACTTTCGTTATCCCTGCCGAGGTTTATCCTACATCTTATAGGACTACTGGCCACGGTATTTCTGCAGCAGCAGGTAAGATTGGTGCAGCAATAACCACTTACTTATTCCCAACTTTGCTAACAATAATGGGTCTTAAGGAACTTTTGATCATGCTATCATTACTAAGTATACTTGGTGCAGTAATAACTATTGTATTCGTAAAAGAGCCTAAAATGAAGAGCTTAGAAGAACTTACCGGAGAATTAAAAGGAGAAAAAGAAGAAGAAGAAAAGGCTTAATTTTTGCGTTCTATTTCTTATTTAAGGTGAAATTTTGCAATATCAAATTGTAGGAGATGATATCCAATACGTTAAGGTTTTCTTAAATCCTGGAGAGAAAATTTATGCTGACGCAGGGCATATAATGTCCAAGAGCTCTTCTGTTACTATTCAAGCAAAAATGAGAGGAGGAATTCTTTCTGCAATAAAAAGGGAATTAACGGGGGCAACATTTTTCGTAACTGAGCTTATAGGTCCGGGAGAGGTAAATATTGCAGGCGTTTTTCCAGGAAAAATAGTACCAATACAACTTAATGGTAAAGGAATTCTTGTAGAATCTCATTCATTTTTATTCGCAGAAGATTCTGTAAACTATGACGCTAGGCTTGCCCCTTTAGCTCCAGCAATTTTAGGAGGAGAAGGGCTATTTCTTGCTACATTTAACGGTGTAGGCCTAGTTTTTCTGCATGCTTATGGCGGATTGTATGAAATCAATTTAATGCCTGGGCAAAGCATAGATATAGAGGCTTCTCATTTACTTGCGTTAGAAGAAGGAATGCAATTCACGGTTACTAGAGTTGGAGGATTTAAAACAATGTTATTTGGGGGAGAAGGTTTATATTTCGTTAGAGTTGTAGGGCCAGGAAAGGTTTGGATTCACTCTATTACTGCACAGCAGATGGCTTCAGCGTTAATGCCCTTCCTCCCTGGAGGTCAGAAAGGAGGTCTACCGTTCTAAATAGATCTATATAGCTAATAGTAGGATATATTTATTTTTCCGCTTTAGTATATAGTCACATGCCTTATGCAATATCCGTAGATTTTGGCGAAACGCTTGTAGGTTTTAGGCCAAGGTCTTATGAATATATGATAGGAATACTTAAGGATTACGGGTACGAAATAGATGAAAGAACTTTCTTTAGAGCTTTAGTTAAAGTCTTAGGGAAGAGTAACTTTGCCAATGAAGAAGGATTAAATCCCCTTAACCTCCACGAGTTATTTTATGAACTAGGTATTCATCCTTGTAGGAAAATAATAGAGGAAATTGCTAACAAGGATAAGTACCAAGATTATTTCCTTTATGAGGACGCTATCGACTTTCTTAAGGAAGTTAAAAAGAAGTACAAAGTTGTTATAGTTTCAAATTCTACTAAGAGAATACATAAAATTGTAAAAGAATTTGAACTGGATAAGTACGTAGACAAAGTAATAGCTTCTTGCGATATTGGCGTAGTTAAGCCAAATCCTAAGATA
Organism: Acidianus infernus; assembly: GCF_009729545.1. Lineage (NCBI taxonomy): Archaea > Thermoproteati > Thermoproteota > Thermoprotei > Sulfolobales > Sulfolobaceae > Acidianus > Acidianus infernus. The sequence continues at coordinate 986,139 of NZ_WFIY01000004.1, forward strand.
TTTGCTTATGCTAAAAGATATGTAGGAGATATTCTTCTACATGTAGGGGATATTTACGAACTTGACGTAATAGGAGCTAAGAGAGCGTTTATTAACGGTATACTTTTGGATAGGTTTAACTTTTATCCTGAGATAAAAATTAAGGCTAAGACTCTCTACGACATATTAAGGTACATGGAAATTAAAGGTCTAATTTAAACGCCATAAAGCTTTGCCGCATTGTCCTCTGCGATCATTTTTATTATCATCGAGGAATCCTTCTCGTCAATAATTTCCTCATTTTCCATCTCTTCTACAATTGAGGTTATATATTTTCTAAATAATTTTGCGGAAATCCAAGCTATTTCTGGAATTTCAAAAGCGTCAGAGCCATACATTACTTTATTTGCTGGAGCTATTTGTAATACCTCTCTTAAAACATCTCTTCCTGCAGTAGTGGCAAATGGAAAGATTTGAGATACGTCTAAATATACTGAAGGAAATAGGTAACTCATCCATGCACTTTCTCTATGAAATGGAAATCCTGCGTGAACTAAAACTAGCTTTCCTTCATATTTTCTAACCAAATCTGTTAAGTAAGAAGGTCTTGAAAGTTCAAGCTTAATGTCCCTATCCCCTGCTCCAGTATGAACTTGAAACGGAACATCTAATTCTTTCGCAATCTCCATGGTTTTACAAAATAAGTAATCTCTGAAACCTTTTGCTTTCCTTCCGAACCATTCCCTTTCTTCATCTAAAAAGTCGTTTCTTGCAAGGTTCTCGTCACAGATTATCTTTAACCCTGTCCTATAAGCAATTATTGACTTAAAACCAGCGTAGTTCTCTTCCTTTATTTTGCTCCTCAAAGTCTCTTCAAAAACTTCTATAGCCTTATCAAAGGGTAATGAGAAGAGATTTTCGTTTATTATGGTCTCTATCCTAAAAAGTAGTCTATACTTCACGGGTATTTCTTGTTCTTTTTTACCGAAACCTTCGTCAATAACAAATGCTCTTATTTTAGCATCTTCCATTAAAAATTTTATATAATTAACAGGATCGTCTTTTATTCTTCTATTCCTCTCATCTATAAAATTCTCTCCAAGTAATTTTTTCATATAGTTTCTTAGCATTAGGTAAAAAGGTCTCCAAGAGTTCATTGAAACTATTCTATCGGATAAGGAAGGTAGTTCTTCTTCCCTCCAAGACTCTGAAGAAGCCATCATGAACTCTTTTTCGTCCATAACCTTTGCTGAGAACCAATGAGAGTGAGAATCTACTATTTCAAAGTTTTCTATAGACTTCATATTCCCAGTCCGTTACATAACTCTCATATTCTTCTACTTCTGCAGTCTTTACTTTTATGAATTCGTCGACAATCTTATTTCCTATTTTCTCCTTCAATATTGAATCCTTATTTAGCTCGTTTAGTGCTTCTCTCAAGTTTCTAGGTAAATCTTCTATGTCTTTCCTATAATACGCATTCTCATTAACCGGAGAAGGAGGCTTTAATCCCCTTTCTATTCCGTCCATTCCTGCTTGTATTAATGCTGTTAATAGTAAATAAGGATTAGTAGAAGGATCTGGAACTCTATATTCAATTCTCCTGTCAATTGAAGACATACCAGGATAAGGTGTTGGAATTCTTAACATGGACGATTTATTATTGTAGCCATAGGCGATCTTCGTTGGAGCCCAAGACCCTGGAACTAACCTTTTATAAGAATTTATTGTTGGTGCGGCAATTGCAGTTAAGGCTTTGGCATGTTCAATAATACCTGCTATAAAATTGTAAGCTATTTCACTTAAGCCAAGTTTATCTTTCTCATCAAAAAATAGGTTAGAATTCCCCTTCCAAATACTTAGATTTAAGTGAAGCCCAGAACCGGCAAGTTTATTGAAAGGCTTAGGCATAAAGTTTGCCTCTATTCCGTGTCTTATAGCTACTTGCCTAGCTATTTCCTTAAAAATTACAACTTCGTCTGCACTTCTTAAAGAATCCTTATGAAGTACGTCAAATTCATATTGACCCGGACCGTATTCTTTAATTATCCTCAGTATATCTATTCCATTATCGTCAACTAATTTCGCAATTTCTGAAATTACAGGATTATTGTAAAAAGCTGAGGGATCAAAACACCTTGCATCGTCATAAGGTTTTTTATCTTTTACCAAGTAAAATTCAATCTCAAAAGAGGATCTAAATTCGTATCCGTACTCTTCTTTAATTTTATCAAGCGTAGACTTTAGAGTTGACCTTACGTCGTATTCCCAAGGTTTTCCGTTAGAATAAAGATTACAGATCACCATTGCAGAAGGTGGGAAAATTGATAATGTTGAGAGATCCGGAACTAAGAATACGTCTTCGTCCTCTGGTCCGAAGGAACCGTAAGGAGATAAAGTATCCATCGGAGTAAAGCTAAACATTGCCTTAGTTAGCCCTATTCCTGTCTTAACCATTTCGTCTACGTGATCTACGTAAGCACCTTTTGCCCTTATATAACCGTCTAATCCGACCCAAGTAAATCTTAATATATCTATTCCTTTCTCTTTTAATTCCTGTCCTACTTGCATAAAATAATTTATTTCTACAAGGTAATATGCTTTAATTCATAGATATCCTAAAAGTTTGTTGTTACATATTATTTAGAATGAATTTATTATATCATTTTCATTAAACCTCTCCACATGAATATAACAGAAATTGCTGAAAAACTTTTGAAAGATAGCGAGAGTATAGAGAATGATGTAATAGCGATTAGAAGAATATTACATGAGAACCCTGAATTACCGTTTCAGGAAACTAATACGTCAAGGCTTATAGAGGAAAAGCTAAGGTCTTTAGGAATACAGACAAGGAGGCTTTCTACTACAGTAATAGGTTTAATTGACAGTGGAAAACCTGGAAAAACTGTAGCATTAAGGGTACAGATAAGTGCGTTGCCTATAACTGAAAAGACTAATTTACAATTCTCTTCGAAAATTCCCGGCATTATGCACGCTTGTGGTCACGACGCTAACGTAGCAATGCTTTTAGGAGCTGCGCAACTGCTAGTAAAGAATAAGGATTTATTATCTGGGAAAGTTAAACTTATTTTCCAAGCAGGCGAAGAGGAAGATTTAGGAGCTAAAGAGGTTATTTCTAATAATGAATTAGACGATGTAGATTACGTATTCGGCTTACACGTATCGCCTTTTATTCCTTCGGGATTTTTTGCTACTAGAAAAGGAGCTTTAATGCCCTCATCTTCAAATTTTAAAATAAGAGTTAAGGGATTAGGAGGTCACGTATCTTCTCCGCACTCAACTTTAGACCCAATTTTTATTTCTGCACAAATAGTTAACCTTCTTCACGGATTAACTTCCAGAATTGTTAACCCATTGGATGGATTTACTCTTTCAATTACTTCTATACATTCCGGGACTAAAAGCAATATTATACCAGATGAGGCAGTAATGGAAGGTACAGTAAGAGGTTTTGACGTTTTTACTATCGAGAAAGTTAAATCAAAAATAAAAAGCTTAGTAGACTCTCTCTGCAAAAGCTTTAATGCAGATTGCGAAGTTACCTTTAGTGACAATTGTCCTCCCCTTATAAATTATCCAGAGATAACTTCTAGGGCTATGGATATCCTTAGCAACTTAAGAAGACCGATAGTAGAAATTGAACCGGTTATGCTGGCTGACGATTTTTCACGTTATCTTCAATTAAAGCCTGGTTGTTATATCTTCATAGGTACTAGAAATCTGGAAAAAGGATGTATATATCCTACGCATAGTCCTATGTTTAAACTAGATGAGGATATTCTAAAATATGGATCTGCGGCTCTAGCTTTGTTGGCAATTTCATTCTCTAAGGAAGAAAGTACATTTAAATAAAGGTAAAGGTATATATTAAAAATAATAATTGCAATGGCTAAAGTTAAACCTTTTATATCCACTGGTATTTTAAGGCTATTTAACAGAAAGAAATTACCAGTAATTGCAGGGCATAAGTTGCTTTACTCGTGTAATCTAAAATGTAAAATGTGTCCATTTTGGAGAAGAAAAGATGAGAAATTATTAACATTGGAAGAAGAGAGAATGATGTTAAGAAAACTATCGGAACTCGGAGTAATTTTTATGGGCTTTGAAGGAGGAGAACCACTTCTAAGGAAGGATTTGCCTGAAATTCTAAAAGAATCTCATGAAAGGTTTCATACTTCATTAGTTACTAATGGTTTACTACTAAAAGCAAGGTTTAACGAAATAAAGAAATACTTGGACTACCTTTTCGTATCTCTTGATGGAATTGGAGAAACTCATGACGAAATAAGAGGCGTTAAAGGCTCTTTCAATAAGACTTTAGAAGGTATAAAAATTGCAAAAGAGGAAGTATCCTTAGCAATTTCTACGACTTTAACTAGAGAAAATCTTGATGAGGCAGAAAAAATTGTTAATTTAGCTGAGGAATTAGATGTTTTAGTTAATTTCCAAGTAGCGTATGATTATTCTACAGCAGACAAAATGAGTCCAGAAAAAGAGAAATTAAGGAAAGTCCTAGAGAGGCTTCTTTATTTGAAGAAAGAAGGTAAACCAATAATGAATACGAAAGAGTATTTTGAAGCTATACTCAATTCGTGGTATAAAGGTGTTCCTTGGACTTGTAAACCTTGGCTTACAATTAATATAGATCCTCAAGGCAGGATAGTTTTACCCTGCTATGTCCTTAACGAGTACACTGGTAGTAAAAGAATTTGGGAAATAGATATTAAATCCCTTTGGGAAAGCTATGACTGGAAAAAATACGAAAGTTGTAATAAATGTGCGCTATCTTGCTATTTAGAACCCTCAATATTTACATGGAGTAACTTCTCGATAGTAAAGGAAAGAATAATAGATGGAATGATATCTATCATTTCAACTTCATTAGGATTTTGATCTTTTTGATAAAGATAATGAATAATATATAAAATTAATTAAATATTGAATTTTATAATTTTTTCTTTTGAATATTAAATTATAAATAGGAATTATTTTTATTCATGATAACCATATAGATAGTCATTGAAATTCCATTTATATTTTGAATTTAAACAAGCTCTTCTTACATTTTGTCCTAGTTGTTGTTTTAAGATTAACTAGTTACACATAACAATTACATCTTTAGTATAAATTTTAATTTTATTGATAAAAAAGATGAGATTACTTATTTTATAATCACGTTCTTAAGTATAATATAGCCTTCTTTTTGTCAATTCTGCTATCTCGTGAAAGCTTATTGGGTAACTTTCACTTCCTTAGCCTTTTCCGTGAAATTGTTTTCTTTCAGCGTATACTTTTCTGGATTTGATAATAGATCTTCTATTTCCTTCTCGTGGTTATTTCTGACTTCCTCCTAGAAGGGTTCCCTCCCAAGGGAGTTCATCGATTCGGGTGGCTCAGAGCATTGGAAGAGTGAGGAGCTTTCAAAATGCTGAGGAGAAGCGTCATTAGCGTCACTAAAAGTTTTTAAACTTTCTTGCGTTACCTATCCCCTTTCCTCCCCCTTAACCCCCGTTTCTGTAACCCCGAAAATTCCAGTCTCTGAATATATACTTTCCATGTCGCTCATTGACGCCATGTTTTAATTACCACATAAGATAGAGGTATTTTTCTGAAACCTGGACTAGTACTTTCGTAACATACATATTTTAGGAACGAGTTGAAAATATGTCAGTTTCTATCTAAAAATTAACATTATACATTAACAAATCTATATAGATTTTAGAGTAAATATATGCAAATATAGTCCTATCGATTTTATGTCGAGAATGTTTAAAAAATGGCATAACTACATAGACATATGAAGTTAAGCGACGTATTCAAACCGTTGGACGATAAAAAATTTGACATGTTCCACATAAAGAGCTTATTAACTACAGGAATGGGAGTTTTTACTGATGGCTACGATTTATCCTCAATAGGGATTGTAATAGGCGCAGTATTAGCGAGTTTCGGACTACACAGTAAGACACCAGAATATAATTATTGGGAAGGATTGGTTTCGTCTTCAGCATTAATAGGAGCAGCTATAGGAGCAATAATATTCGGAATTTTAGCCAATAAAGGAAGAAAAACATTTTATGGAATAGATGTTGCATTATTAAGCATAGGAGCAATTTTACAAGCTTTCGTCTCTTCCCCTCTTGAACTAGTTTTAGTTAGGGGATTATTAGGTCTTGGAGTCGGTGCAGATTACGTATTATCTCCAATGATAATGGCTGAACACGCTAATGCTAAGGACAGAGGTAAGATTATAGCCTTAGGTTTTGGTTTAATGTGGGGCTTCGGTGCTACCGTTGCCGCAGGAATTTACCTTGTATTAACTAGCCTTGGATATTCATTAGATATTGTGTGGAGAGTAGTGCTAGCTGCAGGAGCAATTCCAGCAGCGTCAGTAATTTACTTAAGGAGGAAAATACCAGAGACCTCTAGGTACTTGGCGAGAATAAAAGGAGATATGAAAGCCTTTGAGAACGTGGTTAAGCAAGTTGCAGGAAAAGAGGTTAGAGTTGCTGAAAATTTAAAGGATGAAAATTCATTTTCTGAATACTTTGAAAAGCAATGGAAGGTTTTCATAGCAGCTGCTTCACTATGGTTCTTGTTTGACCTCTCGGCATACACTGGAATATTATTTGGCCCAACAACAATAGCCAAAAGCGTTGGGATAAACAATCCTGCAGTTTTCCAATTTGTAATGGAGTTCTTCTTCACTGTACCGGGAGGATTATTAGCCTTAGCTACAATTGACAGAGTAGGAAGAAGGCCAATGCAAATAATCGGCTTTGTTGGAATGGCTGGTTCGTTAATGTCATTCTCGTTCTTTAGACCTTTATTGCCTGCTTTTCTAGCATTAACAGTTTATGGAATGTATAATTTCTTCATGCAGGCAGGGCCGGGTTCAATTAGTGCAGCAGGAATGCTTGGAGTTGAATTAGCTCCTACTAAGGTTAGAGGCACTGTACAATCAATTACTGTTGCAGCAGGAAGAACAGGCGCAACAATTGCTGGACTGATTGTTCCAACAATCATATTGCCTTCAGTAGGAGTAGATGGATTAACATTAATACTTAGCTTGTTAACTTTCCTTGCGGCAGCAATAACATACTTCTTCATACCAGAAACTAAAGGAAAACCTTTAGAAGAATCGTCAATGGAGAATCAATACGTTAAGGTATAAATTTTTTAAATACAAAATCTCCTTCTTCATATGGATTTCTACTTATCAAATATCTCTAAAGTCGATAAGGAGGAAGTTCCAATAAAAGGTGCTAAAGGAGCTAAAATACAATGGTTAATAACAAAAAATGAAGGTGCACATTACGCAGTAAGGAAATTCTCTTTAGAAAAGATGGGAGTAATACCAATGCATGTACACAAGTACCAAGAGACTGTTATAATAACTAAGGGAAAATGTAAAGTTTGCGTTGCAGATAAGGAATTTGAGCTGAAGGAGGGAGATTACATTTTTATCGATAGCCAAGTTAAGCATGCAATTATTGCTGAAGACGAATTAGAGTTTTTCTGTGTAATAGATTACGTTGACGATATGAGTATAAAGACCTTAAATGAGGATTGTCCATAGGCTCTTTGAGATAATGCTTAAATTCCTTGCTTGACATTAAGTAATAATGATAACTTTAATAATTGTGAGGCATGGAGAAGCTGAGCCTCAGATAGATGGAAAAGACGATAAAGATAGAAAATTAATTAAGAAAGGCTTAAAGCAAATGAGAAGAGTAGCCAATTTCTTGGATGAGCTTGATTATACTTTTGATAGAGTTTTAAGTAGCCCTTACATTAGGGCTTATCAGTCAGCTGAAGCTATACTTGACGAATTAGGAGTCAATGATAAAAAAATTGAAACTTTTAACGAGCTTTCACCGGAAAAAGAGCCTTCTGCTTTCATTGAGAAACTTAAGGAAATGGATAATACAACATTACTAGTCGTTGGACATGAGCCTTATTTATCTTCATTAATTAGAACAATAACTGGAGGTAATGTAGAACTTAAGAAAGGAGGAGTTGCAATCGTTGATTATAATCCAGTTGAAGGCAAAGGAGTTTTAAAAATGCTTTTAACTCAAAAGGTGTTAAAGCTGATTTGAATGCTTTCTGCGGTAATAGATGCAGGATACAACTCATTCAGACTTTCAATTTATGATGTTTTTCAGAATAATACTTTCAGACTTTTAGGTTCATTGAAGTATTTTGTAAGGATTGGCGAAGGTATTAAGGAAGGAAGTAAAATTTCTGATGATAAGATTAAGACTGCAGAAAAAGCTTTTATCGCATTTAAAAACCTTATAAATACTAAAGGTGTAAAGAACGTTAAAGCTGTAGGGACGAGTGCTTTCAGATATGCATTAAATGGGGAGGAAGTTTCTGACAAGTTATCTGAAATACTTGGTGAAGATTTAAGGATAATCTCTGGAGAAGAAGAAGGAAGATTTTCAGCAACAGGAGTTATTAATACTTTACCAATTACAGAGGACGCAATAATCTTTGAAATAGGCGGTGGGTCATTAGAAATAGCCAAGATACAAGCTGGAAATATTACTAAAGTATATCAATTACCTATAGGAGCGCTAAAATTGGCTACTTACTCAGAAAAGGAAATAAGAAAGATAGTTTCAGATGAAATTTCAACAATTTCTATAACTCCTTCAAAACTTGTTATTGGCTCTGGAGGAAATATGAGAGCTTTAGCTAAATTAGATGAAAAAATCTCAGGTTTTCCTTCTGACTCTATTCATGGATATGTAGTACCTTCTTCGCAAATTAGCAAGTACGCCAAAGTACTCTTTTCATTAGATATAGAAGAAAGATCTGCATTGCCCGGGATTAGTAAGGAGAGGGCTTATACTATTCATTCTGGTGCTGTGATTATTGACGAGCTTTTACAACATTTTAATGCTGACAAAGTAATGGTTTCTGCCTTTGGAATGAGAGAGGGAGTATTGACAGATGGAGTAAAACTTGATAGATACAAATGGTTAGAAGCAATAGCCTTTTATCATTATCTCGATCCTCCGTGGGATGTATTTTACGATTCAGAAAAAAAGGTAAAAGGAGAAATGGGATTTTACGTCGGTTCTGCAGCGTTCATTTCTTCAGTGTTTAAAATGTCGGAATATCTTAATCCTTATGATGCCTGCTATAGAATGACTAGGACAGCTATCATTCCAGGTTTTACTCAGAAGGAAATATTAACTATAGGATTAATTTGTAAAGCTGCAAAAGGTAAAATTAAGAAGAAGAATATTAAATCAGTGGGTTTAGATTTTAAAAAGAAAGAGTTATATGAATATGGTAAAATAGTTAAAGAAATAGTAGAAACTTATCCTTTAGGCGTTAGGTGGAGTGGTTGAAGGGTATATTAATAGCCTTTGAGGGTATAGACGGCTCAGGTAAATCAAGTCAAGCTAGTTTATTAAAGGATTGGATAGAAATGAAAAGAGACGCATATTTAACTGAATGGAACTCCTCAGAGTGGATTCACGACATTATAAAAGAGGCTAAGAAAAAAGGTTTGTTAACTCCTATTACCTTCAGCTTAATTCATGCAACAGATTTTACTGATAGGTATGAGAGGTTTATATTACCTATGTTAAAGACAGGGTTCGTAGTAATAAGTGACAGATATATTTACACAGCCTATGCTAGAGATAGCGTTAGAGGAGTAGATATTGAATGGGTTAAGAAACTTTATTCCTTTGCAGTTAAACCAGACGTTACTTTTTATATAAGAGTTTCAGCAGAAGTTGCTTTAGAAAGGATAAAGAAGGCTAGGAGGAATATAAAACCCCAAGAGGCGGGTTATGACGTTTTTCCTAATTTGCCTCCAGAAGAGGGATTCTTAAAATATCAAACAATGATACTTAACGCCTATGATAAAATAGCTAAGGAGGAAAATTTTGTCGTAATAGACGGTAACAAAACTCCTAGGGAAATTCAAATGGAAATTAGGAAAGTATTAGGTGAAATTCTTGATAATAGCCTTTGAAGGAATAGAAGGCTCAGGAAGGACAGCTCATTTAGAGTCAGTTAAGAGATATCTAGAGAAGGAAGGTTACGGAGTAGTCACTTTCGGAATACAAATGTCAAAGCTAATAGGAGAAAGAATAGCTCAAGTTAAAAAGGAAATAGTCTTCGAGAGGAGAACACTATTCTTGGCTTACGTTACAGACTTGGCAGATCAAATAGAGAACGTGGTTAAGCCAGCAATAGACTCAGGATTCATTGCATTAGCAGACGGTTACGTTCTAACCTTGATGGCTTACGGACTTGCTAGAGGATTAGAAAAAGAGTGGATGAGTGAAGTGCTAAGCATATTTCCTAAACCTTCGCTTTCCTTCTCTCTGGTTTCAACTCCGGAAGAAATAATGAAGAGAATAATAAAGAAAAGGGGTTATTTAGATCCTTTAAGTGCAGGAATTGATATTTGCGTAAAAGAGGATGTTTTCAGCGCTTATAATGAATATATAGAGAGGTTCCAAAAATACCTTGTAGAATTATCTATCACATCCAAAGTAATAAATACTGCAAGGGATTTTAATGAAGTAAATAAGGAGATAGTGAGTGAAATTGAAAAACTTGAGGCCTGAAGACTACGCCAATAAAAACTTAAGAGAGGCCTTATCAATATCTGGAATTTCAAAAGAAGATATTCACGATAGGAGGGTTAAACTAAGGAAATATTTTGACGTGTTGTATTCGCTATATCCAGTTTATGAAAATCCAGATTGCCTACTGAAGGCAAAGGATCTAATTCATAAGTTAGGAGTAATAAGGGATATGGACGTAATATGCTATCAACCTAATAGGGATAAACTAGCAGAGAGAGTTTCAAAGAAAATTCACGTAATGAATTACTGTTTCCTGCCCAAAGTTTACGGTAGTAGACTTCTAGTTTTTAATAGAATTCTCTCACTTCAGAAGAAAATAGAGAAAACGGAAGATTTCCATGAGTTAAGAAAAATAGTTAGAACTGCTAGAAACCTTGTAGAATCTTTAGGATATAAAAATAAAGAACTATCTAATTTAGCCAAGGAAATGGGAGATTTAAGGGATGAAATTCTTAAAATGGAGTGCGAAGGTAGAAAGGTTAACATTGACGTTGAGAATTATAAGAAGAGAGCTAACAATATTATTGTGTCATTTATCATTTACCAGGATGAGTTTCATCATTTCTCACTACAGCAATAGCTCTAATAGGTGATCCGTCAACTCCTTTAATAGGTAAAGGTAATGAGATAAAGTCCACTACCTTCCCTTTTATCTTTTCAAGATTTGAAGAGAGATTTTCTACTATAAGAACGTCGTTAGATAATAATATTCTATGAACCTTGGAATTTCCTATGCTTGGGGAGTCTATTCCGACAAGCTTGTAACCTTTCCTTACAAGTAGCTTAGCAAACTCTTCGTCAATTGTTGCGTAATTATCCATTGTCCATCCATTTTTCCAGAGTTTACTAGTCCCAGTGTATATGAGTAAAATATCAACGTTGGAAGGGAGTTCTATGGAGTGAATATTTTTACCTTCAGCATCAAGGACGTAAGCCTTTCCGGAGAACCTTGTTAAATCTATTTCATCAAGTTTTTTCCCATTACTTATGAAATGAAAAGGAACATCAACGTGAGTTCCAGTATGAGTTGAAAGAAGCAAGGAATGTATAACATAATCTTCTTTTTCAATCTTCTCTATTTTAGGCTGAGGATCTCCTGGGAAATATGGCATCCCGTTTTCTATTGGCACGGATAAATCGATTATCATGATGAAATAAAGCATGGAGAAAATTTAAAGTCATATTTTCATTTTCCATACATCATTCTTTATGTAAGCTAAGGCAACTCCAGCTATTGTAATAACTCCTATAATAGGCACTACAAGAAAGTCAGTAGCATATAAAGTTCCAGCAATACTTCCATACCCAAGCCTAAAGCCTGCGGTAATGAATTCGTCTATTCCTAGAACGCTGGCCATTAATTCTTGCCTTGCCATCCTCATTGCTTTTATCCAAATTATTTCGGTTAAAGAGTCTCCAATTCCTACGCTTCCAGTACTTAAGCCTATTAACCAAGGATTCTTTAATGACAACACTATAAATACTAGGAAATACATGGCAAAACTCGTTACGACTAATTTTGTTACATTGTTAAATTTTGTCATTATCCAGGGTCCTATGATCCAGGATAAGTAAAATCCTAGTTGTGCTAGAGTGTATTGAATAGTGTTACCGTGAAGTATTTGAATTATTGCTGCAGAATACAAATAAACCATTCCTAAAGCCCCTTGGCTAATTGCATTAGTCATTGATATAAAGAAGATTTCCCTTCTTCTATATTCCTTTAAGGCTTCTCTAAACTTAACTTTGTTTCCTCCTTTGCCTCCTAAAGGCAATGTAGAAATTAGTATAAAACCTATTGTTGCTAAAATTATTCCCGGGATAACTGTCCACCCGCTGTAAAATGTATAAAGCAAAGGCCAAATTACTATTGATAATATAGTTGAGCTCTCCTTAACTATCCTATTATAAAACATTACTTTCTTCATTTTATCTTCTGGCAAATTTTGAATGAAACTAGGCGTTATCGTATTACTAGTTACTATCATAAGACCGGTTCTAACAACGTATAAAATTACTGCAAGGACGGGGTTAAACGATATTATTACGAAATATATTATAAAAATTGGTAAAACTCTGTGTATAGTTCCAGAAATTATTAATAATTTCTTCCTATCATATTTATCTGCTATATATCCAATAAAACTGGAGAGTAATAAAGTACCTACAGGATTTGCAGAGGCTACTGGGATATAAAGTATTGGATTCTTTAATGCCAAGTAAAGAATCCAAAGGAGCGTCATATCTATTAAATTTAGACCGAAAGCTGAGAATCCATTATTTATTATGAAAATCTTATTAAATCTATCCACAAGAAGACAAAACTCGAGGTTTTTTATAAGAAATCTTACGAAATTCCAGAAAATTGTTTAACTATACTAGGCATAAATTTTACAGTTAACTATTCATGGGCAAAGTTTTACTTTATATGTTCAAAATATTTTACCGTAAATTTTGTTGTATTATATACTCCTACCTATAAATAAGAATGAAAGCAAAGTATTGGAAGATGGTCTGCACTAAAAATATTTTTAAGATTTTCTACTAGGTAATACTGTGATAGAGGAAAAACTAAAGGAAGTTTACGGCATAGATAAATATGGTAAAAACATTCCAGAATGGGCTGAGAAGATAAAATACGAATTTGTTGACGAAGTAATGCAAGATAAACTGAGAGAAGCAAAAATTTGGATTAACGAATTATATAAAGTCTTTGAAGAATTGCAAGAGAGGCTAAAAGTAAAGGGAATGTTATTCAGCAGGGAAATGAAGAGCTTCTTGGAAGACCCTAGAAGACATTTAGTCAAGAAGTTATTTATTTATTATCACGATTTAATTAGAGGAAAACTTTCGGTAGACGATTTTATAGTAAAAGGAAGGCAAGCTATTGTTAGTTCTTTCAATTCTAACATGAGGTCTATTTATCAATCGTGGGGTTTGGCTTCAATAGTTCTACTTCTGGCAGAAAAAGGTAATTACGAATTAATTTACCCAGAGCACGGATATTTGGACTTTGACAGAAGTGGAAAGCAAAAATCAGGAACAATTCCTCCTAATATAGTTTTAGGTAATGTTGTAGCGTCTTTCAGTTTCTTTCTTGAAGCTCCAAGGCCGATAACTTGGGAAGACGGAGGAGATTTAGAGAAAGTATGGAAATTCTACTCTTTAGTTAGGCCTGATATGCTAATATATGAAGGAACTGAAATAAATATAGTAGACCCTCAAGGAGATATTCCTATTAAGAGACCGGACTACATTGTTGAATACAAGGAGTTACCTAATTGGTGGAAGAGGTGGAGGTATTTAAAGGATTATAAGCCTCTTGACGGTAATGAATGGAGAGCAAGATGGTTGAAAGGCCTTTATGAGGGATTTGCTGAAATATTGGGAGTTGAGGCAAAGGATTTGCCTTCGTTCTCTGAGGGTAAATCTAAGAGGATTAAGGAGTACAAGGTAATAGAACTTTATGAGGCTATATATAAGCCTAGGAAAGGAGGGGTAGTAATAAGTAGGGTTCCAGTAGAAGATGGAGTAAAGAAGGAGATTATAAACAATAACGTCTTCTTAATAGATGACGTTGGGTTTGATCGTAAAAAGTTGGAAATACTAGTAGAGAGAATGACTAAGGGAATAAAGGCATCTTACGATGTAAGAGAATTGGCTTACAAGTTTGCTATGAGTAGGAAAGAGGAATTTATTGAATGGATGAAGTCTCAAGGTTTATGTTGGGAAACTAGTTCTTAGCTTCCTATCAATTTGCTCTCCAATTTCCACAGACCTCTTATATGCAGCTTCAACTGTCTTTATTAACGCAGATTTTATCCCTTCACTCTCCATTGTCATGAGTCCCCTTATCGTAGTGCCAGCTGGAGTAGTCACTTGATCCCTCAATAGCGCTGGGTGTCTACATTTCCTCAAAAGTTCTACAGTGCCCTCTATCATGTCTAGGATAGCGTTGTATGAAAGTTCTCTCGGCATTCCGCACTCTACTGCTCCTAAAGATAAGGCATCAATTATTTCAGCCATGAATGCTGGACCACTACCTATTAAAGCAGTCCAAACGTCCATCAACTCCTCTGGAACCCAATAAACCTTACCTATTTGCAAAAAGATTTTCTCCACAGTCTCATCCCTTTCCTCTGCAAGTGCAGTAGTAGATTTTCCAACCATTGCGTTAATGTTTGGCATTGCTCTATACACTTTACTTCCTTTTAAGAATGAGGAAAGTGTAGAGATCCTTATTCCAGCCATGACTGAAATTACTTTTTTACCCTCCCAGCTCTTTACAGACTTTAATACCGAAGGAAAGTGTTGTGGCTTCACACTGAGTATGATATAGTCAGAAGAGGAAACAGCGTAATCATTATCTGTAGTAGCCTCAACTCCTATTGACTTTATTTTCTCCAGAGTTGAACTGCTCCTCCCAGTGGCTATTAACTCTATGTTGGGCATTTTCTTAAGTGCTGATAGTATTGTAAAACCTATTTTGCCCGCGCCTATTATTGCGATTCTCATACCACAAGTATAAGCGTTTAAGTATTTTTACCTTATAGTATACTTGTGATAAGGACTTTAACGGTACCGGACGTGTTGCTATTAGATGCCGACGAGCTTCTTGAGAAGGGTGAAGTTGTTCAAGCTAGTGAGAAGTATTATAAGGCAGTTGAGGAAGGAAGCGTTGAAAAAATTAAATCTAGACTTAAGGATTTTAAACGTGAATTAGAGTACCTACTATCGCAGATTTAAAACTTATAATTTGTCAGTCAATAAAAATTTTGTGGAAGAGAGAAATTTAGACGAGGAAGGTATTATCAAAGATCTGGAAAATAAACTGAACGCCGCTGAGGAAGACGCAAGAAAGAACGGTGAGATAATAGGCAGGGTGACAAGGTATAGGACTGTTAGGTTAGAGGAAAAGGAGTTAATTGGCGTTGATATATCATTTAAGGATTACATGAGGAGTAATGTGAGCAGAGGTCAATATTTGGCAATAAGGACTATCCTCCGTCCAGTCGTCATAGTAGGTCAAGTCGTTTCAATTTCGCGTTCTGACATTTTGGCAGAAATTGGTATAAGGGAAGTTAATTCTAGGAGAGACCCAGCTTCAATAATCACTGACACGTTTTTAGGAATAGACCCAATATCTGAGCTTGATGAAGAGAAAAACATAGTTAGACCAGCAGTTACTCCTATAGATCCTCAAAGCCCTGTTTTCATACCTACTCCGTCACTTCTGGAGAAAGTCCTAAGAATTCCAGAGGAAGGAATAACAATAGGTAGGATATTCTCGGGCGGAGAAGAAACTGATGCAAAGGTGAGGCTTGACGAGAACACTTTGGTTCATCATACTTTAGTTTTAGGGACTACCGGATCTGGAAAAACAACGCTCTTAAAGTCCATCCTTTACAGCAAAGATTTAGATAAACAAACTATGGTCTTTGATAGGCAAGGAGATTTTGTAAATTTCTTGATTTCAAAGAAAGAAAAATTTACAGTATTAATGCCAGTAACTTCAAAGATGGGTAATTCAGCAAAGGACTTTCTAGACACTTTTGCCTCAACATATGGATGCAAAGTGTTAGAGTATGAAAGCGGAGCATTAATTTGCAATGATACTGAAGTTGACGTAATACCTTATTCAATAAACTTCTTTGATAACATTAGGAACTTCCATAAATTAACGCCTTATTTTACTCCAAAGGCTTCAATGTATTGGGAACCGATAATTGATAAGACTCTTGAACTGTTAAAATCTAGCTTGAACAAAATTTTCAACAATAGCATTGACGATAATATCCTTAATAAGATTTTAAGGGATAAGGTGACTCCAGGTTCTCTAGCAGAGATAGGAAATAAAATTAGCATTTCGCCTACCTTACTTAATGAATTGAATTTAAAATCAAATAGTAAGAATATCTCAACGTCCTTTGTCTCATTTTCTCAAGGAAATTTAACAATATCCTTGAACAAGGTATTTCAGGACGTAATGGAGGGTTTAGATATATTTCCATCTACTAAGGATGCAATAATTAGGACTTTAAAAGCCTACGACGGTTACGGTATTTTTACAGTAAAGGGCACAGTAGACTTTGATCCAGAAAAAGCTTTCAAATTAAACGATAAGATAATAGTAGACTTAAGCTTCGTAATGAACTACTCTGCATCCATAGAGGCAGTAGCTACTATAGCTTATAAAATCCTTGAGGATCTATTTAAATGGAAAACAGAGCTGTACAGCAAAAAGAGTCCGGAAAATAAATTAACCTTAATAATAATGGATGAAGCCCACGAATACTTCCCTCAAGGAAATAGTGAAGCTGTTGCTAAGGACATAATTGAGGAGTTAATAAATAAAATAATGAGGCTAGGTAGAGTGAGGAGAATTGGAGTAATTTTAGCTACTCATATGCCTGACGATCTTAATCCTCTCGTGCTTCAACTAACAAATACTAAGATAGTTATGAGGAACGACATAAACGTTATTAAAAAGATGGGAATGGAAAATTACGAGGACTTCCTGCTTCACGCTACTCCAGGATTAGCTATAATAAATTCGTTAAATTTTGCTGGGATCCAGTTAAAAACTCTAATACCATAGTATCGTAAGCCAATTTATCGTCGTGTATTATGCTTAAATATGACGACGCAACCTCGTAGGCAGTGATGAACAATCCTGCAGAAATCCTTTTCGCCCTATTATCTACAAGTTCAATAAATGTAGGAATAAGCCTATTAGAAAGGCGGGAGAGGGCAGTCCTCATCCCTCTTTCTAGGAAGTCCTTGTTAAGCCCTTCTATTCTAAAATAAGTAGTTGGTACGTAAGGTTTTCTCAAAATCACGTAATATGCGTACTTTGCCGGTACATTACTCAAGTAAGTTGTGTTACCATCTGCTTTATGACAATCTTTAGGTCCTTCTACATGCAGGTTGTAGTCTATTTTGAAAGGTCCGATAATACAAGCATAAGAATGTCTTCCAGATTTTCTGCAAAATTCATAATCTATTAATTCAAGAATTGTAGGATCTTTAAGCCCTTTTATATTCTTCCCACGTTTCTTGAACTCATCCATGATTTTCTCATCCTTCCAAAGCTTTCCGGAATTTTCTAACCTTTTAACCACTCCAATAACGTTGTCTCTCAATAAGGAAATTCTCTTATTAACCAATGATGCGTAAGCTAGTTGATGACATAATCTAGAAGTACTACTTAAATCTAATTCTTCAGTCAATTCAAGCGGGGTAGGATATATAGGCCCATCCAAGATTACTAGATCGTGATCAATAATAACTTCGCTAAGTCCAATGTTTTCAGCTTCAGTCCTCATTTCATCTGCTACGTCATCTAATTTATAATTTTCATCAAAGGGATAATTTATTTCATTTTTCATTTTTATAAAATTCATTCCAGTTGAAATTTTATCTAATATTTTCCTATAAGTATTTACTCCAATATAAGGGATTTCTTTAGTTATTGGAAAATCAATAAATCCTTTCCTATTACTATATATTGACATCCCTAGAATTACTAAGTTAACGCTTATGTCTCTTAAGTATCTTGTTGATGAGTCTAAAGACGCTATACTGTTGAATTCTTGGCTAAAACTTAATGGCTCAACTACTGGTTTAAAGTCGTTAAGTAATTCAATTTCTATCTTGTTTTCGCCTTCCTTTTCTTCTTCTGTTACCTCATGGGAAATTACATAATCCTCTGGTAAGTACTTCTTAGCCTCAGAGAGTTGTATAATCATTTTCTGTAGCTCACTTTTTATTTTCCAATTCACATGAATTTTTAGTACGCAGAAATTTTATCTTTTGTGATGAAACCGCCAGTGTCTGAAGATTGATGAACGCCCGATTGTCTGATATACTCTAAGGAAGAATTATATTCTATGGAAATATACGTAGGAACTTCGGGTTGGATGTATGATTGGAATCCTAAGAAGAACTTATCTTGGTACGTTGAAAATTCTGGGTTCAATGCAGTGGAGTTAAATGCTAGCTTCTATCGTTTTCCTACTAGGAAGCAAGTAGAATCCTGGAAGAAATATAAAATAAGGTGGGCAGTTAAAGTTAATAGAATCATAACTCACGTTAAAAGATTAAAGGACGTAGGACTTTGGAAAAAATTTGAGGAAATATTTCATGATTTAAATCCAGACTTTTATCTTTTTCAGTTACCTCCAAATTTCAAATATTCAGAAGATAATCTGAGGAGGGTCAAGGAGTTTGAAAAAGAAGTTGGAAAGAAAATGGCTGTAGAATTCAGAGACTTGAGTTGGTTTAATAAAGATATAAATCTTGAAGAAGCAACTATTGTTTCGATAGATTCTCCGATAGGAGTTTACATTATAAATAATTCTGGTACAGTGTATTTAAGAATGCATGGAAGAGATAACTGGTATTTATATGACTATAGTGAAGAGGAATTAAGGGAAGACGCTAAGAAAGCTATTTCATTGAATCCAGAGAAGCTTTACGTATTCTTTAATAATGATCTTTGGATGTTAGATAATGGGAGAAAAATGTTGAAGATTCTTCATGAATTATCTATATAAAATTAACTATCGTTAACTTTTCCTTTTTAAAAACGATAAATCTTAAACAAAAACAAAGGTATAATCATTAAAGATTAAATAATGATAAATTCTTTCGATAAAATAAAGAGATAAAGATGAATAGTTTTAATGAATTATGTGAGTGATATAGTTAAATGAGAAAGCAAAAAGAGAAAGTGATGAATAGTTCAAAAAGTACATTAAAAGTTAAGGAAATACCTTTCAGTGAAAAAATAGATAGGGTGATGAGTCTTGTACTAGGTTAAAGAGAATATTTTATTCCATAATTGAGCATCTAGTAGTTCTTTCAATTTGAAAATTCTTCTTTATTGATAAAAAAATGGTCATTTATTAGAAAACTTAAAATTCATGATTAATATGCTATATTCATATATAAAAATTCCTTATTGAACGTCTAATTGAGAGTAATTGTTGTATGTTAAATTTTCTTAACTTTTGCAGTCTTATTTTTCTCTATACTCTTTTTAACTTCTCTATATGCTTGTATTATACTAGATATTCCTATCGTGCCTACCGTACCTACCACCAGAAGAAAGCCTATATTTATAGCGTCAAGGTTGGGTATAGGATTTCCAGTAGGAATTGCCCAACAGTCTATTATTGGTATAGCAATTATTAACAAACCAACTATTGAGAATACAATTCCACCATAATATAACACTCTGCCTGCAGTTTTGATTCCTATATATCTTACATCTTCTTCGCTTAAGCCCTTAAACTTTATTATATTTCCAAATATTGCGCCTAATATTATTTGCATCGTCATGGTTCCTAGTCCGAACATTGCTCCGGGTAATGGTGCAAATATTAATCCTGGAACTTGAGGAGCTAAGAGGAAAGTTATTATAGTAGCATAAGCTCCAAATCCAAAGCCTGCTATAAGCCCGTGTACTATTGTCATCTTTAATGGCACATCGCGTAAATTTTCTCCTTCCCTTCTCTTATGTATTAACTCATCAAACGGAAGGTGAACATATTTTCCTTTTAATATATATGAACCAGCTATTGCCATTACAATACCTACTACAAAGTATACTGGGCCGTCCAAGTTGTATTCATTATAAATAGCCGCAAGTCCTAGAAATCCTAAAGTAGTTAGGAAAGCCCTTTGAATAGTGAAGCCTAAAGAGAATAGGAATCCGGCTTTCATTCCTTCCTTAGTTGAATATTTACCTACCGCATAAGAGAACGTTATAGGCCAAGTGTGTTCATCAGGAGTTATTCCGTGGAGTAGACCGAGTATGTATGAAAAAATAAGTATTTCACTGAGCGTTAAACCTTGTGGAGGGCTTAACAACGTTTGTATGCTTATCATATTCTCTAAGTTTTAGGGTATCCCTTAAATTTATAAAATTTTCTAGAAATATAGTTTTAGCCAAGATATTTAGTCTAATTCAGTATTAATTAAGATAAAAATATGAGAATTTTGCAAATTTTTCTATTTTTAATTTTCACATAGAAAAATAACTAGGTTGACGTGATTCGAATTTAGAACGTTAACTTATAAAGTTCATACAAATCTTGTATCGTTTAATCTAACGGCGTTATAAAATAAAACCAAATGTAAAGTTTAAACTTTTAAGCGGATTACTTATGCACGCTTTATTGTGTCTCTTAGAAAAGTCCTTACAAAAAGTGAATTAACTTTCCTTTCCTTAGGTGGAATTATAGGCTCAGGTTGGTTATTTTCGCCATTAGCCGCAGCATCGTATGCAGGTCCTCTTTCAATAGCATCTTGGATAATAGGAGGTTTAATGATGATAGTGATAGCGCTAGCCTATGCAGAAATTTCTTCAGCTTTTCCAGAATCTGGAGGAATAATTAGGTATCCTCATTACACCCACGGTTCAACGCTTGGATTTATAATGGCTTGGAGTTACATAATTTCCGCAATATCTACTGTGGCAATTGAGGCAGTGGCTACTACAACCTACATTTCACACTTTATCCCATCTTTATACTCTGGAAATCAACTTACTACTGAGGGAATAATGGTAACTTACGTCCTCTTGATAATCTTTTTCCTTATTAATTATTATGGGGTTAAATTTCTGGGCAGAGTAAGTCACGGCATAGGTTGGTGGAAGATTATAATACCTACTACAACTGCTGTTCTGTTATTAGCATACTTTAATCCTTCAAACGTAGTTTTCGGTAAAACAGCATGCTATCAAGGATTAAACGGAATGCTTTATGCCATTCCTGCATCTGGAATAGTTTTCTCATACTTAGGATTTAGGCAAGCAATAGAATACGGTGGTGAAGGAAAGAATCCTCAGAAAGATATTCCGTTTGCGGTGATTTCATCCTTACTAATTTCCATGAGTATATTCGTCGCTCTGCAGTTAGGATTCCTAGGAGTAGTTAAGACTGATGGTAATTGGGCTGAACTTTTAAATTCCCCATTAGCTAACGCCCCGTTAATTTCTGTAATAGACATGCTACCAGTAGTTTTCTCATTTTGGGTAGGAATATTATTATTTGACGCAATAATTTCTCCTGCAGGTACTGGAATAATATATCTAGGCACTACTGCTAGAAGTATTTATGCCTCAGCAAAAAATGGTTATTTTCCTAAGTTTCTAACTAGGATAAACGAGAGGGGAATTCCTCTTCTCGCCCTGATCGTATCATTAATCTCGTCTGCATTATTCCTCTTACCAATTCCTTCTTGGTACCAAATAGTTGGAATATCTTCTTCTGCAACAGTGCTTACATATATAATGGGAGGAATAGGAGTAGAAAGCATGAGAAGAATTGCTCCCGATGTTAAGAGGACATACGTTTTAAGTTATATAAAAGTGCTAGCACCTCTAGCAACAATATTTGCAGGATTGCTAGTTTATTGGTCTGGATTCTCAACATTATTTTACATAGTTACGTTAGTAATCCTAGGATTATCTTTATATAAAAGAGGAGTAAAAGGTATAATAAGCGGTGTCATAGCATTATTAAATTCTTACGAGCTATACGTCGAGACTTCAGCGTTAACTTCGCCAAGCTGGTACTTTATTCCGTTCATTATTATAGATACTGTAATAATATCTTATCTAATTTTAACTTCAGCAGAAGGTAAGTTCTCTGCCTGGGCAATACCATTACTTTCCGGTACTCTAGTATTATCGTACATTAGCCCATTCGGCCTTTACGATTTAATGCCATTTCCTTATGATATAATAATTGCGTCAGTTTTCTTCTTCATTATCCATAAGATCGCTGTCAGATCCTCTCTCCCAGCGCTGAAGATAGAGTCCCCTATAAATTCTTAGCTTTTTCATTGAGAGCTCCAAATGCTTACAATATCCCCTTAGCGCAAAACCTTTACAACTACACGAAGCTCTAATTTTTTCTTTTCCCACTTCTATCTTAACTATGTAAGACTCAAACGGGTTTTTTTCACTATCAACTACAAAAATATACACATCCTTACTTTTTTCATGTCTTTCAGTTATCGCATAACTGTACATGTAAGGAAGGAAAATTTTAAAAAGAAAAGGAGTTGGCTGAAAGTTTTCTATTTTCTAATTATGGGTTTCTCTCAATCTATTTATAACTCTATTAGCCTAAGTTGTTTTTCTCTGCTTACGTTTTGGATAGCACCTTGAGTGGATATTACACAGCCGTTCTCTCATTTCTTGGAAGGTTATACAATTTTTTAGCAAATAATATATCTCTCTAATTAAGAAATCTGTACCCTTTTTAGCCTTTATAGTGAATTTTTCTGTGAAAATCTTTTCATATTCTCCAAACCACCAGATTTTCCTTAAAGGTCTTAGATTCTTATCCTCAAATTACGCTTCTTCGTTAATGCCTATTCTTTTTTCTCCAACAACTCCGATGCCTATGATTCCAGATCTGCTGATATATAGGCTTCATTGGTGGAAAATGAATTCTCCGGGTTGAATTTTATCCCATTCTCTTTTTAATCCTTCTCTCTGAAATCCCAATCCATTGAAGTGAAAGCTTTTAACCAATCCTCAGGAGGTCGGTCAATTTCTAAAGCCTTTTTCTACATTTCTTCGATTATCATAGAAAGCCCTAAAATGGTAAAAGAGCTTTTCTTTCTCAAGGAATGAGATAACGATGTTTTCTCTCATTTCTATTCTTAATCAATATTCTTTGAATTGTTACTTGATATATAAATTGAGGAATTTTATCAAGCCTTGAATATTTTCTCTATAGTAGCTAGTAATCCCTTCCTTTCCTCTTCTACACTAAAGTAAGCTATCCACAAGGCTAATAGCCAACCCCCTAATATATCAGCAGGCCAATGAACTCCGACGTAAACTCTAGAATATGAAACAAGTAATGCCTCTATTAAAAGAGGGATCCACAACCATTTTGGTGAAGTCAAAGCTAAAACTGTTGCTCCATCTCCTACAATTAGCGCATGTCCAGAAGGATAGCTATAATCGTGAGGTCTAGGTATTAGTAAATTTGAGTGAATAAAATAAAATGGTCTAGGTTCAGCCATTATGTATTTACTTGCCTCACCTAGTATTATTGCTAAGATAAATGACCCGGCTAATGTTATTCCGGTTCTCCTAGTTTTTTTGAAGATTAGAAGTAACGCGTTAAGAGGAATCCATACATAGCATCTGCCGTATTTAGATAAATCAACCATGAAAGCGTTTAGATAACTAACCTGGTGATAGTTAATAAGCTCAAAAAGGTAAACGTTTATTGGGTTATCTTCACCAAATATTTTTATTAAAATCGATAATAACACAAAAAATATGAGGAATAACCAATATTTACGCATACTGTAAGAAGATCTATATAGTTTATAAAGTTTATAGAAAGTATGGAGTGCGTTGTCTATGTTCTCATCTCTTATAATGTTCTTCTTTTAGCTACAATAAAATGTGCTGTAATGATGACGATTGTAACAACAATACCATTAAGTGGAAACTAGGAAAGGATAGAGAAGGAAAAAAGAAAAGATTGACTTAATATCATCTTGCTATTTCCTTTTTCTCCTTTTGTAAGACTAGTTCTCTTCCCTTCCTTAGTTGAGAAACTGGAGTTTCACCAAACATTTTGACTACTTGCTCTAACGATAAGCCCTTAGTTTCTGGTAGCAAGAAGTAAACTATTGCTAATGCTATTGCATCTAATGCACTGAATATGAACATTGAACCTGCTAGCCCAACACTTGATAGCATTACAGGGAAAACTTCGATTATTACAAAATTGGCTAACCAATCTAATAGAGCAATTATAGCGGCCATTCTTCCTCTCACTGCCGTCTTAAAGTACTCGGCTTGAATTAGCCATCCAGTACCGCCAACTCCGTATGCGAAGAATATTATAAAGCCAGCAAATGCGAATAGTGCACCTACTAGAATTCCGTTCATTACTAGTATTCCACCAATTAGGTCTGAGGCAAACATTCCTATATAAGCAGAGATGGCTAATTTCCTCCTTCCTATGCGGTCTATGTATTTGAAAGCAATATATGTTGCAGTAGTATTAATTACCGCTAAAATTGTTGCAGCTAATACAGAATATATTTCAGAATAAACTGGGTTAGAAGTGCTTCCGAATAAGTGTAATTGAAGGATTATAGCTGGGCCGTAATAGAATGGTACATTTATTCCGGTAATTTGCTGGAATATTATCCATAAGGCTACGACTAGAAATGCCCTTTTAGTTGCAGTGTCAAATTTCTGGCTTTCTTCATATCTAACTTCGCTAATTGCCTTGTTTATTAAATCATCACTTACGTTAACTCTAAACCTCCTTAGTGCATCCTTTAATTTATCAACTTGGCCAGAAAGCAGTAACCATCTTGGGGATTCTGGCATCATAAACCTAAAGATTAAACCTATTATTGCTGGAATTGCGGCTAATCCTAATATTAACCTCCAATCAACAGTATAAGCTAAACTAGGAGCCAAGAAAAGTACTGTACTACCTACAAAATAAGAACCTAATATGCCTATAGTTATCATCCATTGTTGTATTATTGCTAACGAACCTCTCTTATCCTTTGGAGCGTATTCTGTAATGTACGCAGTGGCTACAGCCGAGTCTGCACCAATTGCTACTCCTATTACTGTCCTCATTATTAGTAGCATTATTCCATTAATTGTTAATGCAGAAAGTATTGCGGCGGCAGTATATATTGCTGCGTCAACGATCAGCAACGATTTCCTACCAAATCTATCAGTATAAAAATAGGCAATTATTGCGCCTATTGCAGCACCTAAAGATGCGCTCGCTATTTCATAACCGTAAACTAATCCAGTAAAATGATAAGGTACGAAGACAGAGGCAATTGCAATAACTGAAGTATCATACCCAAATAGGAAGCCTCCTATAGCAGCTAATATAGTTATTATCCAATAAAATTTATTCAATTTTCTCGTATCTATCTGGTCTAATATTTGTTGGAGTGCAGATTGGGGCGCCATTAAGTATATATAACGAGACGCTCTTTTTTAAATTTTATTAAATAGTATAAACTAGATAATGTAAGCACATACAAGTATGCTCATGTTTAAATTTAATAATATCAATTAAAACTCTTTCTAAGAAATGCCAATCTAAAACGAAGATTTTAATTTGGGAAGAGATACTAATGTTCGTATGTTTATAGACCTTCACGAGGATTTTGCTTATGCAAATCAAATGGGCAAGGACATAATTCATGGTAAAGAACAATCAAGTATAGAAATGCTAAAAAACGTTGATAACAACGTGATAGTATTCTCATCAATTTTTCCTCATATTGATGTGATAAATGAGAGAAGTGCAGAGTTATCATCAAAATACGGTTTTCATATAAAATCTTCAAATTTTTCATTCGATATTTTATTATCACAATTAAAAGTTTATTATTATTTAGAAAGATCTGGTTACGTAAGCATTGTGAGGAGTAAAGAAGATTTAAAAAAGCCTGGAATAAAATTTTTACTTTCCCTTGAAGGAACAGACGCTCTAAAGGAGTATGAGGATATTTATATCCTTAAAGAGCTTCACGTGCTTAATTTAGGTTTAACTTGGAATTATGATACAAAATTTGCATCATCTTGTTTCTCTAAAAAGGACTACGGCTTAACTGCTGAAGGAGAAGAGTTAGTTAAGCTTGCTAATAAGCTAGGGATAATAATTGACTTAGCACATGCAGGCAAGAGGACAGTGTTAGACGTATGCTCTGTTACATCTAAGCCAGTAATAATTTCTCACGGTAATGCTAAGAGTCTAAAAGACCATGAAAGAAATTACGATGACGAGGAGTTAGAATGCGTAGTAAAAACTGGAGGAGTAATAGGAATTACTGCTATCACCTCAACACTACCTGAGAAGACCTTGAAAGGGATTATAGAAAATATAAAATACATAGGAGAATCTTTTGGTTGGGATTACGTTGCCATTGGTACTGATTTTCTGGGAATTTCAGAAGTTCCGCAAGGTTTTGAAAACGTGACTAAAATAAAGGAATTATTAATTGAAGGTCATGAAGATAAAATACTTTGGAGAAACGCTTATAGAGTTATTGAAGAGAACCTTAGCTAGTTTTTTAATTTTCTTATGTAAATTCCTCCCATGCCTATTGAAGAACTTTCAAAAGTTTTGGAAGAAATAAGAAAGAAAGCTTATGATACAAAAGATGCAGTGTTAAAAGATACAACTAGATTTTACACAATTCTTCACAATACAATAAATTCAGAAATTGTAAAAGCTAAGAAAGAAGGTAAGAAAATAGATGATATTCAGAAAGAGTTTGAAGACTTACTAAAGAAAATTGACGGATTAAGAGAAAAGCAAAAGAACATGAGTATTAAAGATTTAAGGAACGCTTTAGTTAGTTATACTCAGAAAGCAGAGAAGCTTATAAAGAAAATAAAAGGTTAACCAAGGAATTTTTCGTCCAGATATTTTATTTTTTCATCTAATTTCTCTATTCCCTCATCAATTTCTTCCTTTTTTATGATTAAAGGTGGAGAAATAACAAACCATGAAGGTCCGTTAAATACGTAAACGCCTTCGTCTAGCAATTTCTTTGCCAGAACATCAACTTCAGTGACTTTTCCTTCGTATTTATCTTCATAGGTGCCAAAAGGAGTCTGTTTTCCGTCCTTAACAAACTCTATAGCCCAAAATAATCCAACTCCTCTTACGTCTCCGATACTCTTATGCCTCTCCTTGAGTTCCTTTAATCTCTCGCCAAGGTAACTACCCATAGCCTTTACGTGAGCTAATAAATCCATTCTTTTATATTCTTCTACGACTGCAGGTATTGCGGATAACGATACTGGGTGAGCTTCAAAAGTATGTCCATGCGCAAACATTTTATCCTCAAAGAAGTCCGCAATCTCCTTACTTACTGCAGTTATACCAATAGGCACATATGAAGCCGAAGCTCCTTTTGCTGTAGTTAGAATATCCGGTTGAACTCCCCATAGGTTAACTGCAAACCATTCTCCAACTCTTCCCCAGCCAGTCATTACTTCATCAGTTATTAAGAGTACATCATTTTCTCTCGTTATTTTCCTTAGAGTAGGTAAGTATTCTTTTGGAGGCACTACAACACCGTTAGTTCCAGTTATTGGCTCTACTATAACTCCAGCAACATTTCCTTCGTTTTTTATCACGTAATCTACGTAGTTCACGCAGGCAAGATTACATTCTGGGTATTTCAACTTGAAGGGGCATCTATAGCAGTAAGGCTCTGGAATTTTAACTACACCGGGAGCAACGTTAGGCTCAGCGTACCATCTCCTATAATCTCCAGTCAAAGCTAACGAACCTAAAGTTGAACCGTGATACGATCTATACCTAGAGAGTATTTTGTATGAAGGAGATTTATAAAACCTTGCAATTTTTATTGCGGCCTCATTTGCTTCCGTTCCAGAGGTTGAAAAGAAAAACTTAGTTAAATTGCTCGGCATTACTTCCAGAAGAGATTTTACAGCTCTAGCTCTAACTTCTGTGGCAAATGCGGGCGAAATATATTGCAGTTTTTCCAGTTGATCTTCTATACTCTTTATTACCTCTTTATTTCCATAGCCTAAATTTACGTTAACTAACTGAGAAGAGAGGTCAAGGATCTTTTTACCGTTAACATAAAAATATACTCCTTCAGCTTTATCGACGTTTAAAGGATTCCAAGTTTTTTGAACTTTCCAAGTTCCGAAAGTATGTTCTTTAACTAATTTAACGATATCTTCATTCATGCGATACTAGTAGTTTAGACAGAATTTAAGTATTTTAGGACAGTTATTGTAAAAAGTACAATAGTTTAAATCTTGCTTCAGAAAGTCTCTGTATAATTTCCAAGCTAATTCCTTTTTATTTGGTATTATATTCAAGTTATTCGTCGATAAAATGTATAAGGTTTAAATTACCTCTTCTAAATATATATTATGGAGTTAGATGATGTAGACTTAAAGATACTCAAGATAATTCAAAACGACGCAAAATACCCTTTAGAAAAAATAGCAGAAGAGGTAAAGGTTCCTAAATCAACAGTAGCTTATAGGATAAAGAAAATGGAGAAGATGGGCGTAATAAAGGGTTATTTCACTTACGTTGATCCAGCCAGCTTAAATTTAGATTACCTAGTTATTACTCTAGTTAGGGCAAGGTACGGAAAAGACTACCACGATAGTTTAGGCAAGAAACTTTCGCAACTTCCAGGAGTATGGGGAGTTTATTTTGTCCTAGGGGATATGGACTTTGTAGTGTTAGCCAGGTTCAAAAACAGAGAAGATTTTATGAAGAATTTTCTAGAGAAATTGATAAATATGCCAGAAATTGAAAGAACGAGCACTCACGTTGTTGCTAAAGTGTATAGAGAAACTCCTTATGTGATTATAGATGAAGGAAAAGCTAATAATGAGGAGATAAAAAATGGAAAATAGAATGTGAGGAACTGACTTCCTCTTGGAAGGAAATTTTACTCATTATAAAATATAACTAAACTTCGTTTGTCTATTCATTCTCATACATACTGCTAGGCAATACTTAACTAGTCCTCAAGTTTTTAATATTGTTCATCTTTTACATATTATGGACGAATTTGAGTATTTAGAAGATTTAAACGATGAAAAAACTAGATCATTTATAGAGAAGGAAAATAGGAAAACTGAGGAGAAACTAGGTAAAAGAGCAAAGGAACTTTATCCAAGGCTTTTAGAAATTTACAATGAACCATACATTCTAGGCATGTTTGCATACGATGAAAATGAGCCTGTTATCCTACTCTACGGTGAGAAAAACCAAGTCCTCCTAGGCAATAAAGTGATTTACATCTCGCCAAAGGATTATGTAGCCTCCTCGGTCTGGAAAGTTTACAATTCTAAGGAAATAGGAGTTAGCGTAGAAAAGAAAGGAAGCGATAAGATTACAACTTTCCTAATTTCCCCCGACGGTAAAACCACGGAATTAGGAGAAATGGTGGAATCTCCTTTCTATTTCAAACGTGAACTGTGTTATATAAAGAGTTACCGTTATTCTCCGCCTCCTGATGGTGGAGAATACCCTGCTGACAGAGTATTTTGCGGTAATGAAATAGTTTACGGCAAGGATTTAAAGCCAGGAGAATTCGTATCAATTAGAACTTTCGGAGATTTTATAACGCTGATCAGAAGTAAAGGCTGGAGGTATAGCGAACTTTATGCTGGCGAAGGTTTTGATTCTCTTAAAAAGATTGACGAAGGGGAAGTAATAGACGTTATTGATTACATTCAAGGAAATTTAATCTACCAGAAGAACGATTCAGTGCATCTAGATAAAAAGAAGATAATAAAGTCTGATTATCCGATTTTAGGAGTTTCTTCTCTTAAAGAAACCTTGGCAGTTGAGGTTATAAAGGATTATAGGACACCACTATTGTTTTACAGCATTAATGGTGACAAGGTGGGAGAAGAAATACACGATAATATCCAGTTTATGGATAGTGAAGGACATTCACTATTTATGGTAGAAACTTCGTTTAATTACAAATTCAAGGTCTCAAGGAGAGTTAAGGAGAAAAGCGAAACAATAATGCAGTACGGTAATTATGACGTAAAAGTTACGGACATCTACGTTAAAGGAGACGTATTACTCCACGGGTTCCTCCTGTCAAAGAGTAATAACCCCAAGGGAGTTATAGTTTATGGATATGGAGGGTTCAGAATTTCTTTACTCCCTTCATTCCCCATGTTTACAAGGATATTACTTGATGAAGGGTACTCTGTTTTAATCACCAACTTAAGGGGAGGTTACGAAAACGGAGAAGAATGGCATAAGGCAGGAATGTTGCTTAATAAGAAAAACGTGTTCAAGGACTTTTCAGAATTCCTTAGATTAGTGAAAAGCTTAGGTGGTAAAACTATTGCTATGGGAGGAAGTAATGGTGGGCTTTTGGTAGGTGCTACGGAGAATGAATATCCTGAACTCATAGACTGTGCAGTAATTGGACACCCAGTGCTGGACATGCTGAGGTATGATAAACTTTACGTAGGAAAATACTGGGTTGAGGAGTACGGAGACCCAAACGATCCTAAGTATAGAGATTACTTACTTTCTTATAGTCCTTATCATAATCTGAAGAAAGAGTTACCAAAGACATTCGTGTATACCGGAATTAATGACGATAGAGTTCATCCTGCCCATGCATTAAAATACGCAGCTAAGTCAGAAAAACTAGGAAACGACGTCATGCTATTTGTTAACGATTCCGGACACGCAATAGCCGATCCTGAGTCTGAGGCTAGGGAATACTCCTACGTTATAGCCTTCATTGAGGAATGTAAGTAAAGGTAAATAAATTCTTTGACTCAATGAGCATTTCTTTTTAACGTCCTCCACTGAGTATTTTCTCTCGTGAACCAGCATTCCGTCTAAAACCCAATTTTTTAGAGAGCTTCTTTACCTATGAGGCTTTTCGCTTTTTAATAGAGTAGCAAATCCTATATTCCTTACTCTCTTTGAAAACTAAAAATATAATAGCTCAATAGTTAAATCCAAAGAAGATTGAAAGTTGATTAAAAACTATTAAATATTTATTAAAATTAGAGACTGGGAAATTATGAATTTGGAATAGCTTTTTAATATATAAGGTATATTTTTAATCGTATAACACTCCATTATAATAATTTCATGATATTCTCCACGTCTAACTTAAGTTTATGCTGTTTCTAAAGCAACTTCATGAAATCCTTCCACGTGTAATATCCATGCTGAGATCCAAAGCGATTTACACTTTCAAGTTCATCTATCGCATAAAATTTTTAACTCCAATGTCCAAAGCTTCTAACCTTTTGAGTTCTTAGACGCGATAACTTTTATTGCTTCTTCTGTATCTTTGTAATATTTTTCCTAGGCTTGCACTAAATCCCATCTATCTAGCAATTCATCGGCCTCCTCTAAGTAAACGTCTAAGATGTTTCTAGAATTTGCATCATTATCTTTCCTTGAAATTGTCATTCTGGTGGAATTTCCTTATATATTAAAGAGAGTTTTATTCCCTGTTTACTCCTAACCTTTTGAGATATTATGTACGTCACTGCACCGATAATTGGCGGAATGAAAATAGATACTATGTCAAAGGCAAAGTTACCTTCGAAAATCACTCCCCCAAATGTAGGGTTAACTATTCCATAATATAATGTTATGAATACTACTGTGGAAAGTGTAATTACTGAAGAAATTGAAGTGTAAAGTATTCTTTTATCTAACTTGTAAAACTTTATTGATGCTATGGCGACGATCATGTAATTCCATATAACAAACCAAAGTCCGTCAATTGCGAAACTTACTGAATATCCTAAGTACACTTCAACGTAATTGAAGATCATTGAAACCAGAAAACTAAATAGGAGAGCGTTGAAGGGAATTCCTCTTTTGACATCTGCTAAAAATGCGGGCAATAATCTATCAAAAGATAAGGAGAATAAAATCCTTGAGGAAGCGCCTACGTTTATCATCGCGTAAAGTAAGTACCAACTAAGCGCCGTCACGAATATAAACATGACTATTGCAGGATAATGAATGAAAGGCAAAGCCCCGAAGGAAAGAAGGGATGAAGTAGAAATTGGTAAATTCCAGCCAGAGATAACTGCCGAGACGTAATTTTCCTTGCCTATTCCTATTTCTAGAGAAATTATTAAAAGTAATGCGAAAATTGTGGCAGTAGCGTAAGATAATAAATACCCGGCTAGAAAACTTTTCCTACTCTTCTTTATTTCTCCAGCAAAAAACGAAGGAGCGTTAGCGAAGGCAAATAATGATAGTACGAAGATAGAGGACAACGCAAAAGTTTGAGTGTTTAATTTAGGATCTAAATTATTATTAATTCCTGCATAATGGAAGGTAAGTAGACCATAAATCATTATTACCGTACCTATTATCTGCAGGAAAGTTAAATAACGGAAAGTCCTTGCATAATATCTTTCGGAAGATGAGAGAAGGAAAGCTATTAGCACAATTAAAGTAGTAGTTACAAATAGATTCAAAGAAGAGGAAAGTATTGAATTTGCAAAATCGATTAACGCCTTATTGCCTAGGCTGTAACCTATTGCTTGTAATCCTGGGACTATGACCATTATTACTTCAAGCATTGCTAGCACAGGGAAGCCCATCATAAAGGACATCAACAAAGACATTCCTAGAACACTCCCTGCAAATGGTCCGAAAGCTCTGGAAACATAAATGTAATCTCCTGCAGATCTAGGAATTAATGCATTAAGTAAGTAATAATTGAGAACGAGCGGAATCATTAATACTGCTCCAAGAATTACTGATAATATCCAACTGGAGTTTGGCAAGAATGCTGAGACGAAAAGAGGATAAGAAACTCCGGCAGCAGGGCCTAGGAAGGAAAAGTTTAATGCGAAAGCGTCTACTGCACTGAACTCCTTAACTAGCCCCGTGGATTCTCTTAAGAACTTCATAAGCTTAAGTTAAATCTTCTACTTAAAAGATTAGGGTAGCTAAATTCCAAGAGATCGGAATTTCTTCCACAGCTTCTTCTATTTCATCAGCAGTTATTTCTTTCCATTACTTAAGAGGAATTTCTATTCTACTTTCATCTTTTATTCTTATTAAGATGTTATCTCTTCTTTTATACCCACAAGGTCTGCAATATCTTTTGGATACAAACGGTGTTTCCTTAATCACGATCTTTAAGGATTAATACACGCTCTAAATTATCTACAGAACTATATATTACTATATAGTTTATATAACTTATATAGAGAAATATATACATAATGTACATTATATATTCAGAAGTTTTCATAATAAAAGCTTAAATTCATTAGTGAGAAAAAACATATTATGGCTGGCAAGTTTTTATTCATAACTAAAGATAGAAAATTTTTATTCGATGGAAAAGTGAGAGAAGTTAAGAAAGAGTTGCAAGATTTGGACGGAATGGAAATAAGGTTTGCCAGGCCAATGATTGTTTATGAGCTAGATGGAGTAAATTTGAATTATTTTGTAAAAAATTATGGTCATCTCACCGTTGGTGATTACACAGTATTAGACTTAGTTGATTTACTTGAGGAGAATAACTTCATCCTTTACGTAGATCACGACAAGGAAAAAGTTGAAGTTTTCGTACAAGGTAAGGAGGAAATTATTACTTTACCTTATTCTACGTTGGACTTCTTAAGGTATTTATTGGCTAAAACTTCCAGAGGAGTATTATTAGAGAGCACAACTTTTGACCTAATAGACGAGAATTAAATTTCGTAAACGCAAAGAGTTCTTAAATCGAACTGAAAGTAGGCTTAAGATTTAAAATATGTTGAACGAAAATAGCATATGGCAAATTTGACGTTATTCAAGGCTCTTCTATTAATAGGTTTTGAAAAAGTTGCTCCTCGTACATTAAAGCGAGGAGACGTTACTATTACAGTAACCTTCATTCCTAACGTTAGGTGGATTGTAAGATTACCTCACATAACTTATGAGCTTTCTACTCAAAAAGAGGTTTTACATAAGTTAGTGAATGAAGGAATAATTTCCAGAAAAGAATTGGAATACCTAGCGTCAATAGGATTGGACATAGCTAAAGAGGAAATTGTACAAAGTGAGGAAATAACTACTGGAAGTCTAATTGATGTGAGGAGAGCTTTCATAACCCAAGTCATAATGCCTAGGTTAGAAATCTTGTTAAGAACTAACGGAATGAAATGCCCAGTTTGCGGTAAAAGGTTCAAGAGTACTACAGAATTTTATAACCACTTAAATACTACAGAAGTGAGGGCTGAAGAGCATAAGAAAATACTTGAAAGTATATATGAAGAAGTTACTGGCATTAAACCTTAGACTATCAAGTTATTTCTTGCAATTCTTTAAAAATGAAGGCACTAGGTCTAGGGTTTAAGTTAATATCATAAAGTCCAAATTTCATTTTATAACCAAAATTCCATTCAAAATTATCGTAAAGGGACCAGTACATATAAGCCTCAACATTAACCCCAGACTTCTTAATAGCATTAACATGGTCTATTATAAACCTAGGCCTAATCCTATCCTTCTCGTCAGCAACTCCGTTTTCCGTTATCAATATAGGCTTACCAAAGTTAGATGCCTTCTTAAGTACGTCAGTTAATCCTTCAGGATAAATTTCCCATCCGTAGTCGGAGACCTCTCTACCTTCCCTAGACCCGAATTGGCAGAAGGGACCATAGCCTTCTAGAGGAATGCCTTTCTCGTCAGTGACCAACCTTGTATAGTAATTTACGCCTAACCAATCAAAGTCTATCTTCCTTAAAAATTCAAAGATTTCGTTTTCAACTGCCGAAGATCCTTGTACTGCAGGGATGTTATACACTATTCCTACCTTCTCACCTTTCAGCTCATTATAGACCTCTTGATGAGCCCTTATTACATTATTCAAACTAGTCTCATAAGCCCTCCTGCTGCTTATTCCCGGAGGGAAAATTCCCTGAAGATAAGCAAAAGTTACTAGCAAATTAGGTTCATTAAAAGTACACCATAGATCTACATATTCAGAAAAATTATCGTGGATGAACCTAGAAAATTTAACAAATTCTTCTACGGTAGAGGACGAATACCAACCTAAAGGACCTTGAGTTAATAAAGAATCCCTAGCTACAATTGGATCGTGAATCCATAGAGGTAAATCAAAGTGGTTTAAACAGAGTATTACTTCAAATCCTTTATCCTTAAGGTCTTTTAATATTTCCTTATATTTAGATAGAGTTTCTTGAGAAACCTTATCCTTTGAAGGAAATAATCTGCCCCAGCTCAAGTTCATCCTCCAAATGCTTGCGTTTAGGTTTACTGCGAGGTCGTGCACTTCCTTATATCTAGACAAGTAAAAGTTCTTTGTAGGCAATTCTTTAACAACTTTTTTGCTGGAAAGATTTACGTAATCAGTTAGCCATAAGTACCAATCCGAGTTCTGATTTAACTCCTCAAACTGAAAAGATGAAATGGAAAACCCGAACTTCATTAAAAATAAAAAGACTATGCCTTATTATTAAATTTCCTTCATACCTTTCTCGACGAAAATAACTGCTATAATTGCTACTGAGAGAATTAACGGTAATAGTATGAATTTTGGCTGTGTGTTGTACTCTACCTTATCTACTTTTATACAGCATAATCCTTGCTCAACTGTTGTTTTCTGAATTAGGAAGCCATGGTGATTGATAGGTATTATCACGTCACCTACATCTCCACTGGTTACTGGGGAATATAAGCAAACTTCAATTTTTCCAGAAATTCCTTCTAGTGGCACGACGTTTATGCCAGGGTATAGTTTTACGGTCTTACAAACGCAATAAGTTCCGTTGTTCGCTACGACGTTTAAGGTTATCTTATATTGCAATCCATTATTAATTATTATAACTACACCATTAAATCCTTCTATTATGCATTCTATGTTAATTTTTGAGAATTGTGATTTAACCGTATTAATTATTATACTAGTGTAAAGTAGTGCTTGTTCCTTAAACCATGCTGGACCGTGAGCAGGAGCACCGGTTTGCCACGTCCAGTCGCTTCCTTCAGCTATGTATAAGTAGTTCCATAATGAATAAAGTAAGTTAGTAGAGTTGGGCGTGTCATTAAATAATAGTGGAACTTCTGGCGAAAGTTCTTTACCTAAGGCTACAGTGTAAGCTACTAAATATTCTCTAGCTAAAGATAAGTTCCTCCAAATTTCAATTTTACCTGGACAACCATTGTTCCAGTAATCTAAATTAAGATCCCATGAGTTAACTGGCAAATTAGTAATTACTGCCGTTGGCTTATGAGTTTTTATTGCATCATAAGCAGTTTGCGTAATAAACCATTTTCCTTGGCATTGAGATAGTGAGGAATATATTGCATAAAGGTCTGCAGGCCCCGTAGTTGGATTAAATATTAATGGATTTTCACCATCTAGTGCTACAGTAACTACTCCCCCTGGATGAGCCATGTAAATTTGGGCCAATTGTTGTATTAATTCTCTTGCAGTGAGCTGGGGGGATTGGCTGAAGAACTTAAATCCAAACTCGTTAGATAGTGTAGTATTTCTGAATAATACATAAATCGTCTGACCCAAATTATTCTCTACAACGAAAGGTTCATCTGGGTTAATAGTTCCGTTAACTATAGTTACGTAAGGCAAAAACGCTTCACAGTCCAAGATTGTATATGAGATATTACTTTCGTTATAAAGTCCTATAAGGGCATTGCAAAACGCCATTTCTGGTGTCCAAGTACCGTTAGCACAAACTCCAAATACAGTCTTGGTCATGTTCTTACCCATTAATATTTGTGTTTCTACGTCACTCCAATAACCATCTTCTAACAATAAAGGTTGTAGTGGATGATAAAATGGTACTGTAAGTACGTCAACTTTGCCTTCTCTTACTAATTTCTTAAAGAGGTTAAGAGTATAGTTGACTGCAAGAAGATCATGTGTAACATTAACGCCAAAATTAGAGGTAAATGAAGCATTCTTTTCGTGTAATATGGTTTCCCATTGGTAAAGCAAGACGGGAGTGAAGTCGATAGTTACTGCAACATTAAATTGATTTATAAGCATTGCTTGTAACTCGTATGAACCTACAAGTTGTCCATTCCAATAGAAGTCTTGTCCCGTATGTAACCATACCCAAGGCTGTTCCCAAGTGCCGTTTGGGGCTATATATAATGGCTGATGCATATTCCATACAAGTACAAAGCTCAACGGTTCTTTGCCAGTTGTGTTTAATACATATAATGCGGGCAGTTGTGAAATCCTACATAAGGAATTATTATAATAAATCTTTAATGTTGGGTAGTAGATTCCTTGCGGAATGCAATTTGTATTAAATGTTAAATTTACCATATTGATGCCAGGATTTAAGTTAACAATATAAGTATGTGAAGCAGAGTTTATAAGTAAACAGAAAGAGGTTTGGATTACTCTATTATACTCATTATTTAAATAAATGGAAATTGTAGCTTCTTCTCCTTCTACGTATACGTATCTATTATATGTAGAATTTATAATAAAAATTGGAGAATATACATCTTGGATATAAAAGTTAGTACAACTCGTATTATGAATCCATTCATTTAATGTTTGATCGTGATATACCCACTGAACCCATTGACCGCGTTCGAATGGACCTATAATAATAGAATAGTTGCCCCATAATGGGTTATATTGCATTTTCTCGCAAGTTATATCACTCCACGGTAAACCTGTTTGAGGTCCAGTAGATAATCCATAATGAATGAAAAGTTTGTCTGGAGCTCTACCTATTGTTGTAATTAATATGGAACCGTTGGAAAGAACGGTAGCGTAAGTTTGTCCTACGTTTTGTGGATTCACTTCTAAGTTCCAATTCCAGAATGGATGACAATCATAGTTTATCCATTGTCCTGTAGTATTATCATAAAATACCCACGCTATCCACGTTCCATTGTTAAATGGGCCTATAGTAGCTGTAAAATTGTTTCCGTCCCATATCATTTCCTTATTAAAAATCTCCGTCCATGATTGTTGGGGACCGTTCTCTATACCATAGTGTAAGATTACAGTATTAGATTTACATATTCCGGATATATAGATTGTAACATAACCAGAGGAAGTTACATTAAAGTTTACCTTGTATCCTTGGGACTGAGCTAGCATTAACGTAGATGATAAACTTACCAATAAAATCATAAAAATAATATATGTAAAAATTCTGTGCTTCATTTACATCATGTAAAACTTAATGGATTGAAAATAAAGTTTTCTTTCAAAAAGTTAAGTAAATTAATAGGTTATATAAAGTTTTTAATTTTATCTTGGGAATTCCTATACACTTATCGTAGATTTCTTATATAAAAATAACTAATTTCATTCCATTATTTACTTTTTATATAAGAATTTGTTATATGTTTATATAGATACATAGCCTATTAAATTGCTCCAACAATAATTACCAACATTAATATATAGTTATAGTTCTGAACTTATACGACAAAATTTAAAACATATTATACCCATAATTTTCTTGTAGGTGTAAATTAATGAAAGATAGAAAGAATTCC
Source organism: Acidianus infernus (assembly GCF_009729545.1). Taxonomy (NCBI): domain Archaea; kingdom Thermoproteati; phylum Thermoproteota; class Thermoprotei; order Sulfolobales; family Sulfolobaceae; genus Acidianus; species Acidianus infernus. The sequence continues at coordinate 1,024,822 of NZ_WFIY01000004.1, forward strand.
AAGCTAGCCTTATCTAAAATAACTGCTGCGGTAATAGTTGTAATAATTATTATAGCTGCAGTAGCGGTATTTTACTTGCTTATTAAACCACCGTCAAGTGTAACACCAACTACTACGTCACCAAAACCTTCCATTAGTGGACCTTTAAATATAACAAATGCTACTGACTTAATGAAATTAGTAGGTCTTAATTCTACACCTTCTTCGCCAGTAACCATAACAGTTTGGAATAGTTACAGCACTTCCGAGAATCAAGCTTTCAACAAAACTTTAACTCAGTTTGAAAAAGAGTTTCCATGGATACATGTAGCCGTAACTTATGGAGTAGGCGTAGGATGCTCTCAATTTGAAGAAGCGGCAAAAGGTCACGATGCTCCTATAGTATATAGGGATACTTCAAATTCTGGAGGTGCATTATTCTGTGCAGGGCTCTTACTAAACTTAAGTGAATATTTACCTCCTCAAGTATTTTCATTATATCTTAATTGCTCTATATCCGATTGGTCAATAGGAAAGGCTGTTTATGGTCTTCCAGACGATATAAACTACATTGTAATGTTTTATAACAAGCAATATGTGCCTTATGCACCAAATACAACTTGCGAAATGGTAAAAATTGCTGAGGAAGTTAATACAACAGATCATATATGGGGAATTGCATATGGTGCGAGCGATGAGTATGGATATAGATTTGCGGCGTGGTTTGCAGGATTTGGAGGACAGATATTTACTACTCAAAACGGTCAAGTAGTTCCTGCATTAAATTCCACAGCTATGGTTGATGCACTAAACTTCTGGTATAATCTAACTTATGATTTACACATTAATTATTTAGCGCCATCTACTGGTGCTGGAGGAGCTGAAGGAGAATTATTTGAGGCTGGAAAAGCTGCTATCATATTTGACGGACCTTGGGATCTCAGCGCCTACTTGCAAGCTTTAGGTTCAAACTTAGGCGCAGCACCATTACCAGTAGTAAGTCAAACTGGAATAAGGGCTGAGCCTTTCTTAGGAGCTACTGGTTGGATGATATCTAATCCATCAGTTAGCGGAGCAACATCTTTGCAAATTAAGGCAGCATTAATATTCATATTATTTGTAACTAACTGTCAATCCGATTATAGACTATGGTGTATAGCCCACGATATTCCAGCTAATAAAATAGCTTATAATGAGGCTATGGCAGAATTAAAAGCAGGAAAATTAACGCCATCCTACCTGGATCAAATAATGGAAGGAATTTTAGAGCAAGCCCAATATACACAAAAGTTCCCCAATATACCACAAATGGCGTATTATTGGAATTCATTCCACACAGGAGCCAGTGAATTTTTCGCTCAGCAGATAAATGCGCAGACTGCCGCTCAAACTATGGAGAGCAACTTTATCAACTGTTTAAAGAAGAACGGTTTACTGTCTTCTTCGTTTGAAATACTTCCATTACCTCCAGCGTTAATTGATGCAATACTCTTGCTATTATCAGTATTTATGATTCCAGAGATAAAATATAAGGTGAAAGCTTTATGACTAGCTCAAAAAATGGTAAAAATGAAGATAATGGTTTTTTATACATTCTCCCTATATTAATTCTCACAATTTTCGTTTTTATTTTACCTTTAGTTTATGCGTTATATATTTCCTTTACTAATATGAATTTATTTCATTTATTCAACTATAATATTGTGGGATTAAAGAATTACGCTATAATTTTTGAATGCGGATACTTTTGGGAGCTAATCAAGAATACTTTAATCTGGACTTTAGGTAGCTTGGTCACTATGATGAGTCTAGGGTTTTTATTAGCGTTGATATTAAATCAGAGAGATCTCAAGGGTAAATCAATATTTTATGCTTTCCTTATCTTACCTTGGGCATTTCCTGGCTTTATATCTCTTCTAATTTGGCAGGGACTATGGGTAGATCCTTACGGAATGATGAATAAGCTAATTTTACCTATGTTACATTTACCTAGGATTAATTCATTAATTTCAACTACTGACGCTTGGATAGAATTAATTTTAACCAATGATTGGCTATCTTTTCCTTACTTTATGACTGTATTTTATTCTTCCCTGCAGAGCATACCTCATGAACTTTACGATCTTGCAGAATTAGATGGAGCAGGTACATTAACTAAATTCTTCAGGATTACTTTGCCTTCACTTAAGAGAACTATAGCTTTCGTTTTCATAACGAGTTTTGTATTTACGTGGAACAACTTTTATCCAATATTTATCCTAACAGGTGGTGGTCCAGGAATTTCCACAGAAACGTTCATAGTTTATGCTTATCAAGAAGCATTTGACTACAGTAATTTTGCCTTAGCTTCAGCATGGTCAGTAATATCTACGATATTCGTAATAATTTTAGGCTTAATTGTAATAAAATATACTCATATACTAGATTCGTTTAGTTAAGGTGATATAAATGAAACTCTTTAAGTATATTAGATTAGCTATTTCATATGCAATTTTAATATTCATGGTTCTTTTTTCAGTATTTCCATTATATTATATAATAATGACCTCTTTAAGTAACGCTCCTAATTTAATATCCTTAGACGTTTCAGATTTATTTCCTAAACATATTTACTTTACCGCTTATAGAGAATTATTAACAGTCAATTACTATGGCGGAAGCTTTCCTTTATGGATTAGGAATAGCTTAATTTTAGCATCTTCTACTGCGCTTATTTCAATTCTGCTTGCAATGCTAACTGGTTACGCTCTGTCTAGGTTGAATATTCCAGCAAAGAAAACCTTAGCAGCGTTTATTTATATAGTAACGTTTTTCCCTTACACTGCTACAGCAGTTCCATTATATCTAATGTTTGCAAAATTCCATATGTTAAATTATATAGGTTTAATTATAGCCTATACGCCAGGAACTTCAATATTCGCAGCATTCTTAGCAAAGCTTGCAATAGATTCCATTCCACCGTCGTATGAGGAAATAGCTATGGTTGATGGACTTTCTAGGTTTCAAGTATTTTTAAGGATTATTATGAGGCTTGCATTACCAATAGTTGCTTTAACAGCTATACTTAGCTTTTCAGGAGCTTACTTAGATTTTGCATTAGCTTATGCATTCTTATTACCACATATAAGTGACTGGACTGCAACTATTGGACTATATTACGCTGCAGGGCTTTTAAACTACGCTAGTGCTCCTGCATATAACCTCTTTGCCGCAGGCTCTGTTATAATGGGAATCCCATTAACGGCACTATTTATTGCTTCGCAAAGGATGATGACTAGGGCTTATAGTACTTTAGCTGGGGTGAAGTAAATGGCTCACGTAAAGCTAGAGGATATATGGAAGATATATAAGGAAAAGAAGAAGACGGTTGAGGTACTTAGGGGCATAAATCTGGAGATAGAGAAAGGAGATTTCGTAGTCATTTTAGGACCTTCGGGAGAAGGTAAGACTACTATACTAAGGATAATAGCTGGATTACTTAAACAAGATAAAGGGCACGTTTACTTAAGAGGAAAATTGGCAGACGATATGTCGCCTAAAGATAGAAATATTGCCATGGTACCACAAAACTATGCTGTATATCCTTTCATGAACGTTTTTGATAACATAGCATTTCCATTAAAGATAGAGCACGTGCCTAAGGAAGAAATAAGAAAAAGAGTCTTAGAAGTAGCAGAAATGCTAAAAATCGATAATTTACTTAATAGAAGGCCTTCACAGCTGAGCGGAGGACAGTTACAGAGAGTCGCAATAGCTAGAGCTCTAGTTAAAAATGCGGATATAATACTAATGGACGAACCATTGTCCAACTTAGATGCTCAGATTAGAGTATTAGCTAGAGAAGAGCTAAAGGAGTTGCAACAAAAGCTAGGGCCAACAATTATATACGTAACTCATGATCAAGCAGAGGCGCTTAGCTTAGCTACTAAATTAGCACTTCTTCATAATGGAAAAATACAAGCTTACGGAGATCCTCTTGAATTATATAGACAGCCCAATAATTCTTGGGTAGCTAGTTTTCTTGGAAATCCTGCTATGAACTTAATAAGATCTGAAATAGCTGGTGAGAAAATTGAATTTGATGGGCAAGCAATACCTTTGCCTGAGAGGTTTAAAGGGATTATTAGTTCAAACAAGGTAATTCTTGGTATAAGGCCTGAGAATATCGAAATATCACAAGATGGTGACATTGAAGGAGTAGTAGAGCTAGTAGAAGAACTTGGAAGTTTTACAATTACTCACGTAAGAGTAGGAAATGATATAATAAAGGTAATTGATAAGGCATTCATAAAGAGGGAAAAAGGAGAAAAGGTTAAGTTGAAATTCGATTATAGCAGAATTGAACTATTTGATGCAGAATCAGGAGTCAACTTGATGATTAAAAATGGATAAAAGAAAAAAGAGGATAGTTGAAGTTATAATATTGTTTTTCGTCCTTCTGCTTTCTTTTCCCGGTTTTTTCGTAATAGGAGCAAGTTCTGAAAGTTGCCATTCTAACCCTTATTATCCATCTTATTTATTGTTAAGTAACTGGAAAAATATTTCAGTTTGGATTCCTACCGGAATACAAGTTATAAATAGAGAACTTAATGGCTTTCCACAATACAATGCATCAATAAGAAATATATTTCTAGGAGGAATAGGTATACTTAATCTTACTGTTTGTCTTGGAATTAATACAACGAAAGCCTATCTTCAACTTAACAACACTGCGTTGCTAGAATGTAATAATTCGATCTGTATAATACTTCCTCCTTATACTAGTTATTTATTACTCATTCTAGGCGTGAAGACTCCTTTCAACATTACTATAAAGTCAAATTCCTCTTGGCTGGCGCAGGATAACGAGTTCAAGAATAACATCTCTTGGTTAATATCAAATGGGAGTGTAATAATAAAGCGTACTAACTTAATTCTGTCTTTCCAAAAGACAGGAGTGTATTATGTAGAGATCTCACTACTTGTGCCTCCTTACGAAAACGTATCTCACCTACTATTGCTGAACAACAAAGTCGTTAAATCGTGGTTGAATAAAAGCGTTATCCCTAAATATTTACCTAAATCTTTATTAAGAGAATATTATTTATCTTTACTTTTAATAAAGGACGATCAAAATCCCTATTTAGGAGATTTTGCAGCTTCCCCTTCTCCAATATATCTTTATTCATGGGTTAGAGACTCTTCTTTTGCAGCTTTAGCATTACAAGAGTCGGGACATTATTATTCAGCTTTAAAATATTGGCTATGGATGGCTAATGCTACTTCAATGGGTAACGGAACATGGTATACGAGATACAACTTCTATTCTGGAAAGCCTTGCATAGGATTTGGAATACCAGAATTAGATAGCCTAGGTTTATTTGAAATTGGAGTATACAATTTTTACATTCTTACGCATAATGTTTCTTTCCTCTACGAGGTTAAGCCTAGGCTGTGCGAAATAATAAAGTATCAAACCTATGAAATTCTCGAATCTAAATTCCACCTAGTTCCTGAAGACTTAAGCGTGTGGGAAGATAGGTTAGCTTATCACTTCTGGACCCAATCCTTTAACGATCTAGGTCTGTACGATATGGAAAAACTGGGATTTAATGTTAGTTATGAGGAAAAATTATTAAATGAAAGTATATTGAAATATTTCTGGAAAAATGGATATTTCGCCTCAGCTCTAGGAGAATCTGTGCTCTATGAAGAAAATGGAGAAGTAGAAGTATTATGTCCATTACCGCCTGCAATAGATTCGTCAACGTTACTACCACTAGATATGGGTTATTTACCTTTGGATTCGAACTATACTAATCAAGACTTTAACTCTGTGGTCTCTAACCTAACAGTTAATGGAGGGCTTTCGAGATTCCCTGATGACCTTTATCACTATTCCGAGTCTCTGTATGATAGTTGTGAGCCCAGCCCTCCTTGGGTTATTACTACACTGTTTGAGGCGTTATATTATGCAGAAAAAGGTGAGATCAACTCTTCTATTAGACTATTATGTTGGGCATATAATCATTCTCAACAAGGATTATTGCCAGAAGCAGTAGCTCCCGTAAAGGGATACCCATTGCCTACAACTTCTCCTCTTACATGGTCTTCGGCTATGTTTATTATAGTCTCTCTCAGTCTTAAGTCTCAAACATCAGCAACTATTAAAGAATGTCCTAAAGAATTTATACTGTCTTCAATTACAATCTTAGTAATTTTTACCATAAGTGTAATAATAAATAGAAAAATTATCTTACATTCCGGGCATTCCTGACATTCCTGGATATCCGCCTTCTTGCTGTTGCGGCTGTTGCTTTGCAGGAGCTGCAGCAATTAAGTCATCAATTTTTAATATTGCCGTTGCTGCTTCAGTAGCACCTTTCAATACTTGTTCTTTAACCTTTAGAGAATCAACAACCTTAATCTTAGTCATGTCTTCAACTAGTTTACCCTGCATTACGTCGACTCCGCTCTTATCTAAGCCTTTTGCGTGCATTGTCCTTAAGTTAACCAAGGCCTCTGTAGGATCTAATCCGGCAGTTTCTGCTAAAGTCACAGCAATTTCCTCTAATGCATTAGCGTATGCCTCTAATGCTAACTGTTCCTTTCCCGGTAATGTTTCTTTCCTAAGTCTCATTGCTAATTCTTCCTCAAATGCTCCTCCGCCGGCAACTACATAAGGATATATTATTACATTCCTTACCGAATTTAATACGTCGTTTAAGCTCCTCTCAACTTCATCCATAGCAATGTCAGTTGCTCCTCTTATTAATATGGTAACTACTTTAGCGTTTTTCACTCCTTCAATGAATATTGCCTTATCTTTTCCTACTGTCCTTTCTTCAACTACCTTTGCATAGCCTAAAGCTGAGGAATCTAAGTCCATTTCAGAACTTATTATTGTTGCTCCGGTAGTCTTTGCTATTTTTTCTAGGTCACTCCTACTAACGTTTTTGATTCCCATGATCTTCTTTTTAGCTAAGAAATATTGCGCAATATCGTCCATTCCTTTTTGGCATATAACAACGTTAGCTCCAGTAGCAGCTATCTTATCTACAATACCCCTTAAGTACTTTGCTTGCTCGTCTAGTGCAGCTTTAATTTGCTCAGGAGAGGTCAAACTTAGCTTTGAGGAAATTTCAGTCTTCTGAACTTCTAATGGAAAATCTATTACTGCGATCTTAGCTTCATCAATCCTCCTAGGCATTCCTTCATGTGCTACTTCCTTATCTAGTACGAAACCTTTAATCAGTTCTGTATCCTCTACGGATTCTCCTCTCTTCTTTACCATTTTTATGTTACTTAAATCAATGACGTATTCGTCTCCTACTTTATCCATTACTGAGAGCACAGCATCAATGGATAGGTCTATTATCTTATCTAGTTCTTCACCTTCAGAGAAGAACTTACTTGAGAGTGTTGTATATGCTACTTCTCTTAAATAATTTCTATCCTCTGGATTTATTTTTATTGCTATTTCCTTCGAGATTGCTAACGCCTTGTCTAAGGCTTTCTTAAATCCTTCAATAATAGTAGTGGGATGAATATTTTGATCTAGAAGTTTTCCTGCCTCATCTAGAAGGAAACCTGAAAGGACTACTGCAGTAGTTGTACCATCTCCAACTTCAGAATCTTGAACTTTTGCAGTTTCTACAACTATCCTTGCTGCTGGATGCTGAACTTCTAAATCCTTAACTATCGTAGCTCCGTCGTTTGTTATTGTAATATCGTTTGTTGAAGATACCATCATTTTATCTAATCCTCTTGGTCCTAAGGAGGTCTTTAGCATTTCGGCTAAAGTCCTTACTGCAGTTATGTTTGAAAGAATTACGTCCTTTCCCGACTCTCTGCTTGTGTTTTCTCTGAATATTGAAGCCAAATTCTCACGGTGTAACATTAGTATTGGTTATATAAATAACTGTTCATCAAGTTGAAGGAAGAGATGTGAGAAGCTTAATAGTGAAGTATTTTTGTTTTTCTTCTTTCTCTCCTCTTTTCCTTCTTTAGTAATTAGTATTTATCATTACTTGTGAATTTCGTGTAATTTTTCTCTATCTAAGATAACCATAACTATGTTGAACTACTTTTATAACTATATAAATTAACAATTAAATCATGATAAGAAAAGTTTCTGGCTTAATACAAGGTAAATATACTTATGACGGTGCAGGAGTAAAACTATACAGGGTTTTCGGAGGTACTTCAACTTATCATCTGACAGATCCTTTTCTACTCTTGGACTTCTTCGGTTCATCGAACGTAGAAGATTACATTAACGGATTTCCTTGGCATCCTCATAGGGGGATAGAAACTGTAACTTATCTATTACAAGGTAAGGTAGAGCATGAAGACAGTGAAGGAAATAAAGGAGTTATTTACCCTGGAGAAGCACAGTGGATGACCGCGGGAAGCGGAATATTTCATCAAGAAATGCCAAAGCCTCTTGACGAGAGTGACATTTTGCACACTCCTATTTTAACTACTGAAAATAAAGGACTACAATTGTGGATAAATCTTCCGGCTAATAAGAAAATGAAATCTCCTATATATAGAGATATAAGGAGAATTCCTAAGGTAAAAATAGATAAAGGCGAAGTTAAGGTCCTTTCAGGGGAATTCATGGGAGTCGAAGGCCCAGTAAACGCGGGGATTGATGTCGATCCTACTTACCTTGATATAAAACTCGAGGAGGAAGGAGAATTTCGTCATGGCGTTCATACTAAATATACAGTATTAGCGTTTATAATAGAAGGCTCTATTGATTTCCCTGTAAAAGTAGGAGAAGGCAATTTGTTAATATTTGATGAGGGGGATGAAATTTACATAAAATCTAAAGGCGGGGCTAGGCTACTTTTGCTTTCTGGTAAACCTCTTAGGGAAGAAATAGCTTGGTATGGACCTATAGTCATGAATACTGAGGAGCAAATTATTGAGGCATTAAACGATTTAAGAAGGGGAACTTTTGTTAGAGATAAGAAAGTAGAAAGAATAACTTACTAACAATCGAGCTGGCACGATCTTTATTGAAATAGTAGAGAACCTTATTCATGAGAGTTAACTAAATAATAAAATCTATTTTCAATTAAATTTTGTTCATTAATTTTATAATCTAAAAATGAAGATTTAAACTTGTAAAAACTACTTTTATTGAGTTTTTATTTCCTCTTGCTTTCTTGGTAGAGTAGTAGTGATTACGGGCTTTAGTTGGTCTTCAATTACTTCACCTAAGTAAAGTGTTGATTTTAAAACCGCCGAGAAGTACCCCCTTAAGTCTGAAGTTGAAGAATATATTGCTCCTTCCAGTGATGATAATGCATTCATTACTTTTTCGTTGCCAAAAGCCCTTATATTTTCCCTTAGAATTTCGAAATTACTTATTAAATATTTCTGTATGTCATCGTTTATCCCTAAATATGAAGGCGTTGAGGAAATATCTACGCCTTTATCTATAGCTAATAACGACATTCTACTTATGTTTTCAATTCTTTCTAAATACCTTCCTGCCCAAAATACCTTATAAGCAAGGCTTTTAATCAATTCTTCTCACCATAACTGTGAGTTTTTTAAGCCAACCTTTTCCTTTACTTACAAAAGTGCCTAGAATTGGGGGTGTGTCATAATAATCCCTACCTATCGCAAACTTAACATAGGGAATATTATAGAACTTTCTGGTTGTAGGATCTACAGGAATCCAACCTGAAGGTGACTTAAATTCGACCCAAGCGTGAGTACTTATAGGATTATCGTTAACTAGGCCCATAACATATCTAGCGGGTATTCCGGAAGCCCTAAGTATTCCTATGGTAACTTGAGCAAAATCCTGACAAACTCCCATTCCTATTTCAAAGCTTTCCTTTGCTGATGTATCAACGTTTGTTATTCCTTTTTTATATTTTAATCTATTTCTTACGAACTCCACAGTATTTTTAATTAAGTCGTCTAAACTTTTGGAGGATTTTAACAACTCTTTAGCTATTGGTTTAAAATATTCAACATCTATTAACCTACTAGAATTTAGGAATATCCCGTCCTCAATCTGGCAAGGTAGCACGCAATCCTCTATTTCCTTCAACTTGACATTTACAGAACTTTCACTTCTAATTACTAATGAATAATGAGGTTCTATTACCTTAATTCTATACACTATATTACCGAACATATCCTTGTATCTTGTCTTGTATCCTTTAGGTTCAGTGTCAACGTTCTCTTCCAACAATTCTTGATTATCGCCGTCGTAAGGCACTATCTTAAGAATGTTATCATTACTGGTTACAACGTCCTCGTACTCGTACCTAGCTTCATAAAGTACGTGAAACTTTAAACTATCCATACAGGCTTCACCAAACCTCCAGAGGAATTATTAGTAACTCTACTGCCAACTGGGGCTACTCTACTTAAGATTGAAGTTGATGAGTCATTAACAAAAACGAAGAACCTCAAATCGGCATAAGCTTGATAAAACGAATCGCCTATTGCGGATATTACTGTATCGAAATCAAGAAGTTCTTGAGCCATGAATTCCTCAGGAGATTTCCTCACTTCATTGAGCACTTTCTTCTTCTCCTCCTCGCTCATATCGTGTAAAACAAAAGTTCCGGATCCACCGTAGCCTTCTCTCCTTTTTATTACCATATTCTTTATCTTCTCCTCTATGTCTTCCCTTGTTGTACCTATAGGGAATGAGAACGGTTGCCTAACTCCTTCTTTTATTCCTAACTCCTCCATTATTTGTGGCATAAAGCAAAAGGTTATTTTATCGTCTGCTATTCCCGTCCCAGGAGCATTAACTATATTAACCCAACCCCGTAGATAAGCGTTCATTAATCCTGGAGTTAAAAAGTCCAAATCCTCTATTCTCCTATAAATAACGTCAACGTGAACTTCTCCTTCAAGGGTAGAGACTGTAACTTCTCCCTCCCTTATGTTAATATCTGACGGCTCAACAAGAAGAAGGTCGAGTTTATCGGAGTAGAACTTGTGCTCAAAGTATGCAGAGTTATATGTACCGTCAGTTAATATTGCAATTACTGGATCCCTAGTATCAGAAGCAGAGGTCAAAGTTTTCTTTAATTTTTCTAATCCGTCACCTTCATTTCCTTTAACTGAAAATTTATCTCCAAGAACCCTTTCTGTAAGTTCATGAGCCTTTATCGCATAACTCATTCCTGAAGGTATTCTAACGTTATCCTCTAGGATATAAGGAATTCCCTTCACTTTAACTAAATCCTCTCCAAATATGTAAACGTATATTCCTTTAGGAGGATCAAATCCCATCATTTCTGGCCTAAAATAAGGTGAGGTTTCTATCAGATCTTCTGGGACAACTACCTTATCTCCGTGATAGTAAGAATAAAGGAATTTATTTATTGCCTCTGTCCTACTTTTTAAACCTTCATAAATTTTCCAGAATTCCTCTTTCTTCAAAATTCTAGGTATAGGATCAATTTTTATTGATCTATAATAATTTCCAGTATAGAAAGTAAATCCCTCCCTATATGCTAACTCATTTATTAATTGTACATACTTAAAGAAGTCTGGAATTCTCTCTAAATCTGAAAGTAAAGTCTTATAATGCTCCTCTTCATATTCAAGGAAGCTTGCTTTATTTGTTCGTTTAATCTTTATCATTGTTTATACACTATTTCAACGAATATAAAAGTATTATGAGGTTATATATAAAAAATAAAATGAATGTCACGTAATTTGATTAAAAATTATTCATCATTTCACAAGTTAATGAGAATGAGAATTGAAATTTCTTCTTTTACACGAGTTTCCTAGCTAGAGAGCAAAAATTTTTGATAATATTTTCCTAATTATATAATGGTGAAAATATATTTATGGAAATATTGCGAAGAGAATATAATGACGTAAAGAACTTCAGCTCTTGGACTTTAGTTTACGGCAGAAGAAAAGTTGGCAAATCCTTCCTAGTTAGAAAGTACGTAAATTATGATCTGTACTATGTAATAACTAGAGATTTACAAGCTTATTTTCCTACAGACAATTCTTTTAGGAATCTTAATGAAGCTTTTTCCTTAACAATTAAAGCTTTGAGGGAAAATAAAACAGTTGTTATAGACGAATTCCAAAGGATGCCCGAAAAATACTGGGACGGGCTTAGTGTTGAGCATCCTAATGGTAAACTCATCCTTGTAGGCTCAAGCTTTAGGATCATGCAAAAGTTGGTAGATAGGCAAAGCCCACTTTTAGGCCTTGTTTTACCATATAGGCTGGAAATTATCCATTATTCTGACGTTTTGAGTCAAGTAGGCAATCCTTTACTATCATTGATTTACAGAGATCCATGGACTTTAAGTTTCGTTAAAAGCGTGAAAGATTTGGAAGATAAGGCTTATCAGCTTTACATGGTCACTAAAGCATTAATTGGAGAGATTTTTGAAGAGGAAGAAAGGCAGTTAACCAGTCTTTACGAGGCGATTTTATTATCTTTAGCAGAAGGTGAGTGGAACACTGCAATAATTGCAGGCTCTCTTAACAGTAAAGGATTTAACGTTACTCCTTCTTCGGTAAGCGGCTATTTGGAAACTCTCCAGAATATGGGATTAGTTGAGAAAATTCCTATTTATGGAGAGAAAAAGAGGGCAAGGTGGTATTATAAAATTTCATCTCCAATAATATCATTAATTTTTTATGCTGAAGCAAAGTATAACGTCTCATTTACTGAGAACGTTGGAGAACTGCCTATAGGTAGGGAAGTTCAATTTTCTATAGGTGATCTCTTAGCAGAAAAACATAGCGCTACTTTAGCTTATTCTCCTTATGAGGACATAGATATTGTGTTATTAGATAAAGGGAAGCCAATTATAGGTTATGAAGTGAAATTGGGAGAGTTTTCAAAAGCTGAAGCAGAAAAATCAATAGAGAGAATAAGAAGAGCCGGAATTCCTAAAGCAGGATTAATTAGCTTAAGTGAGAAACCAAATTTTAACGCTGATGAAGAATTAGGTCCAGAAGACCTGGTAAGAATTTCTAGAGACGTTTTTCAAAAATATGTAATTAGAAGGTAGGAGTAATGCTTTCCTTCCTTTCTTGTTGCCTAGTGAAAACAGAATTTTTAAACAATATGAACAATTAATAGTGATATGCTAAAGCTAGTAATGAAATAATAGTCTTTTATTTCGCTCCTTTTTGATATAAACTAAAGTCCATTAGTAACAACATTAAATCTATAATCTGAGAAGAAATCCGGTTATCGCATTCGACCATCAACAGTGGAGCCGTCATTTTCATTTATATATCCTACCTAGGTAGAATTCCGAAAAACAGATTATACTAGGCGGAGTTTGAGTGAATATCCGCACAAATAGCATTTGGTAATATAACTGGAAACTCATGAAAGTTGGTTATGCAAACGATACTACCAAGGATAAAATAACCATTAATTTCTCAAAACCGCTAGGCTCTATTACGTAACCTAAAAATGCTGATGAAATTAACGCAATAATCGAGATAACGTAAGTTACGTAGAAAATCTGAGAACCTTGGTGTTTATAGAAGCTGAAGAACTACACCTAGTAATGCTAATGGTAAAATCCTATTGTACTGAGTTTCGTTCTTATCTCCTTCAACATTATACTAACGAGTTGTTCACCTTTTTCATTAAGTTTATAATACTCTCCTTCCTTTTTCTATTAAAGATTCGAGAATTTTTAAATAATAATTTAATTTTCCTATATTTAGTTTCATATCTCTAAGAATTTCTGAGTAGGTAGCCTTTCCTTTATTTTTTAGGTAAATTGGGATATCTTTTATGGTCTTATCTTTAATAATCCTATTAAGATCTATGAGAAAATCCCTCAAGTACTCCTTAAATCCATTTTCCTTGACTTTCATTACATTATTATACATAAAAATTCAATTTTTATTATAAATAAATCTAGTAACGAGCTAATAGATTTAGAAAAACGATAATAGAAAATTATCTTTCTTTAGATTTTCTTAATTGATCAAATATTGAGGAAACAGTGAATAATATGTCCTTAACTTCTTTCCTCTCCTCTTCAGATAGTTTATCTACTTCCATGTCGTTTATTATGCTTAGTATTTCGTCAGCAGTTAACTCCGCCTCATCACACGCTTCACAATCTATGCATTTTTTACAATTTTCATAAGCCTTCATGAAATCTTTGTATCTGTTTTTAATAACTAGGAAGGAATCCATAATGATAAATTATATCTCTTAATATAAGAAGATTACGCAACTAAATACCTTAGATATAGTACAATTGCAGACTGTCCATATAACTATTTAAACTACGGTACCGTATGGTAAAGTTCAGGAAGAGAATTAACGGAAGAAGACGAATTCTTTGATAGACAAGATGAGTGCGTCCAATAATTTAAATTATTTGAAACACATGCAAGATCAACATCGGATCGACGTTATTTAATAACTCTTAAGAGTGTTATCAAGATTTTTAACAAACACGCGTTAGATTAGGAAAGTTTTACTCATTTATTTTGTAAATAGTGACTTAACAAAATAGTTGGACAGACTCAAATTACTTTATTTACCGATACCAGTTGATATGAAATAAAACGCACTTTTTCTATAAAAATACAGTAAAATGAAAGAAAGTAGTATAAACCAGTATTCGAATCCTTCTGTGTAAAAATGGTGGAAACGAAATAAGTTTACCTTATGGATGTCTTGATCTTTAAGATATCTTTTAGCTAAAAATTCCTCTGGGATAACACTTGAAAGTACGGATTTTACGACATTATATTCATTTTAATAAGTTTTTATTTATTTAACTTTCTATCTATATTTTTCCTTATTCTTATAGGCAACTTTATATTTCTTCAATGTATATAGTATAATATAAAAATAGTATTTCAGATATCTGGAAGCGAAAAGATTCCTTTATCGTTTGTTGCAGTAAAAAATATGGCTAATCAAAAAGACGTTGAAAGTGGTATATTCTGAAACAGGAATTTTTGGAGTTTTAAAAACGAAGAAAAGAACAGATCCTAAAATCCAAGTATATGCTTGTGGGGTAGCTATGAAAATGAATAATTTGACTGAGAATGAGCTTGAGTTGTCAAATAGTTAATAAATAAGGGTCTTGTGAAGAAAGTTACGGGGAGTATAAAATGATAGAACTCGATTTTATCTGAGAATGAAGGAAATAGGCGCATTACTTCGTCCTATCTAACTCTTTTTAATCAAGTTTTGTCTATTTATATAATATAATATCTGTATATTTTACCTTAAGATTGTCTGGTAATAATAGTTATTTATTTAAACTTTTTTAGTAAACTTCTCATCATTCATTACATTGTTTTAAATAATTCTTTTTCCATAATTATAGATGAGGAGCAATGAAAATTACTTGGATGATTGGAGGAGCACAGGGCACTGGAGTTGACACTTCCGCAAATATTTTCGGTAACGCAATAGCAAGAGCCGGTTACTACATTTACGGTAATAGAGAGTATTATTCCAATATTAAGGGCAGGCACTCGTATTTTAACTTGACAATAAGCGATGAAAAAGCTAGGAGTATTTCGCATAAGGTTGATATCTTAGCCTCTTTTGACGCTGAGACCGTCTTTCAACATTATCAAGACGTTCAGAAGGTGATTATATATAATAAAGGAGTACTTAATGTAGAGAAAGACAGGATACAAAGCATTGAACCGGAAACTGCAGAGAGAATACCATTTAAGACAGTAAAGGAAGTAATAGACTACTTGCAGAGTAAAGGAGTGACCACTATAGGTATAGATTATGACGAAATATTGAAGAAAGTTGCTGAAGAAATGAAATTACCGCTTTCCGTTGTAGACAGAGCAAGGAATACTGTTGCTATATCAGCGTCTTACGATCTTTTAGGCTTAAGGAAAGATTACTTATACGAGGCTTTAAAAAGGACTTTTAAACAAGAAACTTTCGTAAAGCTAAACCTTAGCGCAGCAGATAAAGTTAAATTATCACCCATTTTCGATCTGAAGGAATTACCTCAGAAGAAAAGGAGAGTTCAAATAGACGGTAATACTGCAGTTGCAATAGGTAAAATATATGCCGGTATCGGTTTCCAATCTTATTATCCAATTACTCCAGCAAGTGACGAAAGCACGTTTATAGAGGCTCATCAGGAAGTCCTATATGTAGATCCAGTTACTGGAGATAAGAGGAAAAGGACAATAGTTGTGGTTCAAGCAGAGGACGAGCTTGCTGCGGTGAATATGGCTTCTGGAGCAGCTTTGACGGGAGTGAGGGCTGCTACGGCCACTTCAGGTCCAGGGTTTTCCTTGATGACCGAGGGAATAGGTTGGGCTGGCATGAACGAAGTTCCTATAGTAATAACTTACTACATGAGAGGCGGGCCGTCAACTGGTCAACCTACTAGGACTTCTCAAGCAGATTTACTTTTCGCTATGCACGTCAGCCATGGAGAATTTCCTAGAATAGTAATAGCTTCAGGAGACCACGTAGAGGCATTAAAGGACGCTATATGGGCTTTTAATCTAGCAGAAAAATATCAGACTCCGGTAATTCATTTAGTTGAGAAAGCGTTGGCCAATGCATACTCCATTGTTGATATGGATGAGTTGGGAGGAGACATAGAAATTGAGAGAAGCGTTATAGGCGATGATAATGAGAGGTTTAAGTTTACTGACTCCGGAATTTCTCCTAGGCTCCTTTTAGGTGAATCCACGGTATATTATACAGGAGATGAACATAATACTTTCGGTCACATATCGGAAGATCCGGTAAATAGGGTAAAAATGTACGAGAAGAGAATGAGAAAGTTGGAGACTGCAGATAAGGAAATTCCAGAAGAAAAGAGGTATAACGTTTACGGAGATTTGGACTCAAAATACGCCATAGTAACTTGGGGCTCGCCCAAGGGTGCAGTATTGGATGCCGTTGAGGAGTTGGATCAAAAGTTTGCGGTAATTCAACTTAGGATGTTCAACCCATTCCCTAAGAGTGTAAAGAAATTGCTTGAAGACAAGGATCTCATTATAGATGTGGAAGGAAATTACGAGGCTCAGGCAGGTACTTTACTTAAGCTGCATGGAGTAGAAGTTACTAACTATATACTTAAATGGAACGGGAGGCCGATGGGTAGGGACGAAGTAAAGGATGGAATTTTATCTGCAATTAAAGGAGAAAAGAGGGTGGTGTTAAATGCAGGTAGCTGAATGGAACGATTGGTGCCCCGGTTGTGGTAATTTCGGTATACTTAATGCAGAACAACAAGCAATAAGCGAGCTAGGGATAGACTTAAAGAAGGTAGTGCTTGTCTCGGGAATAGGTTGTTCAGGGAAGCTACCTCATTTCGTTAGGATACCAATTTCAGGAGTGCATACGCTCCACGGTAGAGCTTTGCCGTTTGCAATAGGAATAAAGTTAGCTAATCCAGAACTTGAGGTAATAGTTAACGCTGGAGATGGAGATCAACTTGGCATTGGAGTAGGTCACTTTGTAAGTGCAGGTAGGAGAAACGTGGATATAACTGTGATTGTTCACGATAATGGAGTATATGGACTAACAAAGGGGCAGGCTTCACCAACGTTGAAGAAAGGTGTAAAAACAAAATCCTTGCCTAAGCCTAATATAAATGACGATATTAATCCTTTAACCGTTGCCTTGGCTTCCGGTTACACTTTTGTTGCAAGAGGTTACGCTTACGACGTTAAACATCTTAAGGAGTTAATAAAGGAGGCTATAAAGCACAAGGGATTGGCTTTGGTAGATGTTCTCCAGCCCTGTCCAACTTATAATGATATAAATACTAAGGAATGGTATGATAAGAGAATTTACAAACTTGATTGGGATCCGGTAGTGAGAAGTGAAGAAGATAAGAAGAAAAAGTTCTTGCAGGCAATGGAAAAGGCATTAGAATGGGGTGATAGGATACCCATAGGAATATTCTATAAGGAAGAAAGAGATACCTTCGAGGAGAGGATATCTTCTGCAAGCCCAAGTTATAAGATATTGCCTCCGGCAAAGGTTAGAATAGAGAAAGAAGGAAAACCTACTACCATAATTGATGAGATATTGAAGGAAAAAGAAGTTTAGTAATATAGTAATTTTTACTTATTCTAATTTCATATTTTTCTTCTTTCTTCTCCCATTATTTCTCTTTCATCTTCTTTCTCCACGAGTTCTGTTAATTCTAAGCACGAAATCTCATAGTACCTTGTCCTGGTATCGTCTAGGCAGATCTTACTCCTTATTGCGCCCCTTTCTTTTAATATCCTTATTGCTTCTCTTAAGGTTCTATCTGGTAAGAGAGTTTCCTCTTTCAATTCCTTAAACGTAGTCCTTCCTTTCATTTCTATTACTTTTAAGACAAGCTTGGCTGAGCAAGGGAGGTCTTCAAACTTTTTGTCCATACTATTAACTCTATTTTAGGAGATTTAAACTAATGTTTTATACTTTTCATTTATAACGTTGATTGTAAAAATCGTGGTATAAAATAGCTGCAATCCACATAAAATTCTTTCATTTTTATCCATACATTGATTAATGCAAAATTTGCACAAATAGTTTAATTTATATTATTAACAAGTGTTATATAAACTAGAGAGCATGAAACTCTATCAAAAGTTCCCGGACGTTCAAGTATTAACTACAAAAGGAGTTATAGATTTTTATAAGGACATATTCGGTAAAGGCAAATGGTTATTCCTCTTCGCTCATCCCGCAGATTTTACACCAGTATGCACTACAGAATTTGTAGCTTTCGCAAAGGCGTACGAGGAATTTAAGAGATTAAATGTAGAACTTGTAGGAATGAGCGTTGATAGCATATACTCTCACATAGCTTGGCTAAGCGATATAGAACAAAGGTATGGAATTAAAATTCCTTTCCCTCTAATCGCTGATCCCGATAAGAAGTTAGCTAGAACATTGGACATTATCGATGAGAACTCCGGAGTAACAATTAGAGCAGTATTCCTAGTCAATCCAGAAGGTACAATAAGGTTTATGGCATATTATCCAATAGAATATGGAAGAAAAATAGAAGAGCTATTAAGAATAACCAAAGCAGCAATAGTAAATTACAAGGCAAAAGTCTCCTTACCGGTCGATTGGGAGCCAGGAGATGATGTGATAATACCTGCACCAACTACTTTAGATGAAGCAGAATTAAGAATGAAATTACCAAATGCAAAGGCTTGGTATTTAGCCTTTAAGAAATACGAAGAATTACCCCCGGATCAAAGAGTATAAGCTACTATCATTTTTTATTAATTAATTTTTCTTGATTCGTCCTTGGTTAACGTCGAGGAAAAATTGCTCCACAAAAATATATCTTTTATTTTAATACATGCAAAAATTGCACTAATCATATTATATTTAAGCTAGGTTTTAAAAGATATAATTGATGATACCCATAAAATTGGATCCAACGTTCTATCCGTCGCCAAAATTAGCAATGAAAGCTCCAAGAGAAAAACTAGCTTACGTTGCGTGCCTATATGAAGGAACTGGAGTTGATAAGAACGACTTTATAGCCGTAATCGACGTTGACGAGAAGTCTCCAACTTACTCGAAAATAATAGGTAAAGTAGAAATGCCTTATAAGGGTGATGAATTGCACCACTTTGGTTGGAACGCCTGCAGTTCATCGTTATGCCCAAACGGAAATCCGGCTTTGGAGAGAAGATATCTTGTAGTACCTGGTTTAAGATCTTCTAGAATATATATAATTGACGTAAAGACAAATCCTGTAAAGCCAAAAATAGTTAAGATCGTTGAACCTAAAGAAGTAATTGAAAGGTCGGGATATAGTAGGCTACACACTGTCCATTGTGGACCCAACGGGATATATATAAGTGCACTAGGTAATTCTGAAGGTGAGGGCCCAGGAGGAATACTAGTCTTAGATCATTTCACTTTTGACGTTTTAGGCAAATGGGAAATGGATAGAGGAGACCAATACTTTGCATATGACTTCTGGTGGAATTTGCCAAATGAAGTAATGGTTACCAGCGAATGGGGAGTGCCTAATACTATAGAAAACGGATTAAAGTTAGAAGACCTCAAGGAAGGTTATGGAAATAGGATACATTTTTGGGATTTACATAAGAGGAGAAAAATACAGAGCCTAACTTTAGGAGAAGAAAATAGAATGGCTCTAGAATTAAGGCCATTCCACGATCCTACCAAATTAATGGGCTTTGTAAACATTGTAGTTAGCACAAAAGATCTTAGTAGTTCCGTTTGGTTATGGTATTATGAAGATAAGAAATGGAACGCCGAAAAGGTTATAGAGATTCCTGCAGAGAAAAGCGAAGGAAACTTGCCTGAAATTTTAAAACCGTTTAAGATGATTCCTCCATTGGTAACTGACATAGATCTTTCGCTTGACGACAAATATCTTTACGTAAGCTGTTGGGGGACAGGAGAAGTTAGAAAATATGACGTAAGTAATCCGTTCAAACCTGTCCTCATAGGTAAAGTGAAAATTGGAGGTATTGGTAGCGGTAAAACTGGAGGCCCACAAATGCTCGAAATAAGTAGAGACGGAAAAAGGATTTACGTAACAAATTCGTTATACAGCACTTGGGATAACCAGTTTTATCCTGAAGGAATAAGAGGGTGGATGATAAAGCTTAACTCCGAAGAAGGTTTAAGCCAAGATAAGGACTTCTTTGTGGATTTTGGAGAAGCAAGGGCTCACCAAGTTAGGTTAAGTGGTGGAGATGCTTCTTCTGATTCTTACTGCTACCCTTAGCGTAATCGAGGGAATTAACATATATAAGGGAATACTTTTTTCTTCCTATTTGATAGATTTTGGAAAAAGAGTACAAGGTTTGGTTTTTATTCTAGTAGCTTCTTTACTCCCTGTGTTATTTATTTTCTTCTCCTTTTATCTTGTTGTGCAAAGCGAATTATTAGTTCTTGGTGTAATCCTTGCGTTATCTTACTTACCTAAGATAATTCTTTGGAAATATTATCACTACTCAAGTAATTATATTCCTAGCCTAACTAATGCTGTGAAATGGTACGTCATAAATTATATAATAAAAATGGACTTTATACTTCCTATGTACATTTCTCTACTTGGACTAAATTACCTGCTGGTGTTCATACTTGTTGGGTTAATAACAAGAATGATAGCGATTATAATCATTAGAAATTTCAAGCCTCTCTTCCTAAAGATTATAAGGCTAAATTTGCCACAAGTAGAGAATTTATCCTCCATCTTAGTAATATCGACTCTATTAATTGTTTTGCATGACTCGATTTAAATCGATATGATGAAAACCGTTTTACGCAGAAGGTTTCTGCAATTTACTTAACCAAATTTATTTTTATTAAATCAATTAAAGGCAAGAAATCTTTATCTTTAGTAATTAATTCTTCTTCATGACCTTAGCAGTCGAAGCTATTATTAAGTCTATCTCGGACATTAAACTACCTTTTTCCTTCATTTTATAGTTCAGAATACTCTAAAGCGACATTCGGATATATTGGATAAGTCTTCTTTTTTAATTGCTCTAAAACTTTAGCCTTTTATTTTTATCTAATGTCCTAATAATTTCCATGAGTGTGATTATACATATAGAATCTCCTATAACATTTAATTCCCCTTTTAATATATCTATTAACACCAACGTGTCAATTAATGTCATAGCTTAAACTCCTCATGCATCTTTTTGTGACTCGCCTCAATTTTATATCCTCTTCTGAAATGATTTCTCTTAGCTCATCTATTCCCTCCTTTATTCTCTTTTTCTAATCCTCAGCTAGATTAAGTAGTAATTCATCCCAACTCATACTTCCTTTTATCGCTTCTAGCTTTTTCTTAGTCTTTCAGATATGGAAATAGTAGTAAGTTCCTTCCCCTTCATAAACCTCTTGAGGAAAGTTTGCGCGCTAATAACACCCTTGAGCTCGCCTTCCTATTTTATAATTTTCTCTAAACTCATTTCTAACTTCGGGGTTTGGGCTTCATTAAACATGAATTTGTATCCAATCCTCAGTCCTTGGCTTCATTAGAGTAACCCCTCTGTCTATTTAGCGGGATAATCCCAACCCACATCCGTCAAGAATTTGGGGAAACTCACACATCTTAAGGAAAATGTTGAGATACGCATTATTATCAATAACAGCGATTTCCTTTTCATAAACCTTAATGTCCTAAAATTCCAAGATAGTTAGAGATTAAACAATTTTAAAAAATGAATTATGGCTAGCACTTTATGGTAATAGTAATTAAGATCTCAATATAAATGGACTGTACTAAACTCTTGATTAAATAAAAGTTTATGAATGAGGAAAAAGATAATTATAATTATGAAAGTAGGAGAAGTAATGAGTAAAATAGTCGTAACGGTGAGGCCTGAGGACAGTGGAAAAGAAGTTATTGAAGCTCTTTCGTCAACGCCCTCTGGAAGAGTAATAGTAATGAGCGGAGATGAACCGGTGGGCATAATATCCTCCAGAGACGTAGTTAAGGCATATTCAAAAATGGAGGATAACGTTTTTGATGCAAGAGCTGACGAAATTGCCACAAGAGGAGTAATTACTGCTGACGAAAATGAGGAAGTAGGAAATGCGGTAAGGATTATGGCAAGTAAAAAGATAGGCAGTTTGGTAATAACCTCTGGTAAGGTATTGAGAGGGATCTTTACGGAAAGGGACGTTATAAGGATTCTTTCAAGGATGACCTTCTCCGGATTAGTAGAATCAATAATGAGCACTGACGTTATAACTATTCCTTCAGACGTGGACTTGCTTTTTGCTTCTAAACTTATGGAATACGAAGGCGTTAGGAGGTTACCAGTAGTGAGAGGAAAAGAAGTTGAAGGAATAATTACAGCAGCGGATATAGTTAAAGCGTTAGCAAAAGGTCTTCATATGGTAAACGAAATTGAGACAAGAAACCCAATAGGAGTTAGGAGTGACGACCCTATAATGAAGGCAGTGAGAATAATGAACGAGAAAAGAATAGGTTCGCTTTTAGTTGACGGAATTAAGGGGATAGTGACTGAGAGAGATGTTCTCTACGCTTCATTAAACGAAATACGCTAATTTTTCTTCCTTCTTTTTATTAAGTATAAAATAATTCCTATAATAGTTAATTAGCGATAATTTTATAATTATCTAAAAGTATATTATAATTTATGACAAGTAAAGTTAAATTCCTAATATCTAAAACACCGGTAACAGCTGAAAAAGGAACAAAGTTAGAGGACGTTGTTAAGATTATGGCTTCAATGAACATAGGCTCTGTTATAATTACCGATAAAGAGAAACCAGTTGGTATAATCACTGAAAGAGACATAATAAGAGCTCTCGCAAAGGGAATTCCACTCACTGAGAAAATAGAGAAGGTTGGAACAATGGATTTAATTACAGTATTCGAGGACGACAGCATTTACACAGCTGCAGAGAAGATGAACAAATATAACATAAGGCATCTTGTCGTTATAGATAAAGAAGGTAATTTCAAGGGCGTAATATCAATTAGAGACCTCATTAGAGAAAGTTACGTTCTAAAGGCATTGGCCAACGTTTCACAGGAAGAATGGTTAGGAAGCGATTAAAATGAGTGAAGTGAGTAAAGGCTTAGAAAACGTTTTCATAAAGGCTACGTCACTTACTTACATTGACGGAGAGGCAGGGATTTTACGTTACGGAGGGTACGACATTAACGATTTAGTGGAAAATTGCGAATACGAGGAAATAATTCACCTCATGCTGTTCGGAGATTTACCTACAGCTTCTCAACTACAGAAGATAAAGGAAAAGATAAACGAGAGCTATAATGTGCCTTATCAGGTATTTGAGGTTTTAGAAAAACTTCCTCACGACGCCGATGCAGTAGGAATGTTGGAGACTGCATTTAGTATGCTAAGTTCATTTTACAATTATCCTTGGAAGAAAGATGAAAACAAATGGAGGGCTATAGAAATAATAGCCAAGACTTCTACCTTAGTTTCCAATATTTATAGGATAAAAGAGGGATTAAGGCCTAGATTGCCGGAACCTTCAGACAGTTATGCAAGGACTTTCCTAGAAACTGCGTTCTCAAGAAAGCCTTCGGATGAGGAAGTAAAAGCGATGAACGCTACGCTAATAATTTATGCCGACCATGAAGTTCCAGCATCAACTACTGCTGCATTGGTAACAGCGTCAACTCTTTCAGACATGTATTCCTGCATGGTTTCGGCCTTGGCTGCACTCAAGGGTCCTCTTCACGGAGGTGCAGCAGAGGCTACGTTTGAACAACTTAAGGAAATAGGAGACGAAAGTAAGATTGAAGAATGGTTTGATAGAAAGATAATTAAGGAAAAGAACAGACTAATGGGCTTCGGTCATAGAGTTTACAAGACTTACGATCCCAGGGCAAAAATATTCAAGAAATATGCTGAAGAAATTGCAAAAACTCCTGAGGCAAAGAAGTACTTAAGGATAGCTACAAAGCTGGAAGAATTGGGAATTAAACACTTTGCTGAGAAGAGAATTTATCCTAACGTTGACTTCTATTCGGGGATAGTATTTTACTCTCTTGGATTTCCAGAATATATGTTTACTACCTTATTCGCGTTATCCAGAGTTTTGGGATGGCTTGCTCACATAATAGAGTACGTTGAGGAACAACATAGGCTAATTAGGCCTAGGGCACTATACGTTGGGCCAATAAAAAGGGATTTTATACCGTTGAAATATAGAGAGTAAAAAGAATTGTTTTATTTTAAAAATAAGTAATTTATAATATTATATTATATATAGAGTATATAAATACGATTGAACTTAAGAGATAATTTTTTATAGAGAAGGTTGTTTTTACAATTTATATTGTTAAGAGCATACCTCTCCTCTAAGTAGACTGAGTCTGAAAGTTATACTCGCATTGGATGAATATTTAATTTTCAAAACTACTTTTTGATATGGACTTCGAATTTTCTGATGAGGAAAAAATATTCCAAGAAAACCTCAGGGATTATTTTTCAAAGTCTCTAAGACCAAGAATAAGGGAAATCGATGAAAAAGGAATTCCAAAGGATTTCATACTAGATGCCTCCAGAATTGGTTTATGGTCCTTAACGTTTTCAGAAGACGTGGGAGGGCAACATGCATCGTTTACTTTAGCGTCAATTGCAGCGGAAGAAATTGCAAGAGCAGATTTTACTATGGCTACTGCAGTATTTTTCCTACTAGAAAATAGTTGGGGCTACATCTTAGATAAATACGGTTCAGAAGAACTAAGAAAGGAAGTTTTGCCTAAAGTTGCTAGCGGAGAGAATTTTCTCGGAATAGCATCTACGGAACCTTCCGGAGGAAGTGACGTAGCAAACCTAAAAACTTCAGCTAAAAAAGAAGGTGAGAAATACGTGATCAACGGAGAAAAAGCTTACATAAGCGGGGTTATGGAAGCAAAAGAAATGGGGGGAGGTCACTTAACGCTTGTTAGAACGGGAGGTAAAGGACATAAGGGAATATCAATGCTTTACGTTCCTATAAATTCTGAAGGAATAACGGTCTCAAAAATTGAAAACATGGGGAGAATGGGAATATCTACTGGCATAATAAAATACGATAATGTAAGGATTGATGAAAAATTCCTAGTTGGAGAGGAAAACAAAGGATTTTATTACGCAATGGACGGCTTTAATCACGCAAGAGTTTTAGTTGCTTCTGCGTGTATTGGTTCAGCTGAGGCAATACTTGAGGAAGGTTTAAAATACATAAAAGAAAGGGAAGCTTTTGGCGTAAAACTGAAAGATTTACAGTCAATTGCCTTTGAGGCTGCGGAGTTATATACTAAATTAGAAATTGCAAGGCTACTTGTGTATAAATCAGCTTGGCTGTTAGATCACGAAGAGAAGTTCAAGGATGAAATACCAAAGTTCTCAGCAATGGCCAAATTAATTGCTCCTCAAACGGCGTTTGAAGTAATCAAGAGCGTAATGATATGGTTTGGTGCGTATGGGTATACTAAGGATGCGTTAATTGAGTCAGGGATGAGGGGACTTATGTCTTACCTAGTAGGTGCAGAAGGTGCGTTGAATATTATGAAGTTGATAATTTCCAGAGAGATATTGAAGTGAAGGCACATATCACTTTTTAAATTATTACTGACCACTATTAACTTTAGTTAAAAATTATTTTTTATAATTTATCTTAGTATAATCTTCAATAAAAAAGATAAAAAAGTTTTTTAGGTTGATTAACAAATATAACGTATGGAAACGCAAATAGATGTAAGGCACAATATTAAATGTTGTTATAAGCTTAGTGAATCAGACGTAGATGTTTTCCTAAAAATCCTTGAAGTAAGAAGACCTATAACTTCGCAAGAATTATCAAAGATGTTAAAGGTTAGTAAAACTACCATTGACGGAAGTTTGAAAAGGCTAGTCGACATAGGTCTAGTAATAAGGAAAAAATCGGAAAACGGAAAAATAGGCAGACCTACCTACATATATTATTTGCCAGTAGGAATAGAAGAAAAAATTGAGAGTGATTTAAAAAGATGTGCAGACCAAATGCTTAATACAAAGGTATAGGAAAGAGTAAAATAAGTAAGAAGGAAAGAAAAGAGGGAAAATAATAAAAATTATTTCTTCTCTTCTTCTCTTTTTAACTTGCTATTTCTCCTTCAGTTTTGATGCTCTTTAGCATATCCTTATATACGCTATAATAGTCCTTCATTGCAGCAATTAGATGCCACCTATCATCCTCACTTAAATGGTCTTCTAGCGTTGGGCCTATTTTACTTCCAACTACTGTAGGAATACTAATATGAATTATCTCGTCCTCGTACTGTCTTGGTACTGCAATACTCATTACCCTATTTTCATTGAGCGCAATAGCCTTAATTATGTCAGCAATTATCGTTCCTGGTCCCCAAGTTGTTCCGCCCATTACCCTTATTATATCCCCTGGGATACTTTTTACGTACTTTTCTATCTGTTCTTTAGGAAGATCTTCAACTTGTTTACCGTTAACAGTTACCGTGCTCCATAATACTACAGCATCCTCTCCATGTTCTCCTCCCACGAAACCGTCAATTTGACTGACTGGAACGTGAAGAATCTTTGAAATATAAGCCCTTAACCTCATGCTCTCAACTTGGTCTCCAGTGCTTATAACGTATTCCTTAGAATACTTTGCAAATACCGAAGCCATCATGTCAACAGGGTTAGTTACCATTACGTACACTGCCCCTGGATTCCTTTTTGGCAATTCCTTAGCTAGGTTAATAATAATTTTTGCATTATCGGCAAACAAATCTCTCCTACTCATTCCGGGTTTTCTCGGCTTTCCTGCAGAAACTACCACTATATCCGAGCCGGTGACGTCGTCTATTGAATTAGTGCCTATAACTTCAGTGTCAATTCTAAGTGAAGCAAGTGCATGTCTAAGTTCGTGTTCAAATTTTTCTGGAAGCTCTGGAATAATATCATAAAGGATTACTTCATCAAATATTCCCCTAGTTATTGCCGAATAAGCTATTGTTTGACCTATTTTTCCTATACCAACGAAGGAAGCTTTTATCATGATTATCATTACAATATTCTCTGTTAAGAATTTAAACTTTTCTTGATTTATTTATATTCGAAAAATATAAAGTTTTATACATTTCATTATCATTGATAGATCTAAAAATCAAGAAAAAATGTTTATTAAATTCTTCTTATTAAACTGATAAACTTATGATAATAACATTTATTAACTTAGTATACATATATACATATTGGTAGACATGGACTACTCAAGAATACCCGGATTACTAGGAGTTTACAAACTTCAAGAAGGCAAGTTCACTAAGGTCGAAGGAGAAGGTATTAACGTTGACGTAGAAAAACTAACCAATATAGTAATGGAAAACATGAGGATAGGAGAAGAAGAAGCAGAAAAAATAGGACTGGGTTCCTTACAAGGTTTTGCCATGATTTTAGATGATACAGGATTTGCTTATATTAACGGGGTATTGCTAGTAGTAGACGCAATTAAAACCAACTGGGATTTAGTTATAAAAACCTTGGAGGGGATAATGTATGAAAAGAGTTAAGGGTTATTTAGGTCACGTAAAAATAGATAAGGAAGGCAAGGTTATAGAGTCTAACGTAGATAACGCTGAGGAAATTGCAAAAATTCTAAAATTTAATGTAGAAAAAGGTAATCAAGAAGCTAAAGAATTAGGATTTAATAAAATCAACGGCTTCGCAATGTTCGGCTCAACAAAAAGTTTAACCTTTATGAAAGATACAGCACTCCTAGTGGATAATAAAAAGGCCGATTGGCAGGAACTATTTACCACCTATACATACGTAAAATCATGGCTCATAGGAGGAATAGCATTACTCGTCTTGTCGTTAATATTGTATTACCTTGCAATATTTACTCCCTATATGGATTACTTCGCTCCAGAACCCAGATTTTACACGCCCACAATATTATTGCTAATTTCTGTCTTTATGCTAGTCTTATCAAAATCGAAGTATAGCTATAGGCTGTAGTGAAGATACTCTTTTTCTTTTTCTCATTTAATTTGAGGTAATGGTAAGAAAGATACTCCTAGAATCATGAAAATTACTGATAAAGTTAGTAATATTGCCCCGAGCTTAGAGTAAAAAGATAATTTACTCTTCAGCACGTTAAGCTCTTCAATTGAAGAAGGGTCTATTGACCTGTAAGCCTTAAATATTCTCTCAAATAGAAATGCAATATTAAGCCCAATAAAAAACCCTGCCAAACCTAGAATACCTCCTACAAGTATTGAAAATCCCCATCCAGTAAGCAAAGCTTTCTGAACTTCCTGTACACCTCCGTCTTTATAGTATCCTATCATATAGTGAATGAATTCTCCCGCTCCGAAAACTACTGTTATCATACCGGTAGATTCTATAAATGAAACAAGAGACGGAAACAATGAAGTTAAAATTTCCTCCTCTCTTTCTAACTTTTCCAATTTTGGAAAGAATAATCCAAAGAGTAAGATCGCTCCATAATATATCATACCGAAAAAACCGTGAATTACGTTTAAAATAAAATTTATTGGAACCAAACCTATCGCCTAAAGAGAATATACTAATGCGCCTACGGAAGAGATTATAGCAATCATGAAAGATATAGCCATTAAGTAAGAGAAGTCGTAATTATAGGTAGCGTAAAAAGCTAAACCGCCTGCAGCAGCTAAGCCAACAAATATTGCGGTTATTAATCCAAAGTAAAATAAATCCTTCCTATTGCTCAAGTAAGTTAAAGAAAATAAAAGAATTGCACCTAACCCGCTAAGTAAGGCAAGGCTTAAGTGAGCAGAAAGTATTGCAGCCATCCATGCTTCTTTTATTGGAAATTGGTCGTTGAGTAAAGTTGTTACTCCAGCTATGAAAGCCCCCATGAGTAAGATTGTTTCTATAGTTGAAGCAATTAATACTGGGTTATTTCTACTAACTTGCGAAGCCATGTCTCCTCTAGATAAAATTGTATTAACCATTAAATAAATCTTCCATCAAAAATTTCGAATTAAAAAAGATTTATCTTCTTAAAGAATAAAAGAATAATGCAGAAGTAAATGCTATTGTGAAAACAAACCCTGTACCCATGCCTATTGCATAGCACGGAGTAGAAAATCCTCCGAAGTAAAATAGACCTTCAAACGCCGCACCTAAGACAGATAAGATATCAAGAACTGCAAGAATCCTTAAAATTAAGTTATTGCTCCTAGTAGTAGAGCCGTATAATGAGATTGCCAGCACAGTATCTATAGCAGCAGCGTAAATGTGCGCAGTTATAGGATAACCTGACAACGGTAATTTGTACACTGCAATTTCCATTCCTGCAACGTAAGTTATTATTAAGCTAAGCAATTCCCCTAAAGCTAAAGCCGGAGTATAATAATTTCTAGACAATAAACTACTCACGTTTTCGTACATGTTTAATATCCTTGAGCTCATCATTATATTTATCGAATTTAAACTTAAAAAGTCTAGTTTCAAAAGTTAGTAAAAATCTTTAAAGAATATAAAGAAAAACGATAACGATGCTAGAATTATATAAATTGCCGCATCAACAATTGTAGCGTCATTGGCTCCTATCAGTGAAGGCAGGAATAGGTTAAGCGGTATTGATATAATGAAGAAGAATATCATGACAATTATTACCAAATTAAGTCTCAAATTCATAAAAAGATATAAAAATAAAGTTACTTATAAGATTTTCTTATAAAAGAGTTGCGATCAGATTTACTGGAGACGAATCCCATAAGATAGTATAAATTATGAAAGCTGCTAAAGCCGCAGTTGCAAGGAATATTAGGGAAACTATTGCAATACCCAACCTGCTCATGTCACTCACCTTGGAATGGATTACCATAATCCTGGATTTTAGTATAACAATCAGTAGGCTTTTTACCCTTTGAAAGTAAAAACTTTGGGCATTCGGTATTTTCATTATAAGAATCTAAGTAAGCTGCCCCCTCTAGATCCGAAGTGTGATCCATTATAGGCGGGGCATTAGTATTCATTGATATCGCATATAAATAATCAGTATTAGGATCCCAGTAAAGTTGAACGTAAGGTAAAGGTCTAACGGTTGGTCCAGTTATGACTGCAGCACCGTGCCAAGGATCGTAAGTGGAACCGTGACAATCGCAGTGTATTACGCTCTTGGCTCCTACACTTATTGCAGCTTGATATGCTGAAGGAGGTAGGAAGTCTGGAACTACCCCTCCAGGCTTAAAATACTGCGGTGGGTAAAAGTGAATTTCAGGAGGAGTACAACCTAAATGCTGACAAATTGCACTATATGCAACTATCGATTTATGAGGCCCTACCCCTCCAGGGAAATAATACGTCTTACCGGTCTGCGGTATAAGAACGTTAGTTGGCGGGATTTCTACCGGGTTATTATTCTCGTCACCCATGTTGATTAGGAAAGTTATATCGCCTAGCATCGGATATTCAAAAAGTAATATTTCTGGATCGTTTACCGGAATCTTTGAAGCCTCTATAGGAACTCCATCAGAATTTACTATTATCATCCAAGGGAACTTCTTCAGCGTAACTTCCTCAGGATTTAAGGAATTAATTAACGGAACTGCAGAGGCCACGGCTATTACACCAATTCCAATTAATAGACCTTTCAGGAAAGCCCTCTTTGAGGGGTCTAGAGGGCCTACGTTCTTTTCCGCATAATCTATAAGGTAATCCTTGCCCTCCTTCATGAACTTCTTTTCGTCGAACCTTGTTTCCTTATTCCTCATTTTCCACAAAAGTCTCTTGGCAAAGATGAAGTCATCCCTTTTTATGATAATTTTAACTGGGTTCATCATGATCAACTATTTTTTATGATAATAAAAACTTTTCTACTTTTCGTATTTTATCTAATTTAGGTTTATAGAGATAATTTTGAAAAATAAAAATGTTTTAATCAGTTTAATCTACTTATCCAAAGTTAATATATTAAATTTAGAAAAGTTTATTTCTTAATATATTCTTGATGTTATTGAAAACTTCATAGTTATTAAAAAATATGTTTATAAGTTTGCATAGCAAGAAATATCATGATAAAAATGATGGGCAAAATAAAGGAACATGCAGAGCTAAGTTGGTTCATAGTAATGATGATCCTAGTTGCAGTATTCGTAGCATGGAACATAAGAGGAATAATAAGCGGAAGCAGTACAAGTTATAGATACGGCCTACCATTACTCTCCGGTATGCCGAAAGATGCCCAGACCGCCGTAAAATACTTCGATTCTCATCCACCAGTTAACAGTTCTTGTGAAGTTATCAACGGAATATTAGTAGTAAACATGACAGTAACCCAACCTGACGGCTTTCACCCCGACGTGATAAAGGCAAAACCAAATGAACCTATTGTAATAATTTTAAATTCGCCGCAAGTTATTACCGGATTCTTCTTAAGGCTACCAGACGGCGTAGTTAACGTTAACGCAGTCCCAGGATACGTTAGCTACGTCTATTTCGTTGCACCCAGTTCCCCGGGTAATTACACTTGGAGAGAACCGGAGTACGCTTGCTATAATTACTCCTACTGGACCGGTACGCTGGAGGTGAGTTGAGATGAATCCCGTAATTAACAAGGTCATAAAGATTATTAGAATAAACTTAAGTGAATTTAAAGAGAGAGCTACAAAAGTAGCTTATCCAAAGGATACATTAGGAGTAGTTTGGCTTTACTTACTAGGCGGACTTGCATGGTTAATAATTCTAGGAACGGCAGCAATGAACATGAGGACTTACCTAGTTTACAATCAAAATTCGCCACAAGTAGGAGTAATTTACTATACATTGCTAACAATTCACGGATGGTCGGCAATGCTAGGCTTAGTTCCTGATGCCGCATTAGGTATCATAGCTTATTCAATGTATAAATCCGGGCTAAGTATAGTACACACAAAGGAAATAACTGCAATGTTCTGGGCATCAAATTTAGGCTTAGCTTTTGCACTTTTCGGCGGTCCTGACATGGGTTGGTACATGTACCCTCCGTTAGCTATAGAGGATAATTCATTATTCCAAGCTTTCAGGCTTTACCACGGAGCTCTAATGGGTGCCGGATACTTAGCGTTAGCAGTAAACAGCGCCGCGGCCTCAATAGCTTCAATAATCCTTGTAGTAGATGCGGTACAAACAAAACCCAAAGATAAGAAGATCAACATATTCGCCGCCTATGGCGTGGCATTTGCGTTAATCATTGCGTTAACTTTACCTGCATTAACTGCCTCAGAACTTTGGTACGTTCTAGCGATATGGGGTTCGGTTAAGGTAGATCCACTATTATGGGTTATCCTATTCTGGTTTTACGGCCATCCGGTAGTATATTACGTTCCTTTCCCCCTCTTTGGGGCTTTATATTATTATATTCCAATATACGCTGGAAGACCTCTTTACAGTGAAAAGTGGGCTAGGTGGAACATATTCCTACTAGCAATAGGTTCAATGCTAATTTGGGTTCACCACTTACAAACTTTCCCGTTACCAGTTTGCTTAAGGGCTTGGATAACAGTCTCAACCCTTGTCCTAGCTTCTGGTTCAGGGTTAACAGTCCTAAACTTGGGCTTAACAATCCTCTTCTCCAAAGGTTATAATTGGAGAGACCCAATAGGAATGGCTTTCCTTGTAGCTTTAATTGGATTTATAATAGGCGGAGTGCAGGCATTACCTTTACCGATAAACATCATTAACGGAGTAGTTCACAACACATATTACGTAGTAGGTCACTTTCACTTAGTAATTTGGACTCTCATCCTGGTAGGATTTACTGGAGTATTCCTAGACTTGCTAAAGAGCACAAACCCCTCACTAAACTTCAGCCTTAAGGCAAGAAAACTGATGGTTGCAGGCTTAATATGGTGGACTGTGCCATTCGTTGCAATAGGATATTTAATGAGCATTGAAGGTTACTTAGGCTTAATAAGGAGAGTAATAGCTTATCCAGCAATGTTTGTACCTTACATGGAGTTAATATCGTTTTTAGCGGAGGTGGGAATCCCAGGTTTAGTCTTAACAATCTCCACAGCGCTAGGAGAGTTCGTCAAAAGCGAGGTCAGCACGTCTACCTCAATCTCTGCTCAAGTATTTCCCCCTGGAGTAATGAGGCGATAAAAATGGAGAGGAAGAAAGGATTTCTAGATTCAATATTAGATAGAATAGGAATAAACGAAGCCCCTCTATTTAGGACTCCGGATTACATGTATAACGTATCCTATTGGCTGGGGGCATTAGTTACTGCTGCTTTCGCTTACACTGTAATAACTGGATTAATTCTCCTCCTCCTTTACGAGCCAGCAGCTGCTTACTGTTCGACGGAAAACATAATATATCACGTACCTTACGGCCCAGTACTTTTATTCAGTCACCTCTACGGAGCTTACATAATGATAGTCCTAGTTTACATACACATGTTCAGGAACTTTTACAAGGGAGCTTATAAGAAGCCTAGAGAATTACAATGGGTTACCGGAGTATTACTACTTGCCCTAACCTTAGGGGCGTCGTTCTTCGGTTATAGCCTAGTAGGCGATGTTCTGGGAATTGACGCAGTGGATATAGGCTCATCGCTTTTAATAGGTACGGGCTTCCCCGGTGCAACTACTATAGTTGGTTGGCTATTCGGCCCGGGCATTGATGCCGTGCAATCGAGCAACCCAATAGTGAGGAGTGAGTTCTTCGATAGGATATTGGGTTGGCACATTATAATGGTAGCATTAATAGGCCTACTCTTCGCGTTCCATTTAATGTTAGCAGAGAGGTACGGAATGACACCTTCAGCAAAGGAGAAGCCTAGAGTCCCGGCTTTTTATACTAAAGAAGAGCAGGAAAAGTTTAACCCCTGGTGGCCTAGGAACTTCGTTTACATGCTATCTGTAGTTTTAATGACCTGGGGAGTTATATTGATAGTTCCTAACGTTTTAGCTAACATAAACGGGGCAACAATTCTAGGGCATAAAATAACTCTTCCCTTGGTAATTAACCCGTATCCTGCTCCTCAAGCTTTTACTACTGCCGCCGAGCATACTGCTCCATACCCGCCATGGTTCTTCCTATTCCTTTACAAGTTCGTAGACTTCCTATTGCCTAATGGTCTGCCGTTATTGCCGTCAATGGTCATAGCAATTCTTATTATAGGACTTGTAGTATTAATGCTAATTCCATTTTTCGAGAACAGCGAACTAATGTTCATAAGCAGTAGAAAATTCTGGACGTGGGTTATGTCAGTATTAGCTTATTCGCTAGTTGCATTATCAATCTGGGGTTACCTAGAGCCCGGAGTCCCTGCACCTTTTACCCAACAGGTAGAGATCATTGGAATACCTGCAATCATTCTCGCTATCATAATTTACTTAATACCGTCTAAGAAGAAGAAGGAAGTAAGTGCCACCAAACCTTTTGGGCCTTTATCAATTCTGGGTACTTCGGTCTCAGTATTGCTTTTTGCAGGGACTTTAGGAGATTTCTTAATATATCCTTCACTACTCGGCTTGCTAATGTTACTACCTCTAGGTGTAATGGTTTATCATTACGTGACGAGGATGGTTAGGATAATTAATTCGGCAAACCTGGGAGGAGGATATTCCCTAAGTAAGAAAGCAGCATTCGTAGGAATTCCAGTAATATTCGTAATAACAATATTCCTATTTATCCTACTTACAAGGATACCAAGCGTAGGTATACAAAGTACTTATGCGGGGATCGATCTGGGAGTAATACTATTCCTCTGGGGTTACGCAATAAACCTTTATCATTATTTGGTTTACGTAAAAGAATAATACACCTTTTTTATTTCGCAAGCTACTTAATTGTTTAATATCCTTCCTCATTTTTTCTCAGTTAAATACAAGTTTTTCACTTGAGGTTTACTGATCAATTTCCACTGTTCCCTCCTCTTACGTATAGGATATGTTTAAAATTCGCTTCAGTTGGTCATAAGTTATAACTCACTTTCTACAATACGTATCCGGTCTTCTGTATACAGTCAGTTAATAAATGTCCAAGAAAATATTATATTATGAAGGTTGCAGTAGTAGGGTGTAACGGTTGGGGCAAAGTTCATCTACACGCATTAAGGAAAATAGGGGCAGAATATTATGTATTTAGCAGAGACGAAGAGAAAGCCAAGGAATGCATGAAAAAATACGACGCAAAAGCTTACTTCACTAAATACGAGGATGTATTGAAGTCAGACGTAGACGTAATAGACTTAGTAGTAAGCCACGATAAGCATTTTGAAATGGGAATAGAAGCCATGAAGGCCGGTAAACATTTAATGCTTGAAAAGCCTATTGCGAGAACAGTTGAAGAGGCTAAAGGATTAATAAATTTCTCTAGGGAGAAAGGTGTAAAGTTAATGGTTTTAGAACAGTATTATTTCGACTCTACGGTTAGAAAAGCTAAGGAATTATTACCCAACTTGGGTAAGCTGGCTCTAATACTTGTTAGGTCAACCCACTTTAATCAACCAAAGGGATGGAGGGCAGTAAAGGAAAAAATGGGAGGTGGAGCATTAATTGACGGTGGAGTGCATTTCATTGACACTTTACTTAACTTTGGAGGAGAATACGAGGAAATTAAGTCTTTCTGTGGAAATTATTTCTCAAATATGGAAGGAGAAGATACTACGATAGCGTCATTTAAATTCACGGGAGGACATTTAGGATTATTAATTTATAGTTGGTCTACTAAAAACCCTCCTAGAGTTCCTGCCTTCGAAATATATGGAGAGAATGGGAGCCTCATAGAAGATCCCAACAGTAGAGTTCCAGGTAAACCGTACGGAGACATAATTTTTAACGGAGAAAGAATTGAGGTTGAAAAGGTCGATCCTATAGAGGTTGAGCTCAGAGAGTTTTTGAAAGCCGTAGAAAACAATACAGAAGTTCCAATGAAACCTGAAATTGCTTTAAGAGATTTGGAAGCGTCCTGAAAATATACTACAAGTGCAATATTTAATTAAAGTAAATTCATTTTTAAGCTTTAATTTTTCCTATAAATAATGTAAGCCAGTTTTCAATTGATGATTCAAAATTTATAACTCCAAAAAGGAGATTGAGTATTTTATTTCTTTATTCATTGTTAAGTAACTTTACTAACTTCTCTGCCCTTAATATCATAACTTCCGTGTTGAAATTCCACCTTCCTTTCTCAAAGTGCTCATAAGGAATTGAGGCAGTTATCATATATTGTTGATCGTAAGGATGTAAGTAGGTTTCTATTGTATCCTTCTCCTTTAGTGATGAGATAAACTTAAGGTAGGAAAGTAACGTAGACGAAGAGTCTAGGATATGGGCTACGTAACTTTTATCGTCCAACTTATAAACGTGGTACATGGAAGGAATTCTAGTAAGCTCCTCCAGAACTTCTTCCTCCTTAAAATTGACCTCAAGTCTAAAATCTGGCTTATAAAGATAAACGTTATAGAATTTTATTAATCCCTTACCTATTACGTGCGCTTGAGTGTGATAAAGCGTGTCTTTAAAAGATACCCCTAGCAGTGAAGACAAATCCTTAAGCGAAATATCGGCTCTTGCTTGTTTCTTTCCTAAAATTTTTACGTCAAGATCGTCAGGAGAGAAGCCTTCAGTTAAATCAGGTAACTCAAAGGGCTCTCTAGATGAGCTTAAGAGTCCTTCGAATACTCCTTTATTAAAATTAAAAGTAGAATACTCTATCGGGTAGGATTTCTCCTCATCGACTTTGTGTACGTCATAATGGAATATTATTCCTTCGTCTTGTAGGTAATCTAAAACTTTATCAAAACTAGTTGATGTAAAATAAATTGTCATGTTGATAACAAGAGGATTATTAATGTCTCTAAATATGAAAGTTGTTATACCATCAAATACGTTATAAAAATCTAGGAGGGGTAGCCTATAATAATTTGAGTAAATTGTGACATAATACTTCTTTAATCCCAAGGCTTCGTACCTAGGAATAGGGGCAAGCCTATAATGGTAATTTTCCCTTAACCATTGAATTAATTTATCCGCATCTCTTATTCTGGAAATGGCACTAATTATCTTTGGATTTAAATCACCAAATCTCTGTAAATAATACAAAATCTCAGAAAGCTTAAAATATTCCTTTTCGATTAACACGAGGAAAATTCAAACTCAAACTAAAAAAGATTGATCTTATAATATCTAAAAACTTTGTAAGGTGTTTATACTATACCTGCAGAATTGCTAATTTCTGCATTAGTAACCAAATGAGCTAAACCGAGCGCTGCTAGTCCTAAACCTAAAAGGATTATTACATACCTTATTCCGAGGTTTAGTTTATAGATGTTTATCATTTTTCCTCGAGAACAAGAGATGAGTATAAGACGTTAAGCCTTTGTTTATTGGGGAAAAATTTATTATAGGCGTAGCCTTTCTTCTTTCAAGATTATGGTAAATTTTATTTAGAATCTTTAGGAGAATTGATGAACATTTTTAACAGCTTCACTCATATTAAGTTCTGTATTACATATTTTGAATAATATAAAGAAGTAAAAAGGAGAGATATGCAACTGCGGGGATGGGACATTTTAAGTTTAGTGAGCTAGAAGTTTATCGAGAGCGGTTAACTCATCATTTTCTCAATAAATTTTTATGTTACGCCGGTGTAATAATTACGGAGGCGTAATAATGCTATTTGACGTTAGACCTAAGGAAGATAAGAAGGACTTGTACGATAGGGACAAAGAGGTAGATGAGGTAAAGGAAAGCGTCAATAGGAAAGTATGGATTGCAGTATACGGAATGAGGAGGGTAGGAAAGACTAGCGTTGTAAACGTTGCAGTTAATGACCCCAGATACATAGTAATTAAATTAAACCTAATGAGGATCTACGATCCTAAAAAGAAGAAATATCCTAAGACCTTCTTCGTGTCCTTATTCCTAGAGAGCATTAACGAGGCTGTAAAGAAGTACACTTTAGGCGGTAGGCTAATTAGGTTTGTTTCTAACGTATTAGGCGTAGACGAGAATTCGTTCATAGATTTTAACCTAGTCAAGATAAGGCCTAGGCTTAAGAAATTTAGGGGAGAGGACGTTAGCTCTACGATTAGGGAACTGGACTTGTTAGCTGGAGACAACAAGAGGACTTTAGTCCTTATTTTTGACGAAGCTCAAGAGTTGATGAAAGTTAACGGGATAAATTTCTCCTCAGTTTTTCACGACATTTATGATTATTGCAGAAATACTACTGTTATATTTACGGGGAGTAGTGTAGGTATACTGGAAAACATGCTAAAAAGCCTAGAATACGAAAAACCATTCTTTGGCAGGTTTATAAGAAGGATAAGGATAGAGAGGTTTAACGAACAGCTTTCTAGAGATTTCCTGCTTAAGGGATTCGCAGAAGAAGGCATTACAGTGCAGGAAGACGTAATAAACGACGCGTTGAGGAGGTTTGACGGAATTCCGGGCTGGTTAACCTTTTTCGGTTCTGAATATTCTTTCAGAATTAGGCATGGTGAAAAACAAGTAAATGTGGACGATATAGAGAAGATGGCTGTAGAGGAAGTGAGGAAGGAAGCAAAGGACTTCATTTTAGGAACGCAATCTCCCGAGAGGTATTCAGCAGCAATACTCGCTCTTGATAGGCTTGGAGGAAAAGGAAGTGTAGCCGATGTAACAAAGGTTGTTAGCTCAATATTAAGTGAGGTACCGGAGCCAAGAATTTACGAGATTTTAAATAGGTTAGTGAACATGGGATTTATTGAGAAAGAGAATGAAGAGTATTCTCTACCTAAAGACGAACCAGATAGGAAGGGATTAGTTTTGGCGGGAAAGGACGTAATGAGTTTAGTAACATGAGCTATACCGTGATAACCTTTAGAACTGTAATACATAAGAACAAGGATATAATTAGTAGGAAAATGAGACTTAAGATACCGTTTATGAGTATATGAGAAAGTTTAAGGCTTATTAATGTTAGTTTTGAAAAATATATTATGCGATTTTATATTAATGATTTATACAAACTCGCTATAGGTAGTGCAATATTAGGCTCTGGCGGAGGAGGTAATCCTTTTTTGGGATATAAACTTCTTAAAGCTAAAATGTTAGAATATAATCTTAGTTATGTAGAAACCACTGACGATATCGACGATAGTGATTTTATAATAGGTGTTGGG
Source organism: Acidianus infernus (assembly GCF_009729545.1). Classification (NCBI taxonomy): domain Archaea; kingdom Thermoproteati; phylum Thermoproteota; class Thermoprotei; order Sulfolobales; family Sulfolobaceae; genus Acidianus; species Acidianus infernus. Next base: position 1,064,372 of record NZ_WFIY01000004.1, read on the forward strand.
GGAATGGGATCTCCGTTAATAGGAATTGAAAAATTACCTGCAGGTTACGAATATTATAACTCCATGCTCATATTATCTAAGTTTATGAGGAAGAGGTTTACTAAGATTAGTCCAATAGAAATTGGCGGTATAAATTCACTAGTACCTTTTATGGCGTCTATATTTGCTAAGGTTCCAGTAATAGATGGTGATTATGAGGGAAGGGCTTTCCCTGAATTATATATGACTACAATGCATTTTTCTGGGTTCTCTGCTACTCCAATGGCTATAACTGATGAAAGGGGTAATTATGCAATCATAAGTACTGCTGATAATTTACTAGCAGAGAAAATAGCTAGGGATATTACAGTTAGATTTGGTGGTAGGGGATACATTTCAATATATCCAACAAATGGAGAAGATTACACTAAAGGTGCTATATTGGGTTCAGTAAGTTTGGCTTACGAAATAGGTAATAAGTTAGCAGAAGAAGGACTGGACGAAATGCTAAGTTATGCTAATGGCAGAATTGTCTTTCAAGGTAAGATAATTGACGTTAGGAAATTTAATGTATCCGGTTTTAATATTGGTTTTATCTCGTTAGAAGGTTTAGAAGAATTTAAGGGGAGTACTGCAACGATAATATTTAAAAATGAATATTTGTGCTTCGTGAAGGATTCTAAGTGTGAAGTACTATCCCCTGAGATAATAACATTGTTAGATTATAATCACCGTAACGTAATTACTTCAGATTCTTTAAAATATGGACTAAAAGTAGTAGTTGTTACAATTTCCGTTGATAAGAAATGGAGGGAAATAGGAGGTTATGAAATTATGCAAAAAATCGTTATGAATGAGATTAAGAGAATTCTCCCACTACCTTCACCTTAACCTTTACCGCATTACCAGGTAAATAAGGCATTTGCAATTCCTCTATTTCTCTTACTTCTACTGTATTCTCAATAGCTCCTGCCCTTATTGCTAGTTGTTTTGCTTCGTCTATTAAAGATTTTATTGCAATTTCCCTATTTATTGTCTCATAGGAGAAGGTCCTCTCCACAGTAGCACCGACTTTAGTGAGAGTTGCTCCTATTGCATTAGCGTATTGAGCGTTTTGCGGTACAACTATTTTTGACGCGCCTATCATTTTTTCTGGAATCATTATACTTCCACCGCCTACAGCTATAACTTCCACATCTCCTTTCTCAGTTTTCATTAGGTCTATTGCGTCTTCCCACATTCTTTTCATGTTTTCGTAGACTTTACTGAGGTATTCCGCAGAGTATTTTTCAAGGACTAGCTTAGGATTTGCATTTGGTAATGAAAAATTCTTTATAACCATAGCGACGTCAGTAGCAGTCAGAATATTTCCACCCCATGAAATTCCCTTATCAAATAAGGCATAGCCTACGCTTTCTGGCCCTATTTTATTACAGTTAATTATAGTGCCTCCACCTAATGCTATAGTATAAATATCTGGCATTCTGAAATTAGTTCTTATACCTACTATTTCTACTGCTACTGAGGATTCTCTAGGGTACCCATTATTTAGAACTCCTACATTAGTCGTGGTGCCTCCAACGTCCATAACTACTGCATTCTTTATTCCGGTTAGTAAATATGCCCCTCTAATACTATTAGATACTGGTCCTGCCACTGTGAAAATTGGATAATTTCTTATAAAATCTTCTGAGGCTACTGTTCCATCGTTTTGTGCAAAATAAATTTTGACGCTCTCCAGTCCCATGGAACTAAGTACGCTCTTTAGTTTACTTATAAGATTATTGAAAATGTTCAATATTAATGCGTTAAGAATTGTAGCATTTTCCCTTTCAAGTAAACCTAAGCCACCTATTTCATGAGATAGTATTATGGGAGTAGTAATTCCTTTTTCTCTAAGTATCTCCATAGCTCGTATTTCATGATCTCTGTTAACTATAGAAAAGATTGATACTATTGCTACTGCGTCAACTTTGTCTTTTATCTCTTCAGCAATTTCTCTTATTTTATTAGTATCCAACTCCGTAATTTCTTCACCAGTGTACTCGTGACCTCCTCTAACCATAAATTTAAAGGTCACGTATCTTTCTAGTGCCTCAGGCCAGTCAAACGTAGGTGGTATTCCTTCTCCTGCAGGGAGACCTATTCTAATTATAGCAACTCTATTAAGGTTTCTTGCTTGATGTAATGCGTTAAGCCCGTGAGTCGTCCCTATCATTAATGAAGTTATTTCGTTTTTCCTCTCTCCTAATTTAGATATTATAGACCTTAGAGCATTTATCAAACCTTCAGTTAAGTCTTGAGTTGTCATTACTTTATCTGCAGCTATTAGGCTCCTGCCCTCTAAGGCAACTGCGTCTGTGTGGGTACTGCCTATGTCAATCCCGATTTTGATTCCCATACTTTCATAACCTCTTATCTATAGGAATGTATTCTATATTATATCCAAAAGCTTTCGGACCTATATATTTTAAAGCCTCCTCAGTCCTTAATTTTTCATTGGCAGGAACTCCGATTACAATAACTTTTTGTCCGTATTTTAGTCTATCAGTGGTGATGGGCTTTTGATTAAACAAGTCAAGTACGACTATTAAATCTGGTACAGTAACTAGAATCTCATTATTTGTTCTAGCAATTAGAAATTCGTTTTGAAAGTCTATTTGTAAAGTTTTATTATAATAGCTCTCTATTCCTTCTATTACTACATATCCTTTTGAAAATCCTTTTTCAACCTTTCTATATACGTCTATTACTTTGCCTTTGAATAAGATTTCAGCCTTAAGCTTATCCAGAACCTGATCTAATTTTTTATCATTTAGCAGTTCACCTATTTCTAAGGCTAACGTTAACGTGTCAAGTACAGCATTTTTTAAATAGTCTTCCATATTCATGCCGTAAAGTGCTATGTATGCACTTCCTCCAAATCTAACTGTTATTATCCTGGCAATTTTCTCTGTCCAATATCCATCAATTCCTTGTATCACGCTAGTATTTCCTCTTTCATCAAATATTACCATAGGAGAAGGACTTACACCGTAAAAGTAAAACGTAGTCATTTGTAATTCTGGAAATGCCCTTCCCATTCCGTCTCCATCGACTATCGGAATTCCCGTCTTTGCTGAAGTTATGAGTGGTATAGTTGAATTTACACCCCCGATTTCTAAAGGCGTTATATAATCGATCAACTTATTCATTACATATGAATAAATTTCGAGAGCTTTCTTAGCCTCAGAACTACTAGGAATTTTCTCTATCATAACTATTGGTGCACCCATCATTGCACTTCCTAGAACGAACGCTTTATTGGATTTTGGTCTTCTTATGATTTCTAATTCCCCTTTACTTTTAAGCTCTCTTTTTAACATTAATCCGCCAATATAGGGGTCCCCTCCACCTCCTGAACCTAAAAATGACGCCCCAGTTGTTAGGTTATCAACGTCATTTATTCTTATGTAATACGTCTCCATTAGTTACACCTTTATAATGGAATACCCGTTCTTATAAGACATGCCTAATAATATTGCTCCCCATACGATCTGTACTAGGGACAATATGGTTTCCACAACAGTTATCTGAATAGAGCTAGATAGTACTGGGGCGTAAATTATGGAAACATAACCTAGTGCGAATGACACTAGCAACCAAGCCGCCTGAACTCCTGATCTTATTTTATCGTCTTCAATCTTATTTAACGTATATCTACCTAAACTCCATGCTGCTATTCCAATGATAAGTATGCCGTAAATTAGATTATAATATTTTGCAAATCCATCAACTAACATGTACAATATTGAGAAAATTATACCTGCTATTATATTATAAATTATATAGTCCTTGAAAAGAATGTTAAGATTCATTTTAAGTCTCCACCTCTATAAACATATGGAAATATCTCGGGTTTTCTACCCATTTTTATGAAAACGTAATATATTATAATATAGGATAGGAATCCTGTTAATAAGGAGTTTATTGCGGGTATTCCTACGCTAACAAAGTATCCTACTATGGAGCCAAGGGCTAATGCGAGAACTCCTGCAATATTTAAGTTGTAATATATGTTTCCCGGCATGAATTGATATCTTTCATGCGGATTCCTCATTTTAGTTAGAAAGCTTTTTACAACGTAAAAATCTGCTATTAATATTCCTCCCATTGCAGGTAGGAAGTCTCCCAGTAATGATATGAAATTCTCAAAAGGAACTATAGATGAGCCTGCAGTAAAGCCTATATATGCCGCTATAGCTGTACCTATAACTCCGTTAATTATTGAAGCAATTTCACGCCTTATTGGATATAAATTTACTAAAGATAATGACCCGCTATATAAATTGTCGGTGTTTATAATAAATTGACCAAAAACTATTATTAGTAGTACACCTATACCCATTCCCAAATCTAACATTGCATTCGTTATTAAATACGATCCTGTAACTAATACTATGGCCACACCGCCTAGTATTAAGAACGGATAAAGGAATATTATATGTGATATCCAGGCAGTGCTTGCGTCTTTGGGCGATTTAGCAAATCTAGCTATATCTGGAGAAATTATTGTTCCCGCAATATATAGTCCAATTACCGAAGAAATTCCATATAGCAAATTAGTTTCGTGAGCAGGGGATGCTGCAAATACTGCAGGTATTCCTCCTTTTAATGCTAAAACTATTGCAATGCCTATTCCTATTAACCATATGTGAAATGGAATGGTAAAATAACTTAGGAACGATAACATTCTATACCCTACATACGTCATTATTATCATTAATATGCCGCCCCATATCGATGCCACACCTACTGAGAAGAGTGGGTTATTAGGAAATATTTCACTCATAACTATACCGAATAACCAGGTTTCTACAGCGTACCAACCTATTCCAGTGGTTATTGTAATTAATAATAACCCTGCAATTTTTCCGCCCCATCTACCAAGAGGGAATCTCCACATAACATAAGTTGACAGACCACTGTAAGAGCCTACTGCAGCGATTAAAGCTCCTAATATAGCTAATACTATTGTTCCAGAGATTACAGCCAATATTGCTTGAGAGAACGTTAGCTCGTAGCCTAGAGCGCCTCCAGCCCAAATTACCGCTATGGCTCCGTATACTGAAGAAAATACTAGAAAGATATTGTAGAATCCATATCTAGACTCTTTGGGAACTGGTCTAATAGAGTAATCATCGAATCTGGATTTTGTTTTCTCTTCTCCTGCCATATATCCTAAAGTATAAATTTAGAATAAAAGTATTTTATAGTTTGAAGAAGATTTTAGATAAACACAATGAACTATAACCTAGCATTATCAATCTTCTTTTGTAATCTTTATTTGGTTTAAAGGATTATAACATCAATACCCTATAGACTATGCAAATTAGAGAAAAGCTTATATAGAAGAAATTAGGACTGATTTTCCCCACGCCTTGTATGTCTTTACGGCTAAATTTAGTCTATAATCTACAACTGCCTTGTCATTTATTATCTTAAGTACTTCTTCCTTTAGACTAGAAGCATCTTTATGGAATATTCTTATAAGAAGATCCCAATCTCCCATGTATTCTGTTACTTCATAAACTAAGTCATTGTCCAATAATCTACGCAAGAAATCGTTTCTCATGCCCAGATCATTTCTCAATTTGACTAGGATATCAGCATATGGAATATTAAGATTCTGTAATATTACTACTCCAACAATTTTTAATATCCCACTATTTTGTAGTCTTATTCTTCTAACTCTAACGCTAGTCTTGGATAGTCCTATTAGCTTTCCTATTTTCGCATCTGAGATATTTGCGTCCTCATTAAGTATTTTTAGTATTTTAATATCTTTATCATCTAGCTTATTACCAAATACCTCTTCCCATACCATTTTATGCTTTATAAGCAGAACTATTATTTATCATTTTCTTTTGACATACAAAATTTGTAGCCTATTAGAATTCTTCATAGCATAATAACTAGTCTTTAGGTAAGCAAAAATTTTCTAATAGACTATCCATGACGTAGAAATTAAAAACTTAATACTTATATTCATTCAATCACTAGTATTTGCGTGAGAATTGGAATAGACATTGGAGGAGCATTCACTGATGTAGTAGTTTTTGACGAAAATTCTGGAGACTTACTATGGACTAAAGTAGAAACTACGCCAGACGACCCTTCCGTAGGAGTTATCAAAGGCGTGGAAAGTTTAAACCTTGATCTAAAAAATGCGGATTTAATCATACATGGGCAGACATTGGCTATTAATACAATAATAGAGAGAAAGGGTGCAAAGGTAGGCTTAATTACAACTAAAGGATTTAGAGATATTCTAGAAATTCAGCGAGCTAATAGGCGTGACATGTATAATTTTAGATATAAAAAACCTGAACCATTTGTACCGAGATATTTAAGGTTAGAAATAAGTGAGAGGATTAAGTCTAATGGCGAAATTCTAAGACCAATAAATGAGGAGGAAGTAAATGACGTCGTCCAAAAGCTGTTGGAAATGAAAGTATCTTCAATAGCTGTAAGTTTAATTAACTCATATATTAACCCAATTCATGAAAAGAAAGTATATGAGTTAATTAAAAAAATTGATGACAAGGTATTCGTTACTTTATCTAGTGACATTACGAGAGAATGGAAAGAATATGAGCGAACTAATACTGCAGTACTGAACACCTATATTATGCCAAAAATTCATGAATACTTAGATAAAATAGAAAGAGAGTTTAGAAATAGAGGATTTAAAGGAAACTTATTTGCAATGTTATCTAATGGAGGAACAAGCACTTTCGAATTTGCTAAAAAATATCCAATTTATACATTAGAATCCGGTCCAGTTGCAGGCATAGTTGGAGCAATAAAGATAGGTGAGGTAATGGGTATAAAAGACATTATTACATTTGATGGCGGTAGTACAACTACTAAAGCTAGTTTGGTGTTTAATTCTGAACCAAATATTACCACAGAATATTATATAAATAGAAATAGATACAATCCAGGATATCCGGTTAAAGTACCTACTGTAGATATAATTGAAACAGGCAATGGAGGTACTAGTATAGCCTGGATTGATGAGACCAATAACCTTAATGTTGGACCAAGAGCAGCAGGATCTATGCCTGGACCTGCCGCCTATGGAAGGGGAGGAAAAGATCCTACATTAACGGATGCTTACATAATATGCGGGTTATTAAATCAGGAAGAATTACTGGGTGGTAAAATTAAAGTTAATAGAAAGCTTGCTGAAGAGGCTATAAGTAAAATTGCTAATTATTATAAAATTCCAATAGAAGAAGCCTCATACGGAATTATAAAAATTGCTAATTATAATGCCTCGAACGTAATAAGACTTATCTCAGTGCAGAGGGGTTACGATCCCAGAGACTTTACATTATTTGCGTACGGAGGTTCTGGTCCAATGTTTGCTCCATTTGTCGCAAAAGAATTAGAGATAAGGAAAATCGTAATACCTTATATCCCTGCAGGTGTATTTTCGGCTTGGGGTATGTTAGCTACAGATATTAGGCACGATTTAGTTATGAGCTTTCCATTAAGGATTGATAAGGAGGATTCTATTAAAATAATAAATGATAAATTCTATGAATTGGAAAATAGAGTTAAAAGCATCTTAGCGAATGAGGGATTTAGTAATATAATAATAGTAAGATATGCTGAAATGAGGTATTATGGTCAAGAGCACACAGTTAAAGTACCAATAATGGGCGGGATAATTAGAGATATAGAGATTGAAGAAATAAAGAGAAGATTTAACGAAGTTCATAAGGCTATTTATTCCTTTACTTTAGATAGTCCGATTGAAATAGTCAACTTCCATGTATCTGGTATAGCTAAGTTAAATAAATTACCAATAATCAAAATTAATAGGGAGAACAGACAAATTGATAAAGCATTTAAAGGAATGAGGAAGACGTATCTTGGAAAATTCGACGAATGGCCAGTTTACGATAAAGAATTATTGCCACTTAGCTACGAAGTTCAAGGCCCGGCAATAATTGAAGATGATACGTCTACTGCTATAATACTAGATGACCAGAAAGGAGTTCTTGACGAATACGGTAATTTAATCATAACATGGTGATATGTATGGTAGATATATTTACCTTAGAAATAATCAAAAATGGACTAATCGCAGCATCGGAAGAAATGTTTTATGCCTTCCAAAGAACTGCTAAAAGTCCCGTAATTTACGAAGTATTAGATTACGCAGTAGGGATAACTGATTACGAAGGAAGAGGCTTAGTAGCTCAGTCCCCTGGAGTTCCAGGCTTCTCGGGTGTTCTAGATTTCACAATAAGGGAAGTACTGAATAAATGGAAGAATGAGTTAAACCCTGGAGATATAATAGCCACTAATATACCATATTCTGGCGGTACGCATTTAAACGACGTGGCGTTGGTAATGCCAGTTTTTTATAAAGACGAGTTACTTGGTTTCATTGTAAATAAAGGTCATTGGAGTGAAATAGGGGGCATGCATTTCGGTAGTTGGACTTCTGATGCAAATGAAATCTTCCAGGAGGGATTGCAACTTCCCAGTATTAAAATATATGTAGAGGATCGTCCTAATCGAGACGTAATAGATATCATTAAGGCTAACTCTAGATTACCAGAAGCAACTTTAGGTGATATGGAAGCTCAGATAGGTTCTATGAAAGTTGCAAAAAAGAGGATTGACGAGTTAGTAAGAAAATATGGAATTAAAGCAATAAAGGAAGCAATGGAAAAATTAATAGAAGATGGCGAGAAATTAAGCAAATTAAGACTTAAAGAATTACCTAAAGGAACCTTTGAGGCAGAAGATTATATTGACGATGACGGAATAAACGATAACCCAATTTATGTGAGAGTAAAGGTAACAATAACAGATGACGAGTTCATAGTTGACTTTACTGGGAGTTCTAACCAAGTAAACGGCTCAATAAACTCTCCTTTACCCGCTACAGTATCAGCAGTAAGAGAGATTTATATGGCAGTTACAGATCCTCATGCTTTACCTAATGCTGGATATTTTAAGCCTTTGAAAATTATAGCACCAGAAGGTAGTATATTTAATCCTAAAAAACCTGCCGCAACTTCAACCTATTGGGAATCAATGTCTTATGCTACTGATTTAGTATGGAAAGCCTTAGCTCCACATGTTCCAGAAAAATTATCGGCTGGGCATTTCTTATCAATATTAGCTACAATAATAGGTGGAATTGACGATAGGACTGGAGAACCTTTTGCTATAGTTGAACCTCAACCCGGTGGCTGGGGAGCTAGCTATAATTCTGATGGTGAAAGTGCACTAGTAGCCAGCGGTGATGGAGAAACATATATTGCTTCAGCTGAAGTTTATGAAAACAGAATGCCAATATTAGTAGATAGAATAGAATTAAACATAGAGGACGGCGTGGGTCATGGTAAGTATCGTGGAGGATTTGGAATAATTAAAGACTATATTATCTTATGTAAAGAGGCCTACTTTACAGTTTCAATAGGAAGATACAAATATACTCCTTGGGGTGTAAACGGAGGTATGAATGGGCCTCCTAATTATTGCGTAGTATATAAGAAGGGAGAAAAACCTAGAATTATAAGAAAAGCTGCTGCGTTAAAACTGGAGTATGGCGATAAAATAAGCTTACACAGTGCAGGTGGTGGAGGCTGGGGAAATCCTGCAGAGAGAGACCTTAATCTTATATTAAATGACATAATTAATGGATATATTTCCATAGATACTGCAGAAAAAGTATATAAATTTGACAAAAACTTACTAAAAGATATATAAAAAGTTATAAACGCCATTTTTATTAACATCAATACATAAATCTTATAGTTATTTGATAATACTAACTATGTTAGAATAAAAAGTTTTTAAACGATACATTGGAAATCTTTATAAGCTGTTTTAAAAGCCTAATATTGAGATAAGATGGTAGATACAAATAGGATTAGTAAAAATATGTTTCTAAGGGAATCTTCGGGATTAGTAAAAGAATTTGGATTAAAGGATATTGCATCGCTTAATTTATCTAACCTACTTTTTGGAATTGGGTTAATATACATTATAAATGACGGATATCTTTTCCCTAATGGCTCAATGATATTAGGTACAGCTATTATGGCGTTACTAGGAATATTCCCAGCTATAGTTTACGGAATGCTGACTCATGCAGTAGGTAAAACGTATAGCGACTATGTAACGGTAGCGAGAAGTTCGCATCCAGCATTAGGTACTGCTATAGCTATTTCTACATTATTTTGGGCATGGCTATGGGCTGCAACATTTGTTTACTTCTTTATTACTTACGCATTACCAATAACGTTAACAGAAATAGGATACTTTTTAGGGATACCAAGTTTAATAAATATATCAACCCAACTAACGACCACACCATATATTCTAGGTCTAGGAATATTAACGATAGTAGCGTTTATTTTTATAGCAGTAAGAAGTAATAAAGCTTTAATGAACATTGTAACAATATCTATAGGCTTAGGTACGCTTGCTAATATTATAGTAATAATATCCCTACTTATGGTCTCTCATTCTCAGTTTGTTAATATTTTCAATTCCTACGCGGCTCATTTTGTTTCTAACACCAATTATTACTCGTATATTATCTCAGAAGCTCAAAAACTGGGTTATTCCTCTACTTCCTTCTCTTTCTATTGTACTTTAGGGATAGTTGGTCTTGCCGCATGGACTTTCCTATACGTTTCTGTCCAACAATATGTGGCCGCAGAAATTAAAGGAAGGACAAAAATAAGCCTTTACGGTACTCTAATACCGTTAGCCATATCTGGTATAATATCAATTTTGACAATAGTTCTCTTTATAGATAAAGTTGGACTCACATTCATCAACAGCATCGATTATCTAGCAAATACCGATCCCTCGGCTTATTCATTACCTGTATCTCCATCGTATTTCTATCTAGCTTCTATAATTGCTAATTATATTAATCCTGCTTTATCTATATTAATTGGAATAGGATTCATAACATGGAATTTCGCCCTAATACCATTTAACTTTTTGATCGGCTCAAGAGTAGTCCTGGCATTAAGCATGGACAGACTTTTACCAGGCTTTTTCGGCTCAGTGAAGGAGAATTGGCATACTCCATATGCTAGTCACATTATTAACGGATCGCTTATGATAGTTATGATTATAGTATATTCGACCGTAGGTAGCTCTTTACTCTCACTTAATGCGGTTTTTGGAAACATATTAGCATGGATAATAGAAGCATTAGTTTTCATATTTTTACCATTCCTACGTAAGTCTAATATGTTAATTGAAGGAACAATCATCGAAAAGTGGAAAATAGGCGATCTTCCAGTCTTCTCTATCGCTAGCATAGGATGGCTAGCAACTTTAGGTTTAATAGCTTACTTATACTTAACCAATGCAAGCTTCGGAGTTAACGGAATACCTTCTTTAGTTACTGTATCCCTAGTTACAGTAGGTGGTGCAATATACTATTTCCTTGCCAAGTTAATAAGAGAGCGTAAAGATAACATAGATTTAAGTCTGTTATTCAAAGAAATTCCTCCAGACTAGTGAGATACGATGAGTATTCAATATTTACCTAAATCTGGATTATACGCATCAACTGGTTTAAACACTTATGCAAGACTAGAATACACTAAAGACATTAGTAATGCAACCATTGCAATAATTGGAGTACCATGGGATGACTTAGCGACAAGTAGGCCTGGCACAAGATATGGTCCACAAGGCATTAGGAATGCAAGTAGTTTCATATTGCCAAATAGGAAATATAATTATGTACTTGATATTAATCCTTTTGAAGTAGCCAAAATAGTGGATTACGGAGACGTTGAAGTACATGCAGGATACATAGAAGACATGTTTAATGAGGTTGAAAAAGAAGTAAAGGAGATGTTAAAGAAAAATTCTAGTGTAATCCCTGTTGTTCTAGGAGGAGATCATTCAATCTCATTACCAGTAATTAGGGGTTTAAGTTCCAAGTACAAGAAAGTAGCAGTAGTTCATGTAGATGCCCATCATGATAGTTTGGATATCCTATACGGTAAAAAATATGATCACGGAACGATATTTAGGAGAGGCGTAGAAGAAGGAGTAATAATTGGAGAATCTTCAGTACATTACGGTGTTAGAGTTTTTTCAAGTAAAGAAGACATGGAAAGCGTGAGGGCACTAGGGTATGACTTATTAACAATGAAGATAATAGATGAAGAAGGTCTATCTAAAACTGTAGAGCAGCTAAAAAGAAAGGTAGGAGACCAGCCAGTTTATTTGTCAATAGATATAGACGTGATGGATCCAGCATATGCACCAGGAACTGGTTATCCAGATCCAGGAGGATTAACAAGTAGAGAGATTCTAGAATTTGTAAGAAAATTATATGGATTAAATATTATAGGCATGGATGTAGTTGAAGTTTCACCTCCATATGATGTAGCAGAGATAACGTCAACTTTAGCAGCATCAATAGTTTTTGAGGGACTTAGCATAATATCTAAAAACTTAAAGAAATAATTTCTTTTTACTTGCCAAAGGAGAGTAATCTATATCGTAGCCAAATGCCTTAGGTCCTACATATTTTAATGCTTTTTCAGTCTTGAGCTTTTCGTGTGCTGGAATGCCAACTACAATAACTTTTTGTCCGTACTTTACTCTATCAGTAGTAATAGGCTTTAGACTAAATAAGTCAAGTAAGCTTATTATATCCGGAGCAGAAGTAACAACGCTCTCATTAATAATTGCAATAATAAATTCATTCTGAAAATGTATACGTAAATTCATATTTTTATACTCGTCTAATCCCTCTATTAATACATAACCTTTACTGAATCCTTTATCTAACCCCTTCCATACGTCAGCTATCTTACCCTTGAACAATATTACTCCGTGAAGCTTATCTAGCACCTCATCTAGTTTATGTTCGTTAAGTAGTTCTCCTATTTTAATTGATAAACTAAGAGTATTGGGAATATATGAGGTTGCGTAGTCCCTTAAGCTCATACCGTAAGATATTACATATGAACTTCCACCATACCTTAATGTAACAGCTCTAGCTATTCTTTCCGACCATAACCCATCTATTCCATAAATTACGGACACATTATCTCTTTCGTCAACAAGCACTAATGGTGAAGGACTTATACCATAAATGTAAAACGTAGTCATTTGTAACTCTGGAAATGCCCTTCCCATTCCGTCTCCATCTAGTACTGGTATTCCAGTCTTTAGAGAGGAAATTAAAGGAGTAATGGAGTTCTCTCCTCCTACCTCTACTGGAGTTATATAACTTATATTTTTGCCCGTTACGCTAATATACGTTCTTATCGCCCTTAAAACTTCGTTACCGTTTGGAGGTTTTTCTATTGATATTGTGGTTGCCCCCATCATTGCAGTAGATACTAGATACTCATTTTTACTCAACTCATTGATTCCAATTATTATTTCTACATTGGTCTTCCTTTTTTCAAGTTCATTTTTTAGCATGGAAACTCCAATATAAGGATCTCCTCCGCCTCCAGATCCAAGTAAAGAAGATCCAATTGCTAAATTATTGATATCGCCTATCTTTAGCCTATAAGTCTCCATATGTAGTTCTTTGATGCTTTATAAAAAATTTTATGTGTTTTTCTTTTCAAACAATTATTAAAGAGTTTAATTTTACACGTAAGTTTTTTACGCATGACATAAAAAGTAATGATAGAATTTTCGGTAAGTATTAAATATATTTAAGTCGGCAAAATCCGCTATAAACGTTTATCTAGCAACTAACATGCCTCAATTCAGCATTCCGTATTTCTTACCTAGCAAATATAACGTAAGTGATAGGACTTTAATTGAATTTAATAGGTCTGCGATATTAACATATTCATCTGTAGCGTGAGCAAGTTCTATTTTTCCGGGACCGTAATTTACCGCTGGTATACCCTCATAATGAGTAAACCTCATATCAAAAGTCGCAGCAAGTAGTCCAATTTTAGGCTTAACGTTTAGAACTGAAGTTATAGCCTCACTAAGACTTTCGTACAAGGGGTTTTTAGTGTCCTCAACTATCGTATCTACGGCGTAATACTCGTCGTATTCATATTTAAATTCAGGGTCTCTTGCCTTCTTACTCTCTAGAATGTTTATTATCTCCTTTCTTGCATTCTCCAATTTTTCCTCAGGAATTAGACGCCTTACGAAACCGAACGTGCATTCGTCTGCTACCATGTTAACCCAGTCACCGCATTTAATTTGGCCTACTATTAAACTTGGGCTCTTCACATTAGAAGGAATAATGTTGTACTTAGTCCTCTTGTTAGATAACTTATCTTGCAAGGAATAAAGCTGAGTAAGTACTTCTGTGGATTTTCTAATCGCGTCTATACCTAATTGGGGAGATCCTCCGTGAGCCTTCTTTCCCAAGATTTTTATAAACCCCCATAGAGATCCCCTATGTCCATTACATATGTTCTCTACGCCGCTGGGTTCAGTAAAAATTACGTAGTCCGTGTTAGATTTTGATAAATATCCTTCCCTTATAACAAAGTATGTTCCGGCGTTTTCGTTGCCTACTGTTTCTTCATCGGGAACTAAAAAATGCCTTATTTTAAAAGCTTGATCGACATTTACTATCTTCTTTAGGACTTCTACAGAATATATTTGTGCAACTATCCCGGATTTCATGTCAGAGGCTCCTCTTCCGTATATTCTGTCATTAATTACTACCGCATCATAAGGATTTACTGACCATCCTTCTCCTGCAGGTACTACATCATAATGCCCATTAAATGCAATGGATAGTTTACCTTTACCGGTGGTTGCTATTAAATTAGGTCTATCGCCATAGCCTAGTTTAGCTAACTTTGGAAGCTCTGCATTTGGAACTTTTATAACTTCTGTTGAATAACCTAACGAACTTAACCATTTACTTGCATATGTTACAAATTCATTATAGTTTAGACCAGGAGGATTTTCTGTTGGAATTTTAATTAGCTGCCTAAGGTTATCTATAATTTCTTCCTTATATTCATTTACAATTTTATCTATTTTATCCAATATCATTCTAAATCAAAGAAAGAAAGAGACTATTGAATATTAAAGTTAATGTTTTCGTAGTTTTGTTAGTCTTAGAATGTGCTCTTATTCTGTTTAAATTTCTTGTATAATGTACAACTCGATCGATCTCAATATTTAAATACAGTATAAGATGTCTAAACTATATGGCATCTGTTAAAGGTAACCTTGAAATATATATAGCTAGATTAGATAGGTTACCAGGCTGGGGATTAAGTTACATAATATTTTGGGCTTTGGGATTTAGTTTCTTCATTACTTTATACGACGTAATAAATGTGGGATTTGCATTACCTTATATACCATTTATAACTTCTAACTCAGAAGCGTCATTAGTTGCATCTTTAGGACTTTTCGGATACGTTGTTGGAGCTCCAATATTTTCCTTTCTTTCGGATAGAATAGGAAGGAAACCAGCAATGGTCTTTACTTCTTTCCTCATAGCTATAGGAAGCTTTGGTGACGCTTTCTCTGTTAATTTTCCTATGTTGTCATTATTTAGATTTATAACTGGAATGGCAATAGGTGCAGATCTAGTTCTAGTAATGACATACATAGCTGAGATGTCGCCTGCAAAGAAGAGAGGTATATATTCCAATATTGCGTTTATAGCAGGTTATGCTGGACTCGGTATAGGCCCATATATAGCAGCCGAAGTAGTAACTACTATACCTAATATAGGTTGGAGAATAGTTTTCATGATAGGCGGTATATTAGCAGTAGGAGCACTGCTAATAAGGGCATATGCACCAGAAAGTTTGAGATTTTTAGCATTTCACGGAAAACTTGAAGAAGCTGAAAAACTTATCTCTACTATGGAGGAAATTTCAATGAAAAGATACAAAATTGACAAATTACCCGATCCAATTATAATGAATTATAAGCCACCAAAAGAAAACCCTTTAAAAATATTATTGAAACCAATATATTTAAAAAGGCTTATAGTGCTGTTTCTTTTATCCTTCTGGTTTTACTTTATAGATTATCCTTTCCTAGTATTAACTCCTACATGGTTGAAAGCAAATTTAGGCTATTCGTCTTCTCAGCTAAGTTATGCAATATTCTTATTTGGATTATCTGGATTAGGAGTAATATTAGGTTCAATTATTCTGAGATTTTTTATAGATAGATACGATAGAAGGAAGCTCGCAATAGTAGATGCGTTATTTTATATGATAGGTGCAATAATAATGTCAATAGGCGCTGTAGGCCATAATTTCACTACCTTCTTTATAGGTTCATTCGTTGCTGAAACTATAGGAGTAGGCTGGTTTAACGTGTACTACCTCCTAGACGTTGATAACTTTCCAACAATTGCTAGAGCAACTGGATATTCTCTAACCGACGGAATAGGACATTTAGGAGGAGCTTTAGGCTTATTATCACTTTTACCATTAGCCAACAGTTTAGGTAATATAAGTGTCTGGGGAATTTTATGGATTCCTGCACTCATCATGGGTGGACTTACGTTAATTTTTACTCCTAAGACTACTGGATTTAGACTTGAAGAAGTTAATGAAAATAAAATATAAAAACGAAAATTACTTTCTTAAGTGAGATGAAATATGGAGAAGAAAAACGAGTTTGATAGATTACTGTGGAATCCAGATATAGCTCCAGCAAAAGTTAAAAACTGGGGATATTTACCTTTACTCGGAGTTTGGGCTAGTATAGCAGCACCTAATTCAATGTTGGTAGGAAGTGTAGGGATTCTTTTCGGATTTAATATAATCCAAGTGATACTAATTTCTCTTTTAGGTGATTTAATAACTCTCATTCCATTAATTATACAAAGTCACGGTGCAGTAAAATATGGATTAGCAGAGCCTCAGCTTGACAGAACAAGGTTTGGAATATAGGGTACTTATATACCTTCATGGATTAGCTAATAATAGAATTATGGTTTGCACCACGATGATAATAATAAACGTTCCCCAGAATAGACAAGGAAAATTTGAGACTAGAATTTCAGGGGTAACCGCTGAATACTTAGATAATAAATAAGTTTTACCTTCAATCTCTAGTGCTATTCCTACAGTTGCCTCAGTAATTAGGAAAGTTTGAACTCAGAAGAAGCCCATTGCAACAAAAAATCTAAACCAATTAAAGCTTCACCTTCATTAAGAGTGTTAGGTTATGCAATGCCGATAGTTTCGATAATATCCCTAACAGCAACCTTTTTGTATTTCGTTTCCCTTTATCCTAAGGCGTTAAGTATAGCTTTTAACCAATCTTTTAAACCTATAAACTTCAATGATCTTCCAATATTTCTCATATTTCTTACTTCTAATATTCACGCCACACAAATTATTAGTTGGCCCGATATAATGAGGTTCGGAAAATCTTTCAAGCATATGTTAGTAGGGCAAGTAGGCTTACCGATATTTTATACTCTCGTAGTAGCTTACGGCGCGATAATGTCTGCAATAACTAAGGTAGTAACAAACAGCGTGACATATGACCCGAGCCTATTGGTGGTAAGATTCATTACTGAGCCATTAATAGCAATTTTAATACTCTTAGCTTATTCATTTACGATGCTTAATACTAATATTTTCAGTAACGTGGTTCCACCAGTTTATGATTTGAACAATACATTCCCTTCAAAGCTTAGCTGGTATAAGGGAACTATAATAGTTACTTTACTTGGAATAATGATAGGTGCTTGGTCATTATACTTGAAAGGAGCATACGTTTATTTTAGCACGTAGATAGATGATATTTCAGGCTTATTAGGCCCAATATCAGGAATAATAGTAGCTGATTACGCCATATTGAAAAAATTTAACATAAAAGTAGAAGATGTATATAAAAAGCTTGGAGAATACACTTACTACAAAGGTTTCAATATAAACGCCATTATTACTCTTATTATATTTATATCATTTTTAATAGTGTTCGAACCACTTTATGGACCTAAAATACTAATTCTTGAGTTGATGAAAGAGCCTCATGGATTTCCGGGTTTTTAATATTATTGGGAACATACTTATTACTATGCAAGATAATGGATAGAAAAATAATAAAATAAAAAGAAACTAATCTTTTTTACCATTTTTATGTCTAATAATTACTGCTAATAGGAGAGAAATAAAACTAGGAAGAGCTATAGCTAATAGGCCAGCTCTTTCAAAACCATAGCTCTGTACAAGCAATCCCATTAAAGGTGCGCCGAATATAGCTCCAATATTAAAAGTGAGAAACATGAAGCCGGTAACGGAGCCTACTACCTCGTCTGGAACTATATCTTGTGAGAAGGATATTACGCTGACTATTAAACCGCCGTATCCTGCTCCCCAAGCGATAGTAAGTAAAACCATTTGTAAATATCCTGTATAACCTATAAATAATCCTATTGACGCTAAAGTCAATATTGCACTACTTAAGATTAAACTTATTTTTCTACTTACCTTGTCGCTTAGAAGAGCTATTGGAAGTAGAAAAGCTAATTCTCCCAATCCGTTCATTGAAGCTATTATTGTAGCTTCAGACTTGCTCAAATTTATGCCGTATAATAAGTAGTCAGAATAATACCCTAAGAATGCAAATAAAGCTATACCAAAAGATAATATAATTATACTTAGAATTATTGTATTTAAATTTATAATTTTCCTAATATCTATCCTTTCTCTTACCTCTTCCCTATAGTTAACTGGAACGAAATAAAAGAACAGTGCCAAGCTTATTATTGACATAATTCCAGAGATTAAAAATGGCAAGCTAAAATTAGGTAAGAAAGGCGATATTACGTAAGGTGCTACAAATAGCCCTATTCCAAAGGCAACACTATTAGCTCCAATTCTTAAAGCTCTTGTAGTATTTAGCAAATCTCCTGCAAAAGCCGCAGTTGCTGGTTGAAAGATTCCGACTCCTACGCCTACTAAAAACCTATAAATTACTAGTTCTATCCCATTTGAGACGTATCCAGTTAATATAGTAAATATTGTAAAAAGCCCTACTGCAGATACTATAACGTATTTGGGTGATATTTTATCAAACAAATATCCTCCTACCATGCTAAAAACTGCTATACCTATTGCAAATACTGAGGCAGTTATGCCTATATATGACTGGCTTATCTTAAGCGTATTTATTATGTACGGAGAAGCGAAAAAGTATAATTCCGAATCATAGGCTTCAAGAAACCAAGGTATTAATGCAAGAATTATCATTAATATATAAAATTTTCTATTTTTTCGAACTAAATTCTTAACCGATTCGCCATTCCTCATAACAGATCGTATAATATAAAATTGACCTAAATTTAAATATTTATCATCAATTCCTTACCAATTACTTAAAATATAAAAAATATATATAAGCATGTAAAAGTGGTTATAATTATGCAATATGACATTGCAATAAAAAACGGGAACGTATTTACCGGTACAGAGCTCATAGGTAAAATGAATATTTATATAACTAATGGTAAGATATCTAAAGTTTCTAAAGAGGATCTTAATGCAAAACAAGAAATAGATGCTAAAGATATGTTAGTAATGCCAGGTTTAATAGATGCGCATATGCACATATCGGGGCTTAAGGGTGGTAGTTTATTAAAAATTATGTTTGAAAAACCAGAATATAGGGCACTAAGAGCTACTAAATGGTTAGAGAAACTACTATTGGCTGGATTCACCACGGTGAGGGATTGCGGAGAACCTATAAGTATCTCTTTAAAAAGAGCTGTCAATGAAGGATATATAAAAGGACCTAAAATTATAGCATCAGGGAAGCCAATAACTCAAACCTTCGGTCACGGAGAGTTCAGCCATGATATACCTTTAGAATTTTCGATTTCTCTAGGATTTTCAGAAATATGTGATGGGACCGAGTCGTGTATTCATGCAGCCAGAAAAGTATTAAGGGATGGGTCCGATTTTATTAAAATATTTGCGACTGGAGGAGTATTGTCTCAAAGAGACCGACCAGATATGCCACAATTATCTTTTGACGAAATAAGAGCAATAGTTAATGAGGCAGAAAAAGCTGGAACTTACGTTGCAGCTCACGCTCACGGAGATAAAGGAGCAAGAATTGCTATAGAGGCTGGAATAAAGACATTGGAACACGGAAGTTTACTTAAAGAAGACACATTAAAGCTAATGCTAGAGAAAAACATCAGCTTAACGCCTACGCTGACCATTACCGAAATTATATATAAATATGGCAAAACAATAGGGGTTGACGAATGGGGATTGGAAAAAATTATTGAGGTTAGAGAGAATTTGCACAAAGTATTGAGAAAGGCAAAAGAGCTAGGAATAACTATTATAACCGGTACTGACATGGGCTTTGAGACCGGTTTGGAAGATTACGATATAGGTAAAAATTGGACTGAGATATTACTTCTAACTGAAGTGGGCGGTTTATCTAATGAGGAAGCCTTAAGAGCTGCAACGTATAACTCTGCTGAAGCATTGGGATTAAATTCTGGTTTAATTGATGAAGGAAAAGATGCTGACATAATAGTTATAGACGGGAATCCTTTAGAAAATATTAAGGATGTAGCTAAAGTGACTCACGTGATAAAACAAGGTAAATTAGAAGTTTTAGATAGTAAAATAATTAATAATTATTAAAATTTACATTTAGTTTCTATCTTATTTTCATCCATGTATATTGACAAGCTCTTGACCGCAGTAATAAGGATAAATTTTTGATATCGCAAGATATTTAGTCTAAAAGTTAAGTTTTAATGTGTTCTTGAATTTAATATTTTAATGATATTAGGTAACCTAAAGACTATTGATGGTAGGACTATATCAATTGAAATTAATGAGAATATAATATCAAAGGTATACTATGATAAAAAGCTAGGGAAAGATTTAGAAGGTAGATTAGTAATTCCAGGTTTTGTTGATTCTCATGCACACATTGATAGCAATTTTTTATTAGACGTATGTGAACCAGTTGAAAGTACAAAATTCATCGAGGTATTAGAGAGGCTAGTAGAATGTAAAGAGAATTTATCGGTAGATCAGATTTATAGTCTGTCAAAGAAATCAATTGAATATTATTTATTAAATGGATCATTATTTGTGAGAACGCACATAAGAATTAATGGTAAAAAAGGTTTGGAAAGGCTTAAAATAGCTAATAAATTAAAGAAGGAATACAACAATCTAATCCATCTCCAAATAATAGGGTTCTTTGAGAGTGAAAATTACTTTGATGAGGATAGTAAGGAGCTTATATATAAAGCAATTGAAGTAAGCGTTGACGGATTGGGAGCGGAACCGCATTTGCAACCATCATTAGAGGATAGAAAAAGATTAATAAAATTCCTATTTGATGCTGCTATAGAAAATAAATTAAAACTGGATTTCCACGCAGATTACTCTGATGATCCTAATTCGAGAGTTAGCGAAATAATAGTATCAGAAGCTTTAAAAAGAGGAATCAAAGGAGTTTCCCTAAGCCATTTAGTTTCACTTCACTCCTATAATCAAGACTACGCTGAAAGATTAATGAAATGGATGAAGAACGCGGATGTAAACGTTATAGTAGCACCAATAACTGAATTAGAGGAGTCCGGCTCTTTTGAGAATTATCCCAAAAAGAGAGGATTACCAAGGGTTAACGAATTACTTGAACACGGGATAAACGTAGCAATAGGCCATAACGACATTCAAAATCACTTTAACCCGCTGGGAATAGGAGACATGCTACACGCGATATTTACTCTTGCAATATCAGATTACATGTTCTTTCCAACTCAAATTGAGAAATTATTTTATATGGCTACATATAATGGAGCAAAAGCATTACAATTGGAAAAATATGGAATGGCAGAAAATATGCCAGCTAACTTGGTTATTCTGGATGCTAAATCCCCTATTGATGCTGTAAGAAAATCATCTCCTGCTCGCTTAGTTATAAGTAATGGTAAGCTGGTTCATTCTGGAGGAATTTCTTTATAAACCATGTTTATATCCATTTCTCTTTTTTATTTCTTAAATATGTTATCATATATGTTAAAATGCCACCTATAATGAGTATAATTGCAAACATTAGCGTTATGACATTAATTGATCCATTACTCTGCATAAAGCCGAACAGCGGATTTGTGGAAGCTTGGTAATCTAAATATGCAAAAGAGAGCATAGAATATTATAAAGAATATAATATAATATTATTATAATAGAATATCTAATGAGATTACTGAATTAGAACATACCAAAAATTCCTTTAAATATAAAAGTTATATACCTTGAATTATCTTTTAATTTATGTTAAATGAGATAGAAATACGTCTAAGACTAGGTTTTTTATTGGCAAATTCATATAGAAATATTAAGATAACTGAAATTAATGGCAAAGCGATTCATGTCCTTAGTGGAAATTACATAGTATTTCTTGATAATAATGAAGCTATTCAAGTGCTAATAAATAATCAGCCATACTTCGAAGTAGACAGTGCACATAAGGAAGTTCCTATTCCATCTGGTATTAACGAACTTACATTAGATTCTGAGTATAAAGGGAAAATAGCATTTGTAAACAAATTATATAACGCGTATAAATTATGGACTTATTGCGTTACTGTTTTAGAAGCAAGTAAATATATTTATAGAGACAAGCTTTTGGAAATCTTGAGCAATACTTTATCACTAGTTCCTTTCACTTCTGTATCTAGATCTCAACTACTTGTAGCTTCTGCTGTTTGGAAGGATTTTCCTAGGCATTTCCTATATTTTTCTAATGATATGAAATATGAAGAGGGAGGATTTAATGATAGTAAATACCTATATGCTTTAGAGTATTTAAGGAACGAACTATCTAATCTAGGCCTAGGAAAATTTGGTAAAATTTACGGTATCGCCCACGCTCATATCGATGCCGCATGGTTATGGACGTTTGATGAAACTAAAAGGAAAATATTAAGGAGTTTTTCTACTGTACTTACACTTATGTCAAAGTATGATTTTCAATTTATTCAGAGTTCAGCCTTGTATTATTCCTGGATAAAGGATAATTTTCCCGAATTGTTCAATTATATCAAGAGAAAAGTTGCTGAAGGTAAATGGATTTTAGGTGCTGGTTGGGTAGAGTTTGATACAAATCTACCTTCTGGGGAGTCTTTAGTTAGGCAGCTTTTGTATTCCCAAAGGTTCTTTTTTGAGAATTTTGGTAGATTTGCCGAAGTTTTGTGGTTGCCTGATTCTTTCGGATTTTCTGCCCAATTACCTCAGATAATGAGATTATCTGGTATCAAATATTTTGCTACTCATAAGGTTTTTTGGAATGACACAAATAAGTTTCCTTACTCAGTTTTTAACTGGGTTGGCATTGACGGATCTTCTGTTACTGCGATAGCATTTGGTAATGGCAAGGGTGGTTATAATTCAGACTTTAGTATAGATTCAATTTATGAGCAGTGGAATAACTGGAAAGATAAAGATCAACCAATGTTATACTCGTATGGTTACGGTGATGGGGGTGGAGGGCCGACAGAGGAAATGCTAATTAGAGCAGAGGCGATAAATTACCTACCTATATTACCAAAGGTAAACTTAAAGGAAATTCCAAAGTACGAGCCAAAGGAAATCTGGAAGGGAGAAATATATTTAGAAGCACATAGAGGAGTTTATACTTCTCATTCTAAAATGAAGTATTTACATAGAAAGGCGGAAATATATTTAAGAGAAGCAGAATTATGGAGTACTATAGCTGGAGAAAAAGTTGATTTAAAACCTTTATGGTTAAATTTGTTGAAGTCCGAATTTCATGATATTTTACCAGGTTCAGCAATAAAAGAAGTTTACAATGAGGTTTATAAAGAACTAGAGAATATAATTCAAAAATGTGAGGAAATAATATTAAATTCTTTAAGGAAAATATCTGGTGGAGGAGATAAAATAATAGCTTTTAATTCTCTTTCTTGGGATAGAGAAGATTATGTAATATCACCTTTTGAATTACCCAATAGTCAAAAAACGGACGAAGGCTATTTAGCTAGGATTAAAATACCTTCTATTGGCTATTCAGAATGTAATCCAGAGAGAGTTGATGATAAAGTAAGAATAAATGACCTAACGTTAGAAAATAGTATTCTAAAGGTTTCTTTAAATAATGATGGCGATATTATATCAATTTATGATAAGGAAGTTGAAAGAGAACTATTAAGCAAACCTAGTGAAATAACTGCATATGAGAATATACCGGTTTGGGACGCGTGGGATATTGAACCTTCCTTTAAGAATACAAGTTTTAAAATCAAAGCTAATTCGCATGAGATAGTAGAGGATGGCCCGTTAAGAGCTTGTATAAAATTTAATTATAAGTTTAGAAATACAGATTTTTCTAAACGTGTTTGCCTTTATGCTAAGGATCGTAGAATAGAGTTAAGATATAATATGAAAGCTTATGATAGAGAGTTATTAATTAAGGAATGGTTTTATTTCAATTTAAATACAGATAATGCAACTTTTGAGATACCCTATGGAGTAATAAATAGAAGCACGTTAAGAAATACTAGCTTAGATAAAGCAAAGTTTGAGGTGCCATTTAATAAATGGTTAGATTTATCTGAAGATAATTATGGAGTTACAATAATTTCTGATACTAAACAGGGCTCTACAGTAGAATTTAGTAGTGTAGGAATTTCTCTTATCAAAACACCATTATATCCGGATTATGAATCTGATCTAGAAGAAAATAGCTTTAAAATATATATTTATCCGCATTTAGGTGATTGGAAAAAAGCCCAGACATTTAAGAGGGCTTATGAATTAACCTATCCAATCTGGGTAACAAAGGGTAA
The DNA here is from genome assembly GCF_009729545.1 of Acidianus infernus. NCBI lineage: Archaea > Thermoproteati > Thermoproteota > Thermoprotei > Sulfolobales > Sulfolobaceae > Acidianus > Acidianus infernus. The sequence goes on from NZ_WFIY01000004.1 coordinate 1,089,174, forward strand.
AGGCGGTTCAATGAGCTTCTTAGCTTCTGATTTAATAGTAGAGGCAATAAAACCGGCTGAAGATAGAGATGGTATAATAATTAGACTTTATAATATTTATAATGAAAAAGGTAAGGCAAAAATAAGGCTTTGGTATGAGCCCAAGTATGTGATTTCCACAGATTTATTAGAATCAGATAAAATTAAAAGGAAAATAAAAATATCCAGAAATGAGATTGAGATAGAATATAATAACTATGAAATTATAACGCTTAAAACCAGTTGAATAATGTTTTTATAGTAGATAAGCTAACTCTTTCTTATGCTATTAGGTGAGAAAGATTATGCTGGAATAATAACTTCTATGAAGAATCATTACGAGATTCGAGGCTCATACTTATATGAAAGGCATACATTCACTCATTATAAAAATGTTGGCTCATCTAATATTACCGGATATTCTGATACAAGGCTCATATTTTCTGATGATGCAAGCATTATATACTATAAAATTAAAGTCAGATCAACAGATAATAATGTTGTTTCAAGCAATATAGAAGTAAGAAAATTCGGTAATAAACTTCATTTTTATATATACTCGGAAATGGAGAAACCGTTTAAACCAAAGAGCAAAATTACAACAGATGTAGAACTTATTATTTACGACAACGGGCTCAGAAATCTGGCAGAACTTATAAAAAACAGAAAATTGTATTTTATTGAAAATTCAAATTATCCAGTAGAGAAATATATGGCCACATTTCAATTACCTATCATTAACTTGGATGTCGATTTGATAAAAAGTAAAAATTACACCCCAGGTGAATTACCTAAGGAGTTTATCGTTGTCAAGGATTATATAAAGATATGTAATTTGAATAGTATTATGATTAAGACTAGTTTAGAACCAAAAGTAGGGTATTTCTTTATAATTAAGGGAAAAGAATATGATTATTCTTACTGATAGGCAATTGGATAAGAAGTTTGTTAGATTTCTTTTAGATACTGGAGTAGCAAAGAGAACTTCTCTAAGGTATATTACAATTTATGATAAGTATCCGGTAATATTTTATAGTGCATCCATGATAGAAAATCAAAATTATGTCGAGTTAAGACTAAAAGGAATAATAATGTCTAAAAATGAAGTAGAGATAGAGTTAATTCCACCAATGGGTGTAGTGTCAAGAAGTAAAATAGTTGAAGAAGGCGTAAAAATAACAATAGATGGCCAATTTTTTAATATCAGAAAAAAAGTTTATGCCTCCAATATTAATATTACCAATAAAATTTTATATTCAGGAATTTGGATTAAATACCCTACATATATTTTTACAATGAGCTGTAAGCTTAAAGGTTTAAAATTCTATTTCTCAAGAACATCCGATATAAATAACTATCAAACATTATTATCGTCTCCAGATAGAATAATTAACAAACCGTTTATAAGAATTTTAAAGGTTCAATCTGGTGTATATCTCTTAGGAACTTATTAGTACTCTCTAAGTCTTGGGTCCACAAGTTTTCCTAAGCCTATTGACATCATCATTAAGCCTATTTCATAAATTATTATAATTATCACAGGTATTATTAAATTCCAAAAACCTAAAGGCGAATATATCGCGCCTCCTATGCTTATTGCAAAATTTAATATTACACCCCAATTGTTATTAGATAACGGTAGAAAGCCAAAAGTATAAAGTGCTACTAAACCAAATACGTAAAACATCATATCTTGAAATAGATGTACTAAAATATATGAACTCATTGGATAAATAATCTCTTTCAATATCCTAATCTTGCTCAGCCCAAGAATTTTTGCCATGGTAATGTATTCTTGCTTCTTTAGAGAATATGTAAAACCTCTTATAGCCTTAGCAAGACCAGCCCAGGAAAACATACTTAAAATGCCTGCTAATATTAATGGATTACTAGTATGAATTATTGTGGCTAAAATTAACGTTATTGGAAATCCAGGAAGTGTTAGTACTATTTCAAAAAGAGCATTTAACGCTAAATCTACGAATCTTCCCATAAAGCCAGCCAATAATCCTAAGATTAGACCTACACCTATAGTTATTACAGATGCAATACTAGTAACTTCTAGTATAAAAGGTGTGCCCCACACAATCTCTGGTAATAACGGTTCGCCTTCATAATCTGTGCCAAATATATATAGTGGGAAATGATTTAAGGAAGGGGGTTGAAAGGCGTTAAATGGGTTAGCTAGTGATGGAGAAGGGTAGGGTATTATCAATAACCCTACTGTGCCCATTAGGATATAAAATACAAATATTAAAAAACCGACAAAGAAAATCTTATTTCTATAAATTAATTTAAATAGTCTGTATAATGATATTAAGAACTTATTCTTCACCGACCCTCACCCTCGGATCTAATATTCCATAAATTATGTCGGCTAATATATTACCAAGTATACTAATTATGACTATTACTAATAGAACCCCTATAGCAAGTGGGTAATCCTTACTAGTCAGCGCAGTAGCATATAAACTTCCTATTCCATAAAGTCCGAAAATTGATTCTATGAAAGTAGCTGAACCTAGCAATAATCCAAAAGAATACATCAATCTAGTAAACGATGGAATCACTGCAGTTTTACCTATATAGCTTAGAAGTATCGTTCTGCTCTTAACTCCCCTAAGTTTAGCGTATCTTACATAATCTTCTTGTGAAATTGAGAAAGCAGCAGATCTAATACTTAATATCCAACCAGGTATCATTGGTATTGAAAAAGATAAAATAGGAAGTGTATAATGATCTAGCATATTAATAATAAAAGGTAAATTAAAACCAGGGTGAACTCCTATTCCGTATGAACCACTTATTGGGAAATAATTATTATATATAGCAAAGAACAATAAAAGGATAATTGCAACAATATAGTTAGGTATTGAATTAAATGCTGCCGACAATATGGTTATTAAACTATCTATTTTTCCACCAGAATACTTTGCAGTTAATAGTCCTATTAATACTCCAATTACATAAGATAAAATTAATGACGACGAAACAAGAAATACCGTATATGGCGCCTCCAATGCTATTAATTTAATTACTGGCTCATGATATATTAATGACCTCCCAAGATCTCCATGGAGCAAGCCATTTATATAACTTAAATATGCTTGAAATGCGGTTTGATTAACATAATTTCCAAAAACTTCCCTTGCTTTCATTAGAGCATATTCCTTAGAATAACCTCTAGCCAATAGAGAATCTATATATATTTGCACTGGATTTCCAGGAGATATATATAATAATATATATGTTGCGGTTATTACAACATATATTGTAATTATAGCTAATAATATTCTTTTTATTATCCACTTAAAGAAGTCATTCATATCTAATATAATTCTCCATGTTACGTTTATATAAACTTTTTGAAGATTCATGTATTCATAATTATGAGAACAATATTAATTAATATGAAACTTTATCTTTTCAATTCCATATGTAGTGCATATTATAGTTTATATATAAGCTTACTAGATTTAATTATGTGGAAGATGAAATTTTACAAGTTCAAAACTTGACAGTAAATTATAGACTTGAAGATAGTATAGTAAAAGGTATAGAAAACGTTAGCTTTGGAATTAAAAGATCTAGTATAACAGCAATTATAGGTGAAAGCGGCTCTGGAAAAACTACATTATTGTCTGCAATATTAGGCTTCTTACCTCAGAACGCTAGAACAAGTGGTAAAATAATATTTAATAACGAGAAAATTATGGAAAACGGAAAATATAGCAAAAAATTTAGAACTAATAGATGGAGACTTATTTCCTATATTCCTCAAAATGCAATGAGCGTATTATCGCCTCTGCGGAAGATAAGGTCTCACTTTATTGATACAGCGGCGGCTTATAATATACCTAAAGAGGTTGCGTTAAATAGTGCTAAAGAAATTTTGCCTCAAATAGGATTGGATGAAAAAATTCTAAACTACTATCCCTTTGAACTCTCAGGAGGCATGAAGCAAAGAGTTGTAATAGCACTCGCGATATTTTTAAGGCCTTTACTTACAGTTGCAGACGAACCTACTTCAGCATTAGATGTAATAACACAGAAGAAAATTTTAGACTTGTTAAAAAAGATCAATAATGAGCTAAATATAACTTTTCTGGTTTCTACTCACGATATCTCTGTTGCAAGTTACGTTGCTGATGAGATAATTGTGTTATATAATGGGCACATAGTAGAACGTGGTAGTAAAGAAGTGATAATAAATCATCCCCTTCATCCGTACACGTTATATCTATTAAGTAGCGTCATCAGCTTAAGTAGTAAAAATAAACTTATAAAGATTAGAGAAAAATTCATGGTTAAGCATAATATTAATAGGAATCATGGTTGTCCTTTCTATTCAAGATGTCCTTTTGCTACTACCATATGTAGTGAAGAATTCCCACCTAATATGAGAATTAATGATCACGAAGTTCTGTGCAACAAGCCTTTTGAGGTTGAGAAAAGTGTATATACTTGAAGGAAAAGATATTACTGTAATTTTTAAGACTAAAAAAGGAGAAAAAATTGCATTAAATAATGTATCAGTTAATATATCTAATAATGAAAATATATCTATTATAGGTGAAAGCGGCTCTGGAAAAACTACATTAAGTTTAGTCCTAGCAGGAGTTCAAAAACCCAATAAAGGTAATGTACTTTATAACGGTAAAAATGTATACAAGTTGAAAGGAAAAGAGTATAAGGAATTTAGAAGAAGTGTACAATACATAATGCAGAATCCATACTCAGCATTTAATCCATTTAGGAAAGTGAGTGATTCTTTCAAAACAGTAATATCGGAATATAAGCTAGCTAAGGGTAACGAGGCAGATAATTTAATAGATAAATATCTGCAAATGGTAGGACTAGACGAGTCTATTAAAACTAAATATCCTCACCAGTTAAGTGGAGGTCAATTGCAAAGGGCTGCACTAGCTAGAGCACTCCTATTAAAGCCTAAAATATTGTTCGCTGATGAAGTAGTTTCTATGCTTGATGCTAGTCTCAGAATAGACATAATTAATCTACTTAAGGAAATAAGGGAAACTTATAACATTTCTATAATTCTCATTACCCACGATATAGGAATAGCTAAATATTTTTCTGAAGATAGAGGTAGAATAATAGTTATGTATGATGGAAAAATTATTGAAGAAGGGTATGCAGAAGAGATAATAAAATCGCCAAAAAATGAGTATACTAAATTATTACTAGAGTCGTACCTTGACCCATTTAGGTGATTACATGGGCATTATCTCTTTAGTAATAACTTTATTAATTATTCTCCTTCTGATGACCTTATTTTCAATCGTATTTGCTGGTTTTTATGGTATAGATATATTAGATCTATTAATCATAATTCCTGCATTAGTTTTTTTTATTTATTTAGAATATAAAGATAGAAGAAGAGATTAAGAGAAAAAGGCATAAATTTGCCATAATACAAATAGTGGTGTCAGTATTATTGAAATTATTATATATAATATTAGCCAAATACCTTCAATTTTTAATGAATAAAATGATGGAAAAGCTGAAAGTAATATTCTTGGTATCGAAATGGCAGGTGTACCGATTATAAAAAGTAATGGAGATATTGCTAAAATGGAATAAGTGAAGTATAACCACTTATTATCATCGCGAAGCCTTATTATATTTATAGTTAATATAATAAAGAAAATTTCAAAACCTAAATTTCTAACTAGCCAGTCAATTGGGCTTAAGCTTAAGGAGAGTATAGTCCAGTTTTGAGTAGTAAACCAGCCATTAAGTAGCCAATTAATTTGACATAGTGGTGTAACTAATTTCACTCCCCAAATTATTTTTTCTAGTTTAAAATAATAGAATGGATCACCAGTAGATAAATAATACCACACAAATATAGAAAATCCAGATAATAACGGAATAATAATAAATTTTAAGAATGATTTTTTAAGTTTAATAATAAATGAGGGTAGAGTCCAAGCTATACTATAAAATGTTGCTATGGCAAAGCCCATTGCAATTGATGCCGGCAAGATCTTCTCCTTCTTTAAAAAGTAAAAAGTCAATGAAACCGCAGTTAAATAGATAACATCCGAATAAGGAAGTGTAGAATAGATTATATAAACCGGAAATAGCTCTAAAAGTAATGAAGTTTTATAATTGAATGTTTTATATACTATTATTGGAAACAAATATCCGAATATATTTGTAACTAAAAAAGCACTAATGCAGTAGCTATTGAAAATATTATACATCAGCTTGATAAGCAAAGGGTATATAGGTGGAAACGCAAATAAGCAAGGTTTTATATAACCATATTCTGCTATTGTTTCAAAAAGTATAGAATCCCATTTAGTAGTTATCAAGTAAAAGAAATTTGAACCAGAAATAAAATATATTGGAAGAAATACCAGAAGCTTTGCTAAAGTAAGAAATATAATCAGTTTTATGATATTGGATATTCTTGCCACGTATTCCTATCTTGATATCATATTATTTTAACCTAACTACTATTTCCTACGTATTAGCAGATATATTATTATTGTTACGAGAATTATTATTATAACAGTCTCGGGCAAATTGTATGGCACTGTATGAACTATAGTCTTAGTTATAATAGATGTAGATAACACAGTATGAATCGAAGTTATATACGAAGTCACGTACTCTGTTATGGTAGTAGTAGATATTATAGTTACAGTGACTGTTATTGTTGTTATATTATATGGTTGCTGAGCTTTAATAATGGATGTAGGCAAGTAAGGGAATATGGCTAATATCATTAAAATTAAAGAGATCAAAACGAGCTTATATTTTACCATAGCTGATAACCACTTCCATATTGCTGGCCTCCAACATTGGCTCCTATTACTATTTTACCAGGTTTCAGAGGCTTTATTTGAATCGATGATGGTACACTCTCGTACCCGCTAAACCCGTTATTAGTAGGAGTGCATGTTTGAGGAGTAGGACCGTAAACGTATCCATGAGGCCATAGTTCGGAACTCCAAGGAGTTATTAACCAATTTGCTGTAATGATTTCAAATGCGTTATCTCCACTTATATTGGATAAAGCTTCTTCACTTTTTGTAAAACCTTCTAAAATGCCTCCAATCGGTGTAGCAACTGTACCTGGATCAGTTAATTTAAATATTGTATATAATATTTTGGTTTGCCAATCAACTACATATAGCCAAACTTCATTTGTATCTTCTTTAGGAATTAATCTTATTCCTAGTTCATATAAGCTATCTGGTTTTGGTCTGAAAAGCTCGTTATTTACAGCAAAAGGCCCGCAACTTAATCCACAGAATAACTGTGGATTAGTTGAACCAGCGGAAACATGCCAGCCCCATTCTGGATGATATCCTAAAGATACTTGATAAAAATATCCAGTAGAAGTAGTTAATGAAGGCCATATAACAATTAAGCAATCTAAGTCCTCTAATTTTTTCGGAGTTTTGATTATTATAAATCCGCCATAAATAGTCTTATTGGGTTGCGGGCTCTCAATTCCGTACTGCCATGAGCAAGGTGTACATATTACTTGTGACCTAGAAATAATAGAGGAGGGCAATTTATCTAATAATGCAACAGATACAATACTAGATCCTAGCAATTTTATAAAATCCCTTCTCTTAACTTTCATAGATAATGGTAAAATAAATTTAATATAAAACCTTTTCGTAAAGAAATATGTCTGAAATGCTATAGAAATATATTATATTTTAATTATATAAAATAAAGTTTAATAATTGATACTATATAAACTTATCTAATAAATAAGCTTAGAGATTAAAGTGACTTCCTCTTAAAATTTATGAGTATTTTATGGAAAAGACGGTATAGACATCAATTATATCTCAAAACTATAGTATAGATAGTATTAATACAAATATATCACTAAAGAATAAAATACAAAAATATAAGTACTATATAATGACCTTTTAAAATAACTTTTAAAAATAAATTTATAGAGCATTAACTCGTGAGAAGTGAAAATGTTATATAAAAAAAGTAGATTATATGCCTCGATTTTAGTAATTATAATGCTACTGGGATTTTATCTACCTACTACTAATGGGTTTAATATAGTAACGCATTCCGCACTTACGGATAAGATATCTAATGGCACGTGGGTTTGGGCACCCGAAGCTCCTCCGACTCCTGGGGGAGTATATTGGAATTTCTGGTCACCTACTAATTTAGTTTTAGGATTCTTCCAATACTTACCATTGGCTGTTTATGTGCATAATGATCATCAGTTCATACCCATCTTAGCAACTAACTGGACGTGGAATGGAAATGAACTAATAGTAACACTTAGACATCCATATTACTGGGATACAGTAAACGGACCAAAACCATTTACTGCTTGGGACGTATGGACTACTTATATGATAGGAATAAGATTATTCGGATGGTACTCAAACTATGGATTATATAATGTGACTGTAATAAATAACTATACTGTAGCGTTTTGGTTTAAAGGAATTTATTGGAAAAACTTGGATAGAACGGCAGCTGTAGTCTTAGCATCTTATATAGGAGCTCCATATTTTCAATTTGGTAAATATGCTAAAATACTGGCAACTCTAAATACGTCAAATTTAGCATTAAGCAGTTATCTAAGCAACCTAACCAGCTATATACAATCTCTAAATGTAACTCCTACAAGTAATGGATTTTACTTCCCTAACGTGTCTAGTATTAACGACGAACTAATGTGCTGGGTAGCAAATCCATATTTTGAGCAGGCATTTCCTAACTCATCTATAAAATACTATCCTAAAATGATAACTTACTGGTCAAGCGGTAATACTCAAACTTATAACTTTTTAGAAGACGGTATATTAGGCTACTGTGTTACTGCAATACCATATAGCATATATGAAACAATAAAATCTGAGGGATATATAATATACATGGCATGTACCTATGGTGGCGTAGGATTTTATCTTAATCCTCAAATATATCCATTTAATAATCCAATAGTAAGACAAGCTTTATATTATGCCATAAACACTACTGAGCTTGCTGAGGCATATGCACCAGATTACATATCTGGTCCAACTAATTTTGCTGGAATTCCATCAGGTTTCTTACCAGAGTTCCAGAAAATGCTTCCCTCATCGTTTTTCCAAGGTCTTAATAATTATTCATATAATTTACAAAAGGCTACCCAGTTGCTAGAAGAAGCGGGATTTAAAAAAGTAAATGGTTATTGGGTCCTACCAAACGGATCTCAGTTAACAATAAGTATTATAGCACCATCAGGATTTACAGATTTTGTAGCACTATCACAAGAATTTGCTACGCAGTTAAACGCTTTCGGTATAAAAGCGCAGGTTTATGAATTATCTACGTCCGACTTTTATTCAGAGTTCTTCAGTGGAGATTTTGAAGCAGCACCGTTCTTTACACCATTTACAGATACTATAGATGCGTGGAGAATAGCCAGCATAATACCACAACCTCCGTTTAATTTATCAAAACCAACATGGTATATCTATAATGGTGAAAATTATACAATAAATGTATCACAAATAGTCATTCAAATGCATACTCTACAATATGGTTCTCCTCAGTATATAAATGATACAGAAAAGCTTATGGCATGGTACAACTACTGGTTACCAGCTATTGCTGATGTACAAAAAGTAGAACCAGTAGAGCTTAATCCTTATGAAGCAAACTGGAATGCTATATTATCTACTCATAATCAAACCTTTATATCTACGATCTTATTCCCATTTATAGCATATGACTTTGAATATATGGGGCCAGTAATAGGTTTGCTAATGGGATATATAGTACCGCCAGGCGTTACTCCACACTTGCCTACATATGTAAAGCCAACTCCTTCTACGACTACCGTTCCTCCGCCAGTTGCAACTAAATCTAGTATAATACCAATAGTTGGAGGAATTTTGGTAGTAATAATAGCAGTAGCAGTTGTATTCACCATAATTAGAAGAAGAGGCAAACCAGAGTAATAAAAATAACATAAACTAAAGTATAATATTTTTTATATATAAATCTATATATTATATAAATTTTAATACGGATTCTAACTATTGACACTTAGAAATGATAGTAATAACATAAAATAATAGAGTAATTCAATTTCCCGAAAGTTAAAGATGGCAGAGTTATCATAGGGTTATTAATTTACTTAACTAAGAGTTTGAACTTTTGAGCTTGAAATTAATGAGTTGAAGAGGATATATATTGATCTAAATTAACAACGCTCTGCTTTAGTACTTGCATACCTCTATAAGCGTCTTTAAAGTCAGTCCACGCTTCTGGCGGATGACTAATTCCTACTTTGCTGGGTACAAATATCCCTATTTTTTAGTTATTTTAGGCATTATTTGAGAGTCATATACTGCCTTACTAGGTATTTCCATGTATGTATAGTTTAATTCCTTCACTGCCTTCCTTATCGCGTTAATATTTTTCCTATTTTCTATAATAAAAATCTTTATTATAATACATAAAATGATATTTATTGACAATATTATTATACGCTAGCCTAAATACATGTTATACCAAAATTAATAGGTAAGGTATAAAAATTTATATACTTCCAATTAGATCAATTTTCATGATACCTAGAATTAGTGAAAACGAATTATGGAATAGGCTCAATAATCTCAGAAAGAAAATGACAGAACTAAATTTAGATGCTATTTATCTAACTAATTTATCAAATATATTTTATTTAACGAATCTATACATTTTATCTACAGAAAGGCCATTTGTATTAGTTATACCAAAAGATGGTGAAATCACTCTTATATCACCATTACTTGAAAAAGATCATATTGAGACAATGAATAAAATTATAGGAAGAAAATACTTCTATTTCGATTTTCCAGGAGAGCCTCACGTTATATTATTTATTAGAGATACAATTTTAGACTTAGCTAAAGAATACAATATAAAGAGGCTCGGAATGGATAATTTAGCTGGGGCTCCGTCTTATTGGGGATACTATGGTCCATTATTGTCAGAAATACTGAGTAAAAATGGAATAGAAATTACTTCAATTAAAGACCTTATTGAAGAAATGAGAATTATAAAAGGAGAAGAGGAAATTAATTTAATTAAAATGAGTGGTTATTGGGCTTCTAAGGCAATTGAAATTGCAATGAATTACATTAAACCTGGGAAATATGATTGGGAGATCTCTTTTGAGGCCAGCTTAGAAGCTAGTAAGAAAATTAAAGAATACTTTGGAGAAGATTATAAACCAATTAAGTCTATTTATCCATTAGTAGTAGGTTTCAGAGGCCAAGTAGGTGAGTACTCCGCATTTCCTCACGTATTATCAACTTATAGGAGAATAAAGGAAGGTGACATTTTAGGCATAGGATCTGGACCAGATATAGGAGGATATTCTGCAGAATTAGAAAGGACTCTATTTGTAAAATATGCTAATGATGCTCATAAAAGTATGTACGAGAAAATGATGAAATTAAGAGAAACTGCTCTAAATGCTATTGAACCTTATGGTAATATAAAAGATGTAGATAAAGCTGTTAGAGAAAAAGCAAAAGAACTAGGGGTTCAAGAGTACTTACGCCATCACGTAGGCCATGGATTAGGTATAGAAGTTCACGAAAGACCATTTATTGACATAGGATATGATGGTAAATTCCTACCGGGCATGGTATTCTCTGTAGAGCCAGGAATATACGTTCCAGGCTTAGGAGGGTACAGACATTCTGATACAGTCTTAGTAAGAGAAAATGGAATAGAATTGCTTACTAAATTTCCAGATAATTTAGAAGAATTAACGATAAAATAAATGTGATAAATAGAAAAGTTTAAAAATGTGAAGAAATATTATTATTTATGAATAATAATGCTAATAGGTCCGTCTCTGAAATCATGGATAATTTACAAAAAATGCCTATTTCGACATGGTTATTTATGGTAATTAGTGCAAGTTACTTTTTTGTTGAGTACGATCTATTTGATTTAAGTTACGTACTTCCAGCAATAATTAGTACTTTTAAGATATCCTCAACATTGGCATCACTAGCTTTAACTAGTACATTTATAGGTGGTGTTATAGGTGAGCTAAGCGGTGGATATCTATCGGATAATTTTGGCAGAAAGTTTATGTTAATCATAGGATTAGTTACATATTCAATATCAACGATTTTATCAGCATTGTCAGTAAATATCCTTATGCTAATTATAACAAGGTTCTTTGTAGGTTGGGGGACTTACGTAGATTTTAATTCAGTTATAACTTATTTGGCAGAAATGTCACCTAAACATTCTAGAGGCAAAATAATTTCTTACTCGTCATCGATAGGTATAGCACTAGGAGCATTAGTAGTTACTGTCGTATCTTACTTGCTTGCTCCAATCCCAAATATAGGCTGGCGTTTAGTATTTATACTAGGAGGCATCGTTGGCATAACTTTTGCGGTTTTAAGAAAAGATTTACCAGAGTCTCCTAGATGGCTAGAGAAAAAAGGAAAATTAGACAAAGCTAAGTTAACTCTAGAAAAACTTCATATAAATATTCAAGAACCATTAATACCTTTAATACCTTCTAATTATAATAATTCTCACAAATCATCACCTTTAGCTAATTTAAAGATTTTAGTAGATAAGAGTCATCTAAAATATTTTCTTATATTTTTAATATCATGGATCATGTTCTATTCTGCCTTTGATGGTGAAGGAATAACGGTACCTACAATATTGACAGAACACGGCTACACATTGGCTTCAACATTAAGGTTCTTTGTAGTTTCTGGTAGTGTAGCATTTGTATTCTATGTCATTTCAGCACTTACTGCGGAAAAAACTCAAAGAAAGTACCTAGCGACTCTTGCAGCGTTATTAACTGGTATTTTCATGGCTCTTTTAGGCACGTTATATAATGCTATTTTAATTTATGTCTCTTTAGCATCATTATCTTCACTGGGTGCATTCATATTTCCTTATACGTACCTGCTTACAGTAGAGCACTTCCCTACGGAAGTCAGGGCAACTGCGTTTGCTTTTACTGACGGAATAGCACACTTGTTATTAGCATTTATGCCAATAATAATCCTAACGGTTTCAGCTAAGTATGGATTCTTCAATACCATGCTTATATTAGCTGTGATGATGATAGTTGGCGGAATATTATTACTATTTACTAAAGCCACTACAGGCAAATCGCTAGATGAGACTAGTAAATAAAATGTTACTCTGGTGTTTCTAGCCCTTCTAGTAAAGGCTTCCCTTTCATATTTGGTATAAACTTTAAGAAGAACATAATCTAAACCTTGAAATATTTTTATATTAATCCTTCAGTTGTCCTTTTTATTATTTCTCTTATTTCCTCTTCTCCAAGACTATTTTTAATAGCTGAGTAATGAAATGCAAGCCCTAGAGCTGTGACGGGTATTAGATCTTCTGGGAACGGTATTATAGGATACCTACCGAAACTGAAATAGGATAAAACTAGACTGGCTAAGATTAAGAAAAGCATTAATCCTCCGGCCTTAGCCTCACCACTGTTCCCATATTTATATGCCACCACAAAATCAAATAATGCTACGGCAGAGAGTGTAGCGATGTAAATTGCGAATCCTAGATTGTTTGTTGTACTTAAACCCGAAGTAAGGATATAAAATAATGCAGTACCTATCACTATTCCGGAAATATTAACCGCAAGGGAAGGTATTAAAATGCTCTTCTTAATGTTCCAGAACTTTCTAGCATAATAACCTATAAATATTGGTATTCCAGAAAATATTATCGTTACTACTTCAAACAATGTAATAAATCCGGACCAGTATACTATCAGCAAGGCTGAGATTGTGGATAGAGGTGCTATAACCTTACTAAAAGGCACTTTAAATTGCCTATTTACATCTGGGGCCTTCTTCCTTAATACCTCTAAGCTTACGCCTCCCATTATATATGTAAACACTGCGGCCGAGGATACTATTCCTACCAACGCTATCCACGCCGGGAAAGGTAGTAGGAATATAGACCCTAAAACTGTAACAGTTATTAAAGACACTACGGGTACTCTGGTTTTTCCCAATTTTAAGAATATTTCTGGAAAGTAGCCATTGGACGCTAAGCCATACAGCACTCTCGTACCGCTACCCATACCTACTAACGTTGTCCCGGATGGAGATACTACAGCATCTATTAACAACAGGAACGCAAATGAAATGAATATTAGCCTTACTAGTCCGCTCACGTCTGCGGTGCTAAAAATTTCGTAGAAAGGCCCATAGGATAATATACTATTTTGAATTCCTCCCCAGTCTCCTACTTTCACGTTTATTGCACTCCAGTTTATTGCCCCTATAAATGCCACTTGAAGTAAGGTATATAAGACGATTGAAATTAATACTGCGCCGACTACCGCAAACGGAATATCTTTTTTAGGATTTTTAGCTTCGCTACCGTACTCTATTGCCTGCCTAAATCCGGTATATGCAAATAAAATTCCAGTGGCTGGGATTGAATATAATACTGCAGCCATTCCATAGTAAGAAGTAGCTAAATTTGAAGGAGATGGAAATAGCCCACCACCTGCAGTAAAGTTAGAAGGGTTATAATAAAAAGACAGTAGCAGAATTACAGCTATTGAGGGGATTATTAACTTCCACCAACCTACTCCGTGGGCTACTTTACCCAATATACTGACTCCTAGGTAATTTATTATAAAGAATAGAAATATTAAGCCGTAAGCCAATAAAATTCCATAAGTAGTTAAATAGCCATTAACTGTAAGCTGAGGAAATAGACTTGAAAGATAAGTAACTACAGCAGTAGCTTCTATTGCAGGTACAGTTGCTCCTGCCGCGAAGTAACTCCAGGAGATTATATAACCTAAAAAACCGCCGTGAGTATAATGAGGTTATCTTATTACGCCTCCTGATTTTGGTATTATCGAAGCTATTTCGGAATAAGTTAACGCTATTGGAAGTAGCATTAAACCACCTATTATCCAAGCTATTATTGCCGATCCCCCAGTATATGCTGCAGTATAGAGAGATGCGAATAGCCAACCTGAGCCAATCACTCCTTGAAGTGAAAGGAACAGTAACTCAAGTTTATTTAGTGATTTTCTCATTTGAAGATCTGTTACTGCCCCTAAATCTGGAACGGAAACTGCTTTTTTATCTCTCTTAAGACTCATTAAGATCTTTAATAACTTTGAATGGTAAAATTTAAATATTAATATAATTCTATAAATAGAGATAAATTAAAAGAATTTTATTTTTGAGATTGTTATAGAACGATTGCTTTTAGAAAGTGTTAATACGTTCTCAACTGATATAAAATAGTTTTTAAAAAATTAAGGTAAAAGAATATAGACTATATAAAAGTTTTAATAATAGGTAATTTACATGTTGGATAAGTCTAAGGCTAGGGAGTTTATGTTGGAGAGGAAGAGGGAGAAGAAGTTATCTTGGGAGGAGATTGGTAAGGCTATTGGTCGTAGTCCGGTTTATGCGGCAATGTTATTATACGGTTACGGTCAAGCAACTGAAGAAGAGGCTGAAAAACTTGTGAAACTCTTGGAGCTACCCCTTGAATATAAGGATATATTAATGGAAGTACCAATGAGAACTCCTGCCCAACCTTGGCCACCAACAGATCCATTTATTTACAGACTTTATGAGGCAGTACTATTATACGGCCCTGTAATAAAGGACGTAGCACACGAAATGTTCGGAGACGGAATAATGAGCATGATAGACGTAATGATAGACGTGGATAAAACAAAAGACGAAAAAGGAAACGAAAGAATGATACTAAAATTCAACGGAAAATGGTTAAAATATGCAAAATGGTAATTAAAAAATGATAAATCTAGCTTACGGAATACCTGAGCTTAAATTATTGCCTATAGAGATTATCAAGGAAGCCTCCGCTAGAGTACTTAATGAAGAATACGATAAAGCATTGCAATACGTCGATGCTCAGGGAATATATGAAGTTAGAGAGGCTATAGCAGATTTCCTAAAGTTAAGGGGAGTGAGGGCTAAACCGGAAAATATAATATTAACAGCTGGTGCTAAAGAGGCACTTTTCTTGCTTTCTTATTTGTTTAATGATGTTTCAATAGAATCCCCTACGTATCAAGGTTTTATAAGCATATTGAAATTTAAAGGGCTTACTAACGTTTATTCTGTACCCATAAGCGAAGATGGGATAAACGTCGAAAGCTTAGAAAAAATTGTTAGAAATCATAAATTTCAGTTCTTCTATACAGTAACTATAAATAATCCAACAGGATACGTTACAACGGATTATACTAAGAAGGAGATAATAGAATTGCCTGAAAAATACGGATTTAGGATAATTGAAGATGATATTTACGGATTCTTTTCGTATGAAGAAGACGTAAAGACGTTTAGATCCTTTAGTGACCCAGTAATCTACGTATCTAGTTTTAGTAAGATACTTTCTCCAGGTTTACGTGTAGGCTTTATTTTAGTTAATGATGAGGACTTGCTTAATAAACTAATAAAAATTAAGATGGAGGTAAACCACCAAATATCTTCATTAGATCAATTAATAGTTAAAAATGTAATAAGGGATCCAAGATTCCTAGATAATTTGGATAAGGCTAAGAAAGCGTACAAGGAGAAAAGGGATTTAGCAATGAAGATAATTAGCGAAGAATTCCCAGAGTCCGTACAATGCACATTCCCAAGAGGGGGTTTCTTTACTTTCTGTAGTGGACTTAATTATAAACGTTTGCAGGGAGTGCAAGTAGTGGGCGGTGATAAGTTCTACTTCGAAAAAGGGTTAGGAGAAGACTCTTTCAGAATAAGCTTCAGTAGTCTAAATAAAGAGGAATTAGAGAAGGATTTACTGGAATTTGCAACTATTCTAAAGGAAATTAGGAAGAATTAATAGATTAATTGATGTGAAACTCATTGGTTATTATATATGGAATTTCTCCACGTACACTAAAAGGTAAGGCTTTCTGCACTATCTTTTAATCATGATTTTCAGTCTTTCTTTATAATTATAAGATACTCATGAATTGTTTTTAACGTGAGTCTAAATTATTTAGCAGAGGAACTTACGAAGAGAAAAGAAAGATCTTCTTAATTATAATTATAATGAAGATTAATCATTTTTTATTTTTATGAGCAAAATTCTTAAATCTAACTAATGAAACACTAAAGCTAAATGAAAACAATTTGCCCTTATTGTGGAATTGGTTGCGGAGTAGAGTTTGAAAAAGATAGGATAACTCCTACTAAATATACAACTAATAAAGGAATGATGTGTATTAAGGCTGCTTTGCTTCCTGATACTCTGAAATCTAAAAGACTTATTAACCCTACATTGGACGGTAAGGAAATTGATTTGGACAAAGCGTTAAGTATACTCTCCACATATATTAGGAGAAATATAAAGAAATTTAGTAAAAATTCTATCGCTTTTTACATGGGTGCTCAAATACCTACTGAGGATCAATATCTTTTTGTGAAGCTTGGAAAAGGATTTATAGGTACTGGAGTATTTGACTCCAATGTAAGGCTTTGCATGGCAAGTGCTGCTTATGCATTAAAGTATTCTTTCGGATATCCGTTGCCTACAGCTAATTATGACGATATAGATAAAGCTAAAACCCTATTTATAATAGGTGCGAATCCTGCTTCTTCATACCCAGTACTGTGGAATAGGATGTTACATGCAAAAAATTCTGATAAGGATAAGAAAATTATCGTAATTGATCCAATATTAACAGAAACTGCCGAACACGCTGATTATTTCATTAAAATACCTCCCGGGGGAGATATAATTTTATTATATGGATTAATTTATTATTTAATATTTAAATCTAGAAACATAGATCAAATAGAGAATATTGAAGACCTAAAGAATATTGCTATGACATGGTATCCGTCAAAGGTTTCACAACTTTTGTCCATAGACGAGAAAGCTATTAGAGACGTTGCTGAGAGAATAATTAATACAAATACAGTATTTATGTGGGGCATGGGAATAAACCAGAGAAGTTACGGTACAGATTTAGGAATACTTATAGCTACGATGGCTATGCTAACGGATAACGTTTACGGGGAAGGTAAAGGAGTATTGCCGTTGACTGGACAGCATAATTCTATGGGCGCAAGGGAAATAGGAGCATTAGCTGGAATGTTGCCGGGGTTAAGATATGTAAATAACGAGGATCAAGTTAGGGAAGTTGAAGATTTCTGGCAGATTCCACGTTACACTATATCTAGAAATTATTATACAATAACAGAGTTTTACGAATTAATGGAGGAGAGAAAAATAAAAGTCCTCTGGATCATAGGTACAAATCCAGTAATATCTTTGCCCAGGTCAAATAAGTTCAAGGAATTATTATCTTATGTTGATTTAGTAGTAACTCAAGACGCTTATGAAACTGAAACCGCAAGTTCTTCGGATATGGTTATTCCAGTTGCCACTTGGAGCGAGAGAGCTGGAATTCATACTACGGGAGATAGAACTGTATCTTATATGCCTAAGATACGTGAGTCAAATCTTAAGGCTGACTATGAAATTGCTAGGATAGTTGGAGAAAAATTAAACTTTAATATGAATAGAGATCTTAAGGATATATTTAATGAATTGGTTAAAATTACTGAAAATACACCAGTAGACTATAAGGGGATAAAATATGGTGAATTTAGCGGTTACAAGCAAAGCAAATATAAGCCAATAGTATTAAGGACTAAAGCTGTTGAACCTAATTATAGTTTACAGGAAGGATTTATATTAATAACTGGGAGATTATTGGCATTGTGGAACACTAAATATAGGAATAATCTCAAATTAATTATTATAAATGATATAGAAGAAGATGAAATGTTAATTTCTGAAGAAGATGCGAAAGAATTAGGAATAAAGACTGGGGATATTGTAGAAATAAGTACAAGGGAGAATTCGTTAATATTTAGAGCTAAGACCTCTAATAGATTATCTAAGGGTATTATCTTTGTACCTTTTCATTGGGGAAAAGCGAACTCTTTAATGGATTGGAAAATCGATAAAATTAGTAAGGAACCTGCATTTAAGGAAATTATAGTAAGCTCGATTAAAGTAGTTAGGAGCTAAACATTTATTTCTTTATTTCAAAATAATTTTTATATTAATCTTTATAGATTTTATTATTTCTTGTTCTTCCTGCCTATTTAATAATAAGGGACAGCTAGAAAACGGTAATAAGTTCAGAGGAGATGAACTTTCCTTAAAGCTGGATAAAGTATGAAATTCATTTATCTACTTTAAACGAATCTATCATTATATTTAAAAATAATTTACTTTTATGACCATAATACCTTTATACTTTTTCAACTGCTTGTACACTTATGAGCATAACCTTTAGGGACAAGTTTAAACAGTTTTACCCAAAAAGATATGAAGGAATCTATACAAGTAGAGGAGATAATCCATTAGTATCAATAAGAATAAGGCAAGGCATTGGAAGAGATCCTGCAAAATGGTATGCCAATCAATGGGAGAAACTGGCTGAAATCGCTAACAACTACGGGAATAAAAAGATACAATTGACTACAAGGGGTGATGTAGAACTTTATGGGATAGATATGAAAAACTTAGAAATAGTATTACAAGATCTAGAGTCGGTAGGTTTAGATCCTAGGGACTCTTGTGGGGCATCTGTTAGGAACGTAATACCTTGTCCTTCCCAGCTATGCCAAAAGGCTAAAGTCAATGCAGAAAAATTAGCACTATTTATTGCAAACTTTTTCAGACATAATAAAGATTATGAATATCCTGCGTTACCTAAGAGAGTTAAAATATCCGTTTCTGCATGCGAGACCGGCTGTGCAACTCCAGTTATTATGGATGTAGGTATTATAGCTAAGGATAAAGATAAGTTTGATGTAATGATAGGTGGAGGAATTGGTGATCAAGCTTTTGAAGGAAAAACACTCTTTACCGACGTGCCTGCCAGTAAATTATTACCAATTTGTGTTGCTGTAGCAAATATCTTAAAAAGAGAGAAAGAAAAAAGAGGTTTTAAGCACGTGGTAGAAAAATACGGAGAAGAGAAGATTAAAGAAATGATTATTCAAGAGGCAAATTCTATAGCAAGCTCTTTACCAATATTTAATGAGGATTTAACGCCAGAAAAAGTTGAGTTTGATAAAATTCTTACAATTAAACCTATTGGCGGATGGTTACCAACAACAGATGTTCCAGAATTAGTGAGAATTATGGAGGAAAATGAGGGTTACGGATATTTATTCAACACCCAAGAGTTATATATTCCAATTACAAAAAATGATATAAAAGAAAAGGTAGACATATTATCTCCATATCAATTATCAAATAAAATATGGGAAAAAACGTTTAATGTTAATTCTTGTATAGGCAATGATTATTGTCCTCCTGCTCTAGTTCAAACTACAGAAATGGCCACAAAGGTTTATGAAAGATTAAAGCAGGAAAATATAAAACTACGCATATCATTCAGCGGATGTACTCATTCATGTGGTAGGCATTGGATTATGGACATAGGATTCGGAGCTGTAGCTAATATGGGAAATGTAAGACTTAACATAGTAATAGGTGGAGGAAATAAAAATCTAGGTAAACTAATTGGCTCTGTTCCGGCTAATAAATATATGGAAGTTACAGAAGTTATAGTAGATATGATTAAAAAAGATGAGATTAATGAAAATGAATTAGACGCTGAATTGATAAAAGAGAGATTAATGGAGAAAGTTCAAGGATTTGAAGAATTTGAAGAAAAGCAAAAAATTCAAGTTAAGACCCCTTAAGGTGCGCATATGACTGAAGTTAAAGGTAATAGGCAAGTAGGTCTTGTAGCGGGAACAATAGCGTTTTTTGCAGGCTTCGCTGCCGTAGCCTTATATGGAACTACCGTTCATAAGATAGAACCGATACTCCACTTAAACATTGTTGAAGTAGCTTGGTTAGTAGCAATTCCACTGGTAACTGGCGCTTTTCTTAGAATACCTTTCTCAGCCTTAGTTGACACTTGGGGAGGTAGGAGAGTAATATTTTTACAGTTAATAATCTCTATTATAGGGGTATTAGGAATAATTTCTACACTTTACAAGCTTAGATATCTATCAGATTTAGAGGCATACTGGTTACTACTATTATTTGGAGCATTAGCAGGGACAGGAATCTCAATTTTCTCCTCTGGAATTACTTATGTCTCCTATTGGTATCCTGAGAAGAAGCAAGGTACTGCATTAGGAATATATGCAGGCTTAGGAAATACTGCGCCTGGAATATTTACAGCTATCATTCCCTATGCATTATTGTCTTTAGGTTTAATAGGAGCATACGAAGGATGGTTAGCGTTTTTAGTCGCTATGACTATACTATTTGTCCTTATTGGTTATGATAATTATTACCAACAATTATTAAAGAAAGGCTATAAACCAGACGAGGCTAAAAGTAAGGCTTCAGCATTAGGTCAAGAGGTATTTCCTACTAATGCAAAAGCTACTCTAAAATATGCTATAAGGAAATGGCAAACATGGCTGTTAGTAACGATGTATTTTACAAGTTTTGGTGGTTTTGAAGCTTTAACAGAATGGTTTCCTACTTACTGGACTAAATACATAGGCATATCGCTACTTGAGGCTGGAATATTAACTGGTATTGTATATTCATTACTGGCAGCATTAATTAGAGTCTTAGGAGGCTTTTTATCTGATAAATTCGGAGGTGAGAGAATATCTATAATGTCTTATACCATACTTATAGTTGGCAGTTCAATAATGATATCAGCTCATTCCCTCCCCTTCGCTATTATAGGCGAAATAGTAATGGCAATAGGAATGGGTATTGCCAATGCTGCAGTGTATAAGTTAGTACCAAAATACGAGCCAGACGCTATAGGTGGAGCTTCGGGCCTAGTGGGCGGATTAGGTTCTGCAGGTGGCTTAATATTGCCTCCGGTGCTAGCGTACTTTGTACTAACATTAGGAAAGATAGGATATTCCTTGGGGTTCAGTGTTTATATGACTCTTGGATTAATTTCGCTAGCATTCTCAGTAGTTTTATGGAACAAATATCATAAATTCAAAGATAAGATAAGAGTAATTGAGGCAACTACGCAATCTAGTGATAAAAAGTTAACATAAAATCTAAAAATATTGTATTAATTTCTAAATTATTACTAATCTGGTGGTATCTCATTAAATACTAAGTTAACATCAATACCTTGTCTATTCCTATACCATTTTGCCAGAATATAAGTTAGAATTCCTAACAATGGATCAATAGCTATTAAGATTAAAGTGCCTAGCTCGTTTCCAGCAAAAACCATACTTCCAAATAAGCTATTAATGTATCCGTACCAAAGCGTTACTACTATCGAAAGCCCCAAAATAATTGAGGCTAAAAACCCGCTTATCATTAATTTCAGTTTCTCATTACTAGTTAAGCTCACTCCTTTTATTCCTTTAAATCCTGCAATAGCAGCAGATATTGTAGCTAACAAAAATTGATAAATGAAGATTAGAATAACCAATCCAATTAAAGATACTGATAAGTTAAGGTAAATTGTAGCATAATTAAAGAATATTGAAATTGGAAGTAAAACTGCACTAGCTATAATGGGCGTTTTAAGTCTTGGACTTACGTAAGCTAATTTTTCTGGTAATAATCTATCAAAAGCCATTGCGAGGATAACCCTAGAAGGTAACGCAAAATTTAACGGAATTGCCATAAAGATTGAAGCGCTCAATGCCATAGTAATAATGGCAAAGAAAGGATGAGGAAGAGTTAAAATTCCAGTCCAAGCTAAAAATCCTTCTGATGGAGAAATTGGAATATTTCCCCAACCCTGCAATGCTACAAAGTTAAAGAACGGTATACTAATTGTATAACTTACTCCTAAGACCAGTAAAATAGTTATAACTGACGCTATTAGATACCCAGATATCATACCTAGTTTTAAAGTCCTAGTTGCCTGCTTATATTCTCCTGCGAAATAGGATGGCCCAAAGAACCAAACATAAACCCACATTAGCATTAAAACTGAGAAAACTAACGTTTGTAAAGGACTTATGTTTGTGGAATAATAATTAAGCCCTTGCGAATAAAGACTTTGATATGTAGGACCAGAGAATAATGAAGAAAAGTGATTAAAAACATTACTATATACTTCAATCCCAGAGGACAACAAGAGGTAAGATATTAGTATTGAACCTAAAGTATCCATAATAGCTACAACGTATATATATGTTGAAAAATATTTAGGTGAAAGAAGGCTTATGAGCCAAAAGATTACGATTAACGCTGTAGTTAAGGGAAAGAAATAAGTAGTAGACAAACTTGTACCTAGATTAAATAATGAGCTATCGTGAAGGGAAAGTCCTATTATCTGTAAAGCCGGAGAAATGCCTGCAGTTACTTCTAACTGTGAGGCAATTGCTGCTATTAGGACGTTAAAGATTATTGTAGCATAAGCTTGTATTGATGCAGGAATCGGACCTAATATTCTCGAAATGTAAATATATTCTCCAGAAGACCTTGGTACGTATTCTGATAGGAATAAATAAACCAGAAAAACGGGTAATGCAAGTATTACAGGGAGAATTATGCCTATACTCCAACTTGCTGAAGGGAGAGCTGGAGCGTAAAGTAGTGTGTAATAAACCGATAAGGGGTTTATAAAAACAAATACTTTAGAAAATGAGTGTCTAGCGTCCATTTGCCTTACTAAGCCAGAAGACTCCCTAATGAAGAGCCCCTTTGACATATTAAGATCTACCTTTAAATAGTATTTAATTCTTTCTCATATTAATAGAAAAATATTTTTAATTTATAAACAGAGATTATGACAACTTTTTATCTCTTTATAGTATCCCAGAATAAATCTCTAAGTACCTTAGAGTCGTACAGCCTCCCCTTTCTGATAGTATATTTAACGTTGAAAGGATTCAAATCCTCCGCAGAATTAACTTTACCGAATATGGCAATGTCGGCTATGTAAGCCTCTTTTAATTTCCCTGCATTTATACCTAAGCATTCTCCTGCTATAGAAGTAGCTGAAGATAACGCCTTCTCCAATGGCATATACTTACTTAACAAAACAATCTCCTTATAATTCATACCGTGAGGTCTCTCTGCCGAGCCCACGTAATCCGTGCCTGCGGCTATCTTAAGTTCATATTCTACCGCAATCTTCATATCGTCTGTAAAATGCCTCCTTATTAGTTCTTCCCTCTTTTCCCTTATTTCCTCATCAAGCTTAGATATCTTAGGATTAACGTCGTAAGCTGCTAACGTTGGAATATAACAAATTCCCTTCCTTTTTATCTCCTTTGCCAAGCTTTCTGTCAGACCTAATCCGTGCTCTATTGTGTCAACTCCTGCCTCAATGCTGTTAGCTATTGCCTCTTCTCCGTAGGCGTGGGATGCAACTTTTAAGCCTGCTTTATGAGCTTCATCAACTACTGCCTTTAAATCGTCAACAGTTAACGCTACTTTGACCTTTCCTCCTTGCGAAAATGCTCCAGAGGCATAAACTTTTATTACTCCTGCTCCCTGCCTTATTGCTAGCCTTACAGCTTTTCTACATTCCCAAGGTGAATCGCAGTAAAAAGAGTAAGAAAGGCGTTGTGCCATTTCCAGAGGCAAGTCCTTTGGGTCGTCATTACCACCGGTTTCAGCTATTGAGTAACCTGAGGCTATAACTCTAGGCCCTATAATTGTCCCTTCCTTCTCTGCCTTACTTAAATAAACTGCAGATTTACTTCCTAAATCCCTTACGGTAGTAAATCCTGCTGATAAAAGCCTTATCATATCGCTTACGCTTCTCGCAGTTGACAACCCTTCTGAGGTTATATTCCACTCCAGTACATTATCGTTGCTTACACCGAAGAAGTGAACGTGTGCATCAATTAACCCCGGGGTTATGAACTCACCTTCTATAACCTTTACGCCCGAAGTATCTACATCTTTCCCAACTTTGACTATTTTCCCTTCTTCGATTAGTACTACCCCTTCATCGATTATTTTTTCTCCGTTAAACAACTTGCCCTTTATTGCTAGCATGTGATATGCAGTTTTTCTCTATTTATAAAATTTACTCACAAGTAGTATTCTGGCTGGTATTATTAGAGGTATTTGCACTATTAGATTCCTATTGACGTCTTTGGGCTTTTCTAAGGATATCTTTATACCGTAAATTAAGTAAGGTACATAGGATAAGCTCCAGATCATATTAATTATTATTCCATAGACCAATAATGTATTTGCAATATTTAAAATAATTTTTACTATTCCATTGATGAATGTGAATACTAAAATTGATAGGATGATTAAATAGGGTAGAATTAAATATATTTGCATACTTATCTTACCCTACGGAGGTAAGTTATTCCCCTTATTTCACAAAACGACTTTAATTCTTCTGAAATTTCATTTTTTGTAGAATCATCTAAAAGAAAACATCACAATTACTTTTTGCAGCAATTAGGACTGAAATTAGCGTAGTTTTAACTATTTCTGGATCCTCATTAAACGACGTTACAAATGCGTCTATCTTATACTTTTTCTTAAAAATGTAAAAGTCTGCATATTTTATCGCCCTCTTATATTGAATATAATAAGATACTATACTCGTAAATACTCCTAAGTTTAATATAACAAAAATTATCATATGTTGAAACGAAAATTAATTTTTTATTATAAATTAATATTAAAATATGGTCCATTTCTTAAAATTATCATTCATGAGTGTTTTACTAAGATAATTGAAGGGTTATGCCTTCTTAATTTTTTCATATAAACTCAGTAATCTATCATGGTTTATAAAAAAACTAACTAATATTAGCGTAGATTACTAAAAATTAGTCATTAATAACGATTTTATAGTTAATTTTGTTTAATGCAATAACAACATTATTTGATCCTTACTAACTTGATAGAAAAACGACAAATCTTGCTCTTTCAGGGCGGGAAGGGGGTCAGAAAGGAGATAATTGAGTTAAAAGAGAAGTCGATCCTAAAGATATATTGAATAGAGGTAAATTAAGGTATTAATTTATGCTTACTTTCCCAGGATTGAATAAATACACCGTGGTTAATTATATCTCTCCACTTGTTTATGAAATTTTAAAAATATAGGAGCCTCATTTTAATTATGAAGATAAGTGTCGAGGAAGCAAAGGAATTGGTTTACAAGATCTTCTCTAAGGTAACTTATGATGAATACGCTAAATATTTATCCGAAGAACTTGTAGAGGCTGAAATTGAAGGACATTCAGACCACGGTCTACAACTAATTCCTTATTATATAAAATTAGCAAATGGAGAAGAAGTAGATATAGGAGGACAGAAAATTCCTCCAATTAACCCTAAGGGAAAAGTAGAGATAAGTGGAGAAAACTTTGTTATCGTTAATGGAAATATGACTTTCGGCCAAGTAGTTTTAAGAAGGCTCGTTAATTATCTCTTAGAAAAGAAACTGGATTATTACGTAGTTATAGGGAAAAATATCTCGCATTTAGGTAGGCTTTCCACTTTTACTAAGGGACTATCTAAAGGCAATTATGCAAGCCTAATCATGGCAAGATCTCCGCCATTAATTTCGTTAAAAGGTATGAAAGGAAGGATTTTGGGCAATAATCCTATAAGCTTTGGTTTTCCAGGAATAATAATAGATACCGCGTTAAGCGTCACATCCTTCGGCAAAGTCTTAGAAAAGTATATTAAAGGAGAAAAGTTAGAATCAAAAGTAATTGTTAATAAGGAAGGCGAACTGAGTGACAATCCGAAGGACCTTTTAGAAGGTGGCGCTTTATTACCAATAGGTGATTACAAGGGATTTAATATATCCTTAGGAATAGAACTTTTTACTACAATGTTCTCGGATGAAGAGGACGTTAATCCTTTCATAGCGTTGGTTTTAAGAGCTAACGATAATTTCAAGAATGTATTATTAAGATTGCCAAATAATTATTATTTACTAAATAAAGAGAGTAAACTAAAAAATATAAAAGATTTAGAAATTCCGGATAATTTATGGAAAACCTTAGTCAATCTAGCACAATGATAATTTTGTAGTAAAGGGCTTAGCTTTCTTAAAACTTTTCAGTTAATTGCTTTCGATGCATCACTTTTGTTAAAAAATTAATAATATATAACCCTTAATTTATAAAAACTTTTTATCTAGCCAAGGTTTTATGAGATAATATTATTTTTTCTTATACATTATTCATGAAATCTATTTAAGATGGTAGAGATGCAATGCAAGACATTTTTAATAAATGGAAAGTAAACTGAGCTATAAAGTAAACTCTGTTTAAAGTAATGTATAAGAAAATTTATTTATAATTTTTATTAACGTCCTCTATGCAAGGTAAGAAAACTTTTGTTAGAGAATCATCTGGACTAATTAGGGAAATTGATGCTAAGGATGCATTCTCCATGAACTTCTCATATTTAGGCCCTGCAGCGGGAGTGGCTTATCCATTAACCTTTGCGGTAGCGTTAGCCGGGGCTAGTTGGATAATTTCTGGCGTCATAGCAGCTTTATTAATGCTACCTGTGGCTATAATGTATTATTATCTTTCGAAGATAATACCTAGATCTGCCGGAGATTATATTTATATATCAAGAACTTTGGGACCTAGGATTGGATTTATACAAGCGATATCAAACATTTTCATTTTCGCAAGCGGTGTTCCTATATTGGCACAACTAGAACTTCCATTAGTTTTAGAGCCTTCATTACAAATTTTGGGAATAACTTTCCACGACCCTTCGCTTATTTCCTTTGCAAGTAACTTTGCTTTTTGCTCTGAGAGTTCTCCAATATTTTTTGGGACTACATTATTAATAATAGGATTAGTAACATTAGTTACAATAGTAAGGACTAAGATTTTTGCTAGGATAATTACCACTTTAACTGCAGTACAAATTATTGGTACGTTAGGAATGATAGTAGGCTTAGCACTTGTAGGATCTTCTTATCCTGCAATTTTCACAAAGGTCTCGGAAAGCTTTGGAGGACCAGGTTACTCTTCATTATCTCCGTCAGCTACGTATACCATTAATCCTGTTCAGACGTTAGTTTTGATGTCAGCGATAGCTGCCTTTTTATTCCTATATAATAACGCTCCAACTTACTTTGGAGGCGAAATTAAGAAGGCTGAAAAAAGCCTATTCTCTGGGATAATAATTTCTTACATTATAACTGCAATATTATCAGTAATACTTATATATGAATTACAATACTTTGTAGGAGAAGGGTTTTACGATTACACTTCCTCAATGGGATGGTCTTCTTCAAGTGGAGGTATTCCCATAGCAACTACTTCCTTGCTAGCATACGTTGCGGTACCTTTCTTAAATAATGTTCCACTTATTGTACTAATTGTAGCCGGTGCAATAACTTGGTATTTGCCTTATTCAATAATAGACTTAGCAATACCTAGTAGGACTTTATTTGCAATAGCCTTTGATTGGCTAGCTCCATCTTTCTTTACAAAGGTAAGTGAGAAGTTTAGAACTCCAATATATTCTACCCTATTCATTGTTGCTTTAGCAGTAGTATTTGACGTCTTAGAAATATACTTAGGCTTTAGTGAGAGTGCAATGACTACTATAATAGTTTTCATGCTATATCAATACTTTACTGCCGCAATTTCTGCTATAGTAATCAGCAAGAAGAAATTGTACGGAGTAAAAGATAATAAACTTGCGATTCTAGGCGGTATTTCAGCCTTTGCAGTAGTGTTCCCTGCGATATTAATGATTACATATGCCGTAATATGTAAAGCTTTCAGCTCCGTGGTTTTCGTTAACTTACCTTTAAATATAGGGATAATAGTTGGGGTTCCCATAGTTTCTATTGCACTTTATGAAGTAGTGAGAAAAATTAGGGAGAAGCAGGGAATAGATTTATCCTTAACTTTCAAGGAAATTCCTCCAGAATAGCGGTTATAGGTATCAGAAATTCTAATTCACGATATTGTTGTCTTAGTATTATATTTAGCGTTGATGTGAGCTTTCATTGTGCTACCTATTGTTGTACTCCTGTTGAAAATCCGGTTACTTTAAACGTAATGTTCGGAAAATTAGTAGCCTGTCTTTATAAAGGGAATAACCTAGTATGGAAAATACTTATGAAGAGAATGGGCATCAAGTGCTAATATGCATACCTAGGTCAGTAATATTTAGTATTAGGAGATATAAAGTAGTAAAATACGAGGCATGCATAAATGACACTATTATCACACAACCCTCTTGTGCAGACATATAGTGTTAACTCCGATGCCTAGATAATCTGTATTATCAGAACTTACTAAGGCTTATTTTCTTAATTTAAACGGACATTAACTTGGACGAGTAAAGGTCCTTACGTTATAGTTTGTCCGGGATTCATTCGACTACTTCAATAGCTCATATTTTGGCTTATTTATCTATTATGTTTATTATTTTATCCGTTTCTTCAATTTCGTCTATCCTTATTTTTATTTCATTCATTGCGTAGTGTTTTCCTCTTACTACTAAGAATGGTGGTAACGCAGTCCTTATTGCGTCGTAAATTGTCTTAGTTTGTAGGATTAGGAATTCTGCCTTATTTCCTGGCTTTACTTCCGGTTCTTTCAATTGCATTGCTTTATAAGCGTTAGTAGTTATTAAGTTTAGTAGTTTTTCAACTTCGTTTGATGTGAAGTGGTCTACTAAGAATGCTTCTTGTGCTACTCTTAGCATGTTATAATCTCCTAGGGGGTAAATTGGGTCTGCAACATTATCACTCCCTAAAGCTACGTTAATTCCTGAATTAATTAATTCCCTAATTCTGGCAACGCCCCTCCTCTTAGGATAATTATCATAACGACCCTGCAAATGCATACTAACAATTGGGTTAGAAATTATTGAAACTCCTGACTCCCTCAACAAGAGTGTTAATTTATGAAAATACCAATTATCATAAGAATGAGAAGCAGTCATATGACTAATTGAAGTTCTATAACCAATACCCCTAGATAAAGCCTCCCTAGCAACGACCTCAGAAAACCTAGAATTAGGATCGTCAGTCTCATCAACGTGACCATCAATCAATTTATTATACTCAACAGCGAGATCAAAAGCAATCTTAACAGATTTAACACCATCATCATAAGAACGTTCACTGTGAGGAATTAAACCAACAACTTCTGCACCTTCCTCTAAAGCTTTCCTAATCTTTTCAAGGTTTTCATCAAAAAAGAATCCAGGGGAAGGGAATGCAACAACTTGAATATCTACTAAAGGATTAGCCCTAGCCTTAAGCATTTTAAATACAACGTCGTTCCAAACCGGGTCATGCGACCTAACATAAAATACACCGTTGATGAAATGCATTTTTATTATTTTTCCTAATCTTTTCTCCAAATCATCCTGAGTTATTTTTTGAGACACTTCTTCCCTTATTATTTCTACTCCTTCTATTAGTGTACCGCTTAAGTTATGTCTTGCATAGTTTAAAGTTAATGCATAACCTAAATGAGCATGTGGATTTACAAAAGGTTTAGAAATTAGTCTACCTTTAGCGTCTATTACTTCTCCATCTTTCTTATCGCAGTCTATGCACTCTATTATTCCCTCATCGTTAATATATATGGAATGACTCTTATTATCATCTTCTTGGAATTTTACGTTTTTTATAAGCATACAATCTTTATGTAAAAGGAAATTAAAGGCATTTACGTTGTTATGAACTGAGCATAAAGGTTATTCAAATTAAAGGAAATCATTTGCATATATGGCATTATTTCGTTTCAAATGTTCAAATAAATATATAATAGAAGAGAAGAAGGAAGAAAAATAAAATTTCTTATTACGTTGTATACGTGTACGTTCCATTATAGTACATCATGTTATAGAAGTATCCTACAAAGGGATTGTATACAAATCCTTGCACATATGGTTGCACGAAGAAGTACGTGTCTGGCACTGATAGCCACACATATGCTGCACAGTTGTAAATTATACTATATGCCTTCGCCACCATTTCCTCTTGTAGTGTCGTATTAGTAATGTAGGTTTATTTAATACGTATTCGTTTATTATTTGCTGGATTTCAGAAGGAGGAGCATGAGGATTACCAGCATATATTCTTGCAAGGGCTGCAGGATTTGGAGCAGCAGCGTGAATTAAAATAAAAACAAATAATACTAGCAAGAAAAGCGTTATTATGCCATCTATCAATCTCTTTATAGCAAATTTAACTAATGCTCCAAGAACCATGGAGTAAATTATATTATTTGATTTTTAAATATTACGCACTAAGTTGCTGAGTGTGTCCAACAATTTAAATCATTTGAAACCTATTCATAGATAAACATTAAATTCGACGTATTTAATAACTCTTAAGAGTGTTATCAAGCTAACAAAAATTCC
Source organism: Acidianus infernus (assembly GCF_009729545.1). Taxonomy (NCBI): domain Archaea; kingdom Thermoproteati; phylum Thermoproteota; class Thermoprotei; order Sulfolobales; family Sulfolobaceae; genus Acidianus; species Acidianus infernus. Next base: position 1,120,557 of record NZ_WFIY01000004.1, read on the forward strand.
ACGTTATGGAAGTTTTACTCATTTATTTTGTAAATAGTCATTTAACAAAATAGTTAGACACACTCAATTAGCTTGCAATCAAATTTTTAATCAATATTTATATACTCCTACTATGGATTTTGAGGCCGACGTTAATGACGGAAAGTTTTCCAACGTTAAGATTTCTCTTCATGATGGTAAATTGGAAGTTGACGGAAATTCTTACAATTTATCGGATATTGAGGACGTAAGCCTAGAGGAAGGTTTGGGAATTAACAGAATTTTTATCACTTATAAAGGAAAGAAAGTGTTAATTGCAGAGTTTACTAACAGGAAAAAGGAGGAACTCCTAACACTATATTATGCGCTCAAAAATAGATATGAAGAAAAACAGAAAGAAAAGGAAGAAGAAGAGAGGAGAAGAAGAAAAAAGGATACTGGGCATTTTATCGTCTCTTTGATTTCTCCTTATAAATATAAGGTAATATTAGGGACAATACTTTCATCTATTCTTGTAATACTTAGCTTAATTCCACCTTATTTACTGAAAATTTTAATAAATAACGTATTTCAAGAGAGGGAGATCTACTTATTCCCTATCCTCATTGCTTCACTGATTTCAGTTAACGTCCTCAACGTTATTCTCTCGGCGTTGCAAAACTTTATCCTAAATTTGAACGGTCAAAGGATAGTTAACGAACTTAGATTAAAATTATATAAACATGTAATGGAAATGTCATCTAGTTTCATTGATAGATATAATACTGGGAGAATTTTATCCAGACTTACTACTGACATTAGTAACACTTTATGGTTCGTAACATGGGGAATTCCTTCAATTATAACAAACGTGGGAACGATAGTAGGTGTAGGAATAGCTATCTTTTTAATAACTCCTTCGCTGGGCCTTTACGCGTTGATTCCATTCCCAATTATAGTATTAGGAACAATAATGTATAGGAGAAGGAGTAAAATAGCTTACCATAAGCTGTGGAGGAGAACCGCAGATATATCTTCCCTACTAACTGACACGGTCCCCAACATAGATTCAATAAAGTCATACGTTAAAGAGGACTTTGAAAGTGAGAGGTTATCGAGGCTAAACAGTGAAGTAATAAGTGCACAAATGAACGTAATAAAAACGAACTTGACCTGGTTTCCTTTAGTAAGTGCTTCAATTTCCATAATTTCTGTCCTAATATGGTACGTTGGCGGTGAGGAAGTACTTGTTGGAAAAATAGAGCTAGGAAGCTTAGTAGCTTTCGTAACTTATACTACAATGTTTTATCAACCAGTACAAAACTTAATCAACAACGTTATTCCTTTTACTCAGCAATCCTTAACTTCAATGGACAGATTAATTGAAGTATTTAACGCAGAAAATGATGTAAAAATTGCTGATAATCCTAAGAAGATAGAAGTAAAAGGTGACGTTGAGTTCAAGAACGTCACTTTTAGTTACGATCAAGTAAAGCCTGTAATTAAGGACTTTAGCTTGAAGGTTAAGAAAGGGGAAAAAATTGCAATAGTAGGCAAATCGGGCTCCGGTAAGTCAACCGTTGTAAAGCTACTTCTGAGGCTTTACGACCCTCAGAGCGGTGAAATATTGATAGACGGCATTCCTTTAAAGGAATTAGACCTTAAGAATTATAGAGAGCAATTAGGGTTAATAAAAGCTGAACCTACAATCTTCTACGGTACGGTTGAGTACAACATAAGGTATGGAAAAATAGATGCTAAGCCGGAGGAAATAGTTGCTGCGGCAATGGCAAGCGGATCACACGACTTTATCATGGAAATGCCCTTTGCTTACGATACTCACTTAGGAGAGAGAGGGAATAAGATTTCCAGCGGGCAAAAGCAAATGATAGAAATTGCTAGACTTTTTCTTAAAAATCCTAAAATGTTAGTACTTGATGAGGCTACATCTTCCGTTGATAGTTATAGTGAGAGGAAAATAATGGACACTGTCATCTCACAATTTAAGGATTCTACAATTATCATGATAGCTCACAGGATTTCTACGCTTTACTACGCAGATAGAATAATCGTAATGGAAGAAGGAAGAATAGTTGAGGAAGGAACTTTAGAGGAATTGCTCAAAAGGAAGGATAGTAAATTTTACCAAATTTTTCAAACACAAATCCCATACATGGAGGAAACTAAACCTAGAATTGAAGGAAAAGGGTTTTCTTACTATTTAGAAATGTTAAAACCAGTGAATTTGGAAATTTTATCTAAAGATAAGGTAGTCTACGAAGGGACAGTTTACGAGGTTAAGTCTTATTATAAACCATTTCCCATAACGAGACCTTATTTCCTCTTAATAGAGACTAATGAGGGTAGGTATTTCGCCGTGGACGATTTTAGGAAATTAAAAGGGAGTGAAATTATAGAGAAAGAACTTGAGAGGAAGTACTTCATACCTAAGATAGAGAGGATAATAAAGATAGATACTACTGGAGACGAGTTCATATGGAAGGTAATTACTAATAAAGGAAATACTAGTTTTAAAACTAGGGGAAGGAATAGCTTATTTAAAGTAGACGGTAAAGTCTTCATAATAGATACCGAGGACGACGTTTTTGAAATAGAATTAAATGCAATTGATAAAAGGAGTGCTAAAATGATAGATGCAATATTATAAAACACGAACATTGTCCTTGATCATTTAAATACTTCTTCAGCCTATCATTTTTATGGAATTCTCAAAGGAAGAGTTAGAATTCTTCTTAAGTAAATATCAGGAATTCCTAAAGATACCCTCAATTTCAGCTACCGGAGAAGGTATAAGAGATGCGTCTAGCTGGCTTAAGGAATTTATGGAAGAATTAGGTATAAAAACTGAAATAGTTGAAACTAAAGGCCATCCAGTTGTTTACGGAAAAGTTAATAACGGAGGAAGTAAGACTCTATTAGTTTATAATCATTACGACGTTCAACCGGTGGATCCTATAAACGAATGGAAATATCCACCATTTTCCGCAACTATTTAGGATGGCTATATTTTTGCTAGAGGTGCATCAGATAATAAAGGAACCCTTATAGCAAGGCTTTTAGCTTTCTCTAAGTACAAGGGAAAACTTAACTTTAATTTTGTTTTTGAAGGGGAGGAAGAAATAGGTAGTATACACCTTAACGAATTCATTCAATCTAGAAAGGAGGAACTGAGTAAATCTTCTGCAGTAATAATGGAGGGTGCAGGGTTAGATACAAAAGGAAGACCAATGATAGTTCTAGGAGTTAAAGGTTTAGTCTACGTTCAAATAACGGTGAGGATTGGAGAAAGGGACGTTCACTCCTCAGTTGCACCGCTGATTAAAAATCCGGTATGGGAACTAATAAAGATACTTAACACAATTTACGACGGTGAAAAAGTAAAAATTAAGGGATTCTACGAAGATATTGAACCTTTAAGTAAAGAAGTTGAGGAGCTCTTAGATAAAATAGAACTTGACGTTGAAGAGTATAGAAAATCTCTAGGCGTTTATTACTTAAATTACAAAGATAGGAAAGAAGTAGTTAAGGCTTTATATACTTGCCCGTCGTGTAACATAGATGGAATATTTGCAGGCTATATAGGACAAGGCAGTAAAACTATTGTTCCTTCTTACGCAATGGCAAAAATGGACTTCAGGCTAGTACCTAAACAGGATCCAGAAAAGATTTACAAAGAACTAGAGAAAATAGTCAAGGCTATGGGCGGAGAAATTGTAGAAATGGGCCTTGAGAAACCGGTTAGAACTAGTCCAAATACTACAGTAGTTAAGGCTATGATATCCTCTGCGATAAAAGCTTATTCAAAAGACCCAGCAATTTTACCTAATGCTGCAGGCACTCAGCCGATGGGTTTATTTTACGATCTAGGGATTAAGGAGATAGTTAGCGCAATAGGAGTTGGCACACCTTCATCTAATGCGCATGCTCCAAATGAGAACGTAAGATTGGAGAACTTCTATAAGGCTATAGAACATTCTTTATATTTTTACCAGGATTATGAGAGTTTAGGATAAAAAGAGAGGTAACTTAGAACTGATAGAAAAGCAGTGCTATCTGACTTCCTCCTGGAAGGGTTCCCTCCCAAGGGGCTCATCAATTCGGGTAGCTCAGAGCATTGGAAGAGTGATGGACTTTCATCTATAAATGCTGTTACGCCTCGCTTGAGTTGGAGAGGAGAGTCATTAATGTAACTAAAAACTTTCTTGGGCTATCCTTCCCTTTTTTGTAATTTTTCAAACTTAAGTTTTTCTATTTCTTTCTCTCTATCAAAGAGATCTTTATGGTCTTCCTTAGGTTTTGGATCAAATAACAAGGGTCCAGTTACTGGGGAGATAGCCAATTAAAATAACTTTCTTCAAGAGCACTTAATCTAGATGGAATTTATAGTGTACAGCTACTATCACCTACCTATGCAATAACCACTTCCATAAAGGAATCGCTTTAAATCCGTTCACCTTTCCTTCATAATCCCAAGTTATTATTATTCCCTCCTCGGCTTTCAAAGACGAGCTTGCCTCTTTAAGACCTTCTATCTCCCTTTCCTCTATTTTATCTGTAGCGTAGGTTACCTGAATTAAAATCTTAGGCTCAAAATTTTTAGATACAACGAAGTCAACTTCCCTCTTTTTGCCTTTCCAGTAAAATACTTCCTTGCATCCCCTTCGCAATAGCTCAATGTACACTACGTTCTCCATTGCCCTAGAAATTGAGAATTCGTAACCTAAGGCGGTCGGATAACCAGTATCAATTATATAGAGCTTTTTAGGATTAGCTCTCCTTTTGCTTTCGCTCTTTTCAAATTCCTCAACTAAGAATGAAAAGTAAGTTTCTTTAGCCTTCGAGAACAGTTCAAGGATAGTATCTTTACCTATCTTAATTCCTAACCCTTTTATGTAATTATAAACCCTATTCACGGTAATAGGATTAGAATAATTTGCTATAAGGAAACTTGCGAAAGTTTCAGCAACACTAGGCTTTACTATTGAAAGGTCTCTAACAATCACTGAATCGAAATATGACCTCAAGAGTCTAACTTTATCTTCCTCAAGTACAACTGCTGGATAAGAACCGAACTGTAAATATTCCCTTAGGAGGGAAAGTATTTTTCCTCTTTGCAGAGTATAGTCCATTAAGGGATTATAAATGAACCCTTTAAACCTAAGGAACTCCTTAAAAGATAAAGGATAAACTTCGTAATTGACGCTTCTTCCCCTAAGTTCATTAGCTATATTTAAAGGTGTTAACTGTGATGACGAGCCTGAGAGAAATATCCTAGCGTTTAACCTCTTCCTAAACCAACTACCGTAATTCTTTACATCTTGAATCTCATCAAAGAAAATATACTTAGGAGTTTTTCCGGTAAGTTCTTCAAAGGATAAAATTATCTTATCCAGATCGTTTACAGTCACGTTTTTTAACCTATAATCATCGAAGTCGACGTACAGGATTTCTTCACGAGAAGCTAAGCCTCCTTCAATTATTTTCTTTATTGTCTGATAGAGGAGGAAAGTTTTACCGCTCCTTCTTCCACCCGTTACTGTAATTATGTAATCCTTATCCAGAGGTAGGGATAAGTCTCTTTCTATTATATTAGGCAATGGTGAAGTAAGCCATTCTGCTATGAAGCTCTTTATTCCTTCTTCCATAAGAATAATGGCGATTATATGTTTAAGTCTTTTTCCGACCAGTTTTGCGTAATAACTGGTCTCTTAGAGACCAGTTTAATTTCATTAACTAGATTTTATATATTCCAAGATATTTGCATTAAATATTAATTTTGGCTTTTTGTTTTAATTTAAAACAAAAAAGTCTCCTTTTTATCCCTCTTCTAGGTAGCGGAATAAGTAAGAGTCTGCAAGCAAGAGTAAACCAGCAATTATGAAATCTATTCCATAGCCTAGGTAATGCGTAATATAGCCTGAAACTAAAGAGCCTAAAAAGAGCGAAATACCTACTACCGTACTGTAAACTCCTAACCCTCTACCTTGTTGCCTTTCTCCTACGATTTTAAAAATCATTGCAGTAGAGGAAGAGTAAAAGAGGGAGTAAGCTATTCCTGCAGCTAGAGGATAGAAAATTAGCCCAGAGATTAGTATTGGATAACCTAAAAAGAAAATGGAAAACGCACCAAGTACGACGTATGAAGAACCCCTTAAAATTAATGAAAGGTGAGCTATCTTACTCTCTTCCTCTGCTTCAAGTAAACTTGAGGAAATTCTAAAGCCTAATATTTGGAATATCATCCCGACAGTTATAACTAGTAATACTTCAGATTTCTCTAATCCTTTAACGTAAAGCCCTGCAGGGTAAACTGTATTAAATATCCCGCTACTTATATAAAAAATGATCAGTCCCAGATAAAGGAGAGGAATATAATTTATTGGCTTTTTAGTAAGCCTACTGATAGAAAATACTTTAAAGCTGTGAATATTAGGTAAATGAAGGAAGAAGAGTGGCAAATGTCTTATCCTAATCATGAAAGACTCTTTATGTTGTACCATTGCAGTCCGCTCAAAGGTTATTACTGGCCTAGGAACCAGCTTGAATCCAGCAATTAAAGTTCCCAGAGTTAATATGCCTAGAATTTCCTCTACTTCGTAAAGTTTTAGAAAAATAACTAGAAAAGTTGAGGCAAGCAAACCTAATAACATACCAATAGAGGAGAAGAAAGAGAACTTGGAAAACAGAGACCCCCAATGTTTTTTCTCTGCAGATTCCATAACTAGAAGGTTGAAAGGTGTAGTTGATGCTGTGCTCATGAAAACTAACAAGGAATAATTAATAGCAACGAAAGAAATTGAATTAAAGAAAGGCATTAATAGTAAGGGTAGTGCAGTTCCTGCAAAGCTTAATAATATCTGCTTTTTCCTGTCCATTCTATCAGCTAAGAAGCCCCACATTATTGATGCAGGAATTAATACTGCATTACCTAGAGAAATTACGTAAGCTACATCTATGGCATTACCACCAAGGGTTAAAATTTGTAAAGTGACTAAAGTGGAAATTGGTCCTATTGCCATGTTAAACGGTATTACTAGATACATCCACTTGGTGCTATACTTTATCATCCTTGCTTTAAACTTACAATCTCGTTTAAAAGACTTATTGTAATCTTATAAACAATTTCGACCTTATATTCCCTTTTACAAAGTATAAATAAAATGAGGAGAATTTTTACAATGATTAGAATTTTCTCTGTTGCTTATAAATTATCATAGAGAGAAGAACGAATTATTCATTTAAACTTTTATGCAGTTAAAATTCAGCATTAGTTTAACTTAATGATAAGTAAAATTAAAGCAGTTCGTGAGAATATCCTTTTACACTGAAGGTTCATAAGAAAGGTATTATTGTAATACCAAAGGAGATAAGATAAAAATTCAACTTGAAAGAAGGTGACGAGGTTAACGTTGTCGTCAATGATGAGGGAATCTATATATTTCCTCAGCACCAGCAGTTTCTTAGCATGCAAAACAGATCTGACCTCCTCCCCGCTAGCGAGGGTTCGCTGGGGTCTTAGGGGTTACACACCTTTGTGGGTGCTACTCAATACCAACCGTTGGAGTTTTAAAAAGCTTTACCCCGTCCCTAGAAGGGGCGAGGTTTGTGGTTCATTTTATCAAATTTTCTTTATAAGAGGAAGGTAAGGAAATTTCGTAATAGATATTGAAGGAAGAGAACAGCCTTTATAATACCCATTTTCTTTATGAAGAAGAACTTACTTAAATAAAGTGCTAATTTGGTAGAATAATATAAGGTAAGAAGAAAATTTAATATAATAAAATGATGATTTACTTTCATATCTTCTTCTTTAATAGTATTACTACTATAATTGAGATTATAATTATAAATAATAGAAATAATGGATTACTTAATTGATATGCATAATTTCCTTCGACAGACTTTCCTTGTGCCCAGTTACAAATTAATGACTCTAGCGAGTGAGCAATTGCGGGATTGCAAATTATTATTCCCAGTTCTCTATTACAGTGAATAGAGGTATAATCTAAATTTACACTCCCTACATAGACGTAGTTCCCAACTACTATTATCTTTGCGGTCATATCATTAATTTCTACAGCACCTAGCTGACTTACTGCACAGTTATCTTCACTATAGGTAGAAGTAACAACTGTTCTCTCATGCTGTTCTATTTCTGGATAAAATCCGCTTGAAGGATAAAGCTCCTCCATTGCTATATATAAATGCCCTGGCTGAGAAAGTATGTTAGATAGTTCACATTCACTATTTATTGGTGAAACTACAATTCCGGGATAATCAACATTTACAGGCTTTCCGTAATAGTCGTCAAGTATTATGCAAGCAAAAGCTTGAGCAATTGATGAGTTGTAAATAGCCAAATCCACTCCATGGTCCTTGTAAATTCCGTAGTAAGTAGGATTTATTGAGCCCAAGATGACAGTGCAGTTATTTATGACGAAAACCTTAGAGTGCACATATTTAAAACCAGAAAGGAATTTTACGTGAACCCCGGAGGAATTCAATTCTGAAACTAACTGTTCCTCATCACTAGGAATTCCGCCGTAAACATTGGACGAAAGAACTATAAAAGCTTCTCCTCCTTTCTTCACTGCATTAATTATTGCATTAGCAATTTTACAACAGGTGAGCTCATAAACCTCTGCGTATATGTATTTTCCTTTGCATAGGCATGATATTATATCAGTGGAGTTATAGGGACTAATTATAATCTTTACTTGACAAGTCTGTACTTTAACGTACCACGACGTTGAGGAGTAAAATGTAGGAATAATGGAAGAAAGAATTATAAGGAGTAAGATAAATATCGGCTTCATGAACCTAGTTACCATTAAAGGCTTAAATTTTTAATTTAGAGAGAGTAAGTCACACTTATTTCTTACTAAAATATTTAGCTAAACGCAATAATCTATATTATATGGACTAAATATTGTAGGAATGGACTAAGAGTAAATTACACGACAAGTTTACAAAAAAGGGGATGGATAGCCCAAAAATTAATGGTGTTAATGACACTCCTCCCCAGCTCGGGTGAGAGGCAACCAGCATTTACAGATGAAAGTCCCTCGCCACAAATAATAGAATTATTTATAACTCGTTAAAAAACAAAGTAATTTAAGTAAAGCCCTAGTAACTTTATGTTTTATTTCAAGACATTAAACAAAGAGAAACGTTCTTAAGCTCTATTCTCTATCCTTATTGGCCAAGTGAACATCGACACAAAAACCACTGCCAAAGAAGCAAATTCTATTCCGTCTACGAAGTAAGGTAATGAAGCCATACCGAAGGCTTCAATAATTCCACCGATCATTGCAGAAACAATTCCTCCCGCAACTGCACCAATATTATAAGCAGTGCCTGTTAAAAATGCCCTAACCTCGGGAGGAACACTACTAGCAGCAATGCCAGAAATTAAAGGCCAAAAACCTACAGCGAAAGCATAAAGGTAAACTCCTGCACTCATTATGGGCAAAGTCTTTAGTGGAGTAAATATTGGCATTGAGAGGAAAGATGCTACTAAAAGACCTGCTATTCCTACGTAAATTAATTTAAATACGCCAAATCTATAGGAAAGTCTTCCGAAAATGACATAGGAAGTACCTTGTATTGCGTTTGCAATAGCCATTAATAATCCAACGTAATAAGCTGGGAACCCTGAAAATCCTGCAAAGTCGGGATAAATGCTAAATATTGCTAGATAAGCAATAAACATTCCGCTCATTGCTAAAGATGCCCTAATAAAATAAGGAAAATAATCCTTTACCCTAACTTTTTGAGCAACTACTGATGGCTTAAACTCTTCTGTTACTTTAAAGTAAATGTAAGGAACGAGAATTAGGGGTAAGGAACCTGTTAGCATGAAAATCCTATAACCAGATATTGATGTTAAATCACTGCTCATGAATATATAAGTAACTCCAGTAAGTGCGTAACCTAAAGCGTAACCTGCTTGTACTATACTATTAACGAATTGAAGCTTCTGCTTTGGTGCCTGCTCTATTGCTAATACTGTCCCAGAAGTCCACTGAGCTCCCATGAAAATTCCTTCAATTGTTCTGAAAAATGCCATTAATGGAAATGAGACTGTGAGTGCGAAAAACGCCTGGAAGATAGAGTAACCTGCAGTTCCGGTTAATGCCACAATCTTTCTTCCTCTTGTATCTGCAATCTTTCCGAATATGCTTGCTCCTATAACTCTTCCTATCAGACCTAGAGAGAATATTATAGTTAAGTCTAAGTAACTTATGCCTACTATCTTGTTTAGGAAGGTGTATGCGTATGTTATTAGTACTAAATCGTAAATATTACCTGCCCAAGCTAATGTTGATGAAGTTACTGCATGAATATACTTTTGCATATTTAAAAAATAAAATTCTGGTTTAAAAATCTTTTATTTAATCTCTATACAGAGATAAAAATAATTTACAAAAAATGGGGGTTAAGGGGGCGGAAAGCCTCGCCAATGGATAGCCCCCTTATAGATTTAAATATTTGTTTATCTATTTTTCCTTCTAGTGACGATAACAATTGAGAGGGAGAAAAACTATAATAGTTAAATTTATAATTCTAGTTCTTATTTTATCGCTTTCTTTTCCCAATTATTTCATATTAGGCACAAGATCTGAAAGCTGTTATTCAAACCCTTATTATCCGTCTTATTTATTGTTGAGTAATTGGAAAGACATTTCAATTTGGATTCCTACAGGGATACAAGTTATAAATAGAGAGCTTGATTGCTTTCCACTGTATAATGCTTCAATAAGGAATATATATCTGGGAGGGACGGGCATACTAAATCTTACTGTTTGCCTTGGAATTAATACAACGAAAGCCTATCTTCAACTTAATAATACTGTGTTGCTAGAATGTAATAATTCGGTCTGTATAATACTTCCTCCTTATACCAACTATCTAATACTTATGGTAAACGTGAAGAGCCCTTTCAACATTACTATAGAGTCTAATTCATCTTGGTTAATACAAGATAATGCGTATACTAATAACGTAGCTTGGGTAATATCGAACGGAAGCGTTATTATTAATGACAGTAACTTAATTATCTCTTTCCAAGAGGTAGGGAAGTATTATGCGGAGATCTCCATACTGACTCCTCCTTTCAAAAACATACCTTATCTACTAACACTAAATAATAATGAAGTTAACTCATGGTTGAGTAAGAGCGTCATCCCTAAAAATTTGCCCAAGTCTTTATTGGGAGAATACTATTTATCTTTACTTTTAATAAAGGATAGCCAGAATCCTTATCTAGGAGTTTTCGCGTCTTCTCCTTCTCCACTATATCTTTATTCATGGGTTAGGGACTCTTCTTTTATGGCTATGGCGTTACAAGAGGCAGGGCATTATAATACTGCTTTAAAATACTGGCTGTGGATGGCCAATGCCACTTCGATGGGTAACGGAACATGGTATACGAGGTATAACTTCTATACTGGGGAACCTTGCACAACATATGCTATACCAGACCTAGATAGTCTAGGCTTGTTCGAAATCGGAGTATATAATTTCTACAATCTTACTCACAATTTAGAATTTATATACAAGATTAAACCTAGGCTATGTGAAATAATAAAGTACCAAACTTGTGAAATTCTCAAATCCCCTTATCACTTAATACCTAAAGACTTAGGCCCTTGGGAAACAAGATTAGCTTACCATTTCTGGACTGAAGCACTTAACGATCTAGGTTTGTATTATATGGAGAAATTGGGATTTAACGTCAGTTATGAGACAAAACTTCTGAACGAAAGTATTCTGAAATACTTCTGGGAAAATGGATATTTTGCATCAGCTTTAGGATCATTTGGAAATGTATTATATCCGTTACAGCCTGCAATAGATTCTTCAACTTTGTTGCCATTGGCTATGGGCTATTTGCCTTTAGACTCAAACTATACCGAGAAAAATTTGAATACTGTAGTGTCTAACCTAACGGTCAACGGAGGGCTTTCAAGATTCGCCAACGACGTTTATCATTACTCTGTACTCTTATACGATAGTTGTGAGCCTAGTCCTCCTTGGGTCGTTACTACAATGTTTGAGGCGTTGTATTATGCGAAAACAGGTGAGATCAACTCTTCTATTAGACTATTATGTTGGGCATATAATCATTCTCAACAAGGATTATTGCCAGAAGCAGTAGCTCCCGTAAAGGGATACCCATTACCTACAACTTCCCCACATGCATGGTCTTCGGCTATGTTTATTATAGTCTCACTCAGCCTTAAACCTAAAACTGTTTCTCAATCTCAAACTACGCAATGTTACGAGAGTGGTCAAACTTGTGCACAAACCCAGACAAGCTCTCAATTTCAGACACAATCCCATACTGTGCAGTCTCGGACTACTTGTCCAAGTGCCGAATCGCAGACGCAATCATTTACAAATAAAGAACTTATATCACCATTAATTATAATACTAGCAATTATCGTTATAAGTATTATTATAGTGGTCGTACTGGCGGTATTGGTATGTAAAAAAAGGTAACAACACATTCCTTCTATTCCAAACATATCAGCTTTTTGGCTTTTCAGGGAGTTTTTTGTTTCCTTTCCTTCATATTTTACATTACTTGGTGATTTTTGCCAATTTTTCTCCGAACTATTTTTTACTAATAAATCAAATTCTCTGGCTTAGTGCATATGACGGTACAGACTTAAATAGAGTTTTTGGAGATACAGCAAATCAACAGACCCTTTTCCATCTTGGAAGATCGTGTTAACGGTCATAGAGGAATAGAAACTTACCTAGTCACGAAAATAATGAAGGAAATTACCCTGAAAATCATAATGACTACAGTAAGTAGAATTAATTATCTTAATCTTCGCTTTTATTTATTCACTTAATTTTCATTATATAAAAGATAAAGAAATAAACTCTTCTAGCTTTATTAACATAATTCTCTTACGAGAAAAATTCCTCCCTTGCAAATTGAGACTGTCTGAAGGGTTCCCTCCCAAAGCGGTTCATCGATTCGGGTGGCTCAGATAACCACATTAGTTTCATTATTAAACCAATTCTTAGGCTCAATCAAAAGTTCTATTAAAACTTTTTTAAAATGTATCTGTTAATATTTTAGTAAAAATTTATATAATGGGATAAATTTTATTTCCTTACCCTCTCTTTCCTCCTTTCCTTCGATGTCGTAAGTAACCACTATTAATTCCCTAGCCTTAACCAGCTCGTTGGCCTTCATAAGCCCTTTTATTTCCCTTTCCTCAACCTTGTCTACAGCATAGGTTACTTGAATTAGCCTAGAATTTAACTCGTCGTAAAAGTCCACTTCAAAGTCCTTCCCTTTAATGTAATATAACCCTTTCAACTGGTTTTCCCTCAATAGCTTAATCGCCACTACGTTCTCTATGACTCTCCCCTTGTCTCTCGCCCTCAACGCTATCCTAGACACAACGCCAGGGTCTACTACGTAAACCTTTTTATTAAAAGTCAGCCTTTCCTTGAGTTTTTCCCCATACCTAGGGAGGAAGTAAATTAAGTAAGAATTCTCAAGACCAAAAGCCCACAAATCAATTGTCTTCTTATCAACATTAACAACTTTGGTTAGTTTAGAGAGAGAAACCTCTGACGAATAATATGAAATTATGCTTCTCGAGAACTCCTTGAACTTCCCCATTTCCCTAATTTTATACCTAAACACAACGTCCTTGAACAATATATCATTATATATTACGTCAACTTGATCCTTCCCGATTATTAACGCCTCGGGAAAGCCTCCCTCTTCGAGGTATTTCTCTAATGCCACTTTAACAGTTACGACGTCCCTAGTTGAAATGGGGTTCTCAACGTTAATGTTTCTAAACCTCAGATACTCCCTAAAAGAGAAAGGGAAAAGGACTATGTCGGAATGCCTTCCAGTTAACGCTGTAGCCAATTCCCCCGAGAGCATTTTTGAATTACTTCCAGTAATGATTATCCTCTTACTCTCTCTGAGCCTTGAGATAAATAACTCCCAACCTTTCACGTTGTGTATTTCGTCAAAAACTAAGTAAATCACGTCATTACCGTAAACTTCGTAGATCGCTTGCTCTATGTTCCTCAGATCCTCTGTAGTAATTCCAAAAAGGCTTTCGTCATCGAAGTTTAGGTAAGCAAATTTTACTTTCAATTCCTTCATTAGCATCAAGGATAGGGTAGATTTTCCGGACCTCCTAACTCCTAGTATTGCCAAAACGTTTGGTATCCTTAGAAACCTCTCAACGTCACCGACGTCCCTCTTTATGTAATTTTGAGAGAGCTTTTCCTCAACAAGTTCTTTTTGGTCTGCTACTATCCTTTTAGCCTCTTCTACATTCATTTGTGGAGTATATTCCACCAAGTTATAATAAAATTTGTGGAGTATATTCCACCAATTTGGACAAGCACATACGCCAACAAAAAGTTGATCTGTCTGTAGTATGTATATAGTATATTATGAAAACCATAATGATAGAAAAACGACAAACCTCGCCCCTTCTAGGGGCGAGGTAAAGCTATTTAAACTTTAACGATAACGAGTAGTTGTGGCACCCTCCTCTGGTCAACTTTATGAGGATGAGGAGCGGGAGCCGACTTCTACTCCCGCAATACCGGAGGAGGGTGTCTACGAAGTTGAATACTCAGAAAAGAGGGTGAATGTAGTCCGTCTTCTTCCAAATGGTTTTTCAGGAAAGGAAGCTGAGGAGATTAGCAGACCTCTCTGCAAAACTCTTCAACGAAGTAAACTTCGAAAGGAGACAACAATTCTTTCACGAAGGGAAAGTAGACTTTAAGGGAACGTGGAGTAAGTACTACGAGAAGGCTTTTTACTTATTCTTATCATAGGAATATTGTCTGGCAAAGTGTAGAACCTTATTTTCTTTAATCCAGCCTCTTTACCAAGCTCTATTAATTTTTCAACAATCGAAGTCCCTATCCCCCTCATCCTATAGTTAGAGTCAACAACGAGCTAAAACTCCCCGTCGTTGTAAATAGTCCCTTCACCAATAACTTTACCTTCTTCATCTACTGCAACTATAGTAATATGATCTCGTTGTTCAGTCACCAACTTTCTAACTTCCTCCTCGCTTGGCCTATAATAATGGAAGAACCTTAAGTAGAGGTCTTCGTCAGATAGCCTACTGTAAAGCTCGTAAACCTTCCTCCAATCATCTTTCTCAGCTTTTCTGATAATAATTTCCTTCATACAGAATACTTTAGAACGAAAGTTTAAATATATATTGGAATCTCTATTCATTCGCTTGTAGACATTAAAAAGACTAATTATTTGAACAAAGGCTTTAGGATTAGAGCCCATCTTCGAGACTTCTCTTCTTCTTACTAGAGGTTAGAGTTGCTAGACCCATTGATTAAACTCCTTAACTATCATGAAAGTTTTTATTTTCAATCTAAATTAATTATTATACACTCTACTTCATTAGTTTTTTCAATATCTTCGTCTGTAGTAATAACTTTTCCTCCAACTTCTTTAGCTGTAGCTATAAGATATGCATCTGCCAATGATAGGTAAGGATATTTACTCTTTAATATTGCAGCGGTCTCCGTTATATTTTCGTTTGGTGAAATTATCTTTATTGGTGAGTTTCTAATATACTTATGCCTTGCTATTGCAATGTCTTTTCCTAATTTTAATATATAATTATAAATGAACTCTGCGAGATTAACTTCGTTCATGTAAATTATTGCGTTATTCTTATACATCTCCTCGAAGAATTTTTTAACATCCTTTTTTCCTGCGAAAAAAAGAGATAAAGGCCCCGCATCAAGTACGTACTTCTCTTTCAACTTCCTTCCTCCTTTCCTCAACTATAGCCTTAGCAACTTCTACTGCCTTATCGCCATCAATTCCAAATAAGTCCAAGAGGGTTTTAGGTTTCTCTATTCTTACCTTATCTCCATCAACTATAAGTTCCACTATATCTCCCTCCTTTATTCCGATTGATTCTCTTACCTCTTTAGGAATAACTATAATTCCCTTCTTGTAGACCTTCACCCTATATCGTTCCATAAATACACTCTTCCCTTGATTTATAAAAGTTTAACTATCGTAATGTTAAACGTTTAACATGTCATGTGAACAAAAAAATAGATAATGGAACATTAGGGAAGTCACCTTTTTGCAGTATTCCGGGAAAAATCCCTATCGTATATTATACTCGATAGTAAAAGGATTCAAATCCTCTACAGAACTCTTTGCTAAATTTACAACCAGCCGTTTTACCTAACTGGCTTGCCCTCATAGTAGCAGATGCTCTGAGTCCTCCCATTCATGTTAAGGATCGTAATAACATTACGGTATGAATAACACTACCTACTATCAACCTTGGTCGCACTTTGAAAATTAAGCGTCTAAGATGAGAGCGACTTAACTAACTTCTCTGCCCATAGCTTCACGTTAAATTCCCACATACAAATGCTCGTAAGTTATAGAGACAGTCATACTTTTCGTTTGCTTATGCGCTCATCATTTTCTCAGCAAATTTTTATGTTACGCCGACGTAATACTGGGATTTATTGAGAATGAAGAGTATTCTCTACTTAAGGACGAAGCAGATAGGAAGGGATTAGTTTTGGCGGGAAAGGACGTAATAGGTAGGATCTAATATCGCGATAACTTTAGTGTAATACACAAGGGCTTAGTTTAATAGGGATTCCTAGTAATGAGTTGAAGATTAACGAAGTTGAATTCCTAGTAAAATTTTTAAAGTGGGAATACAAAATAAATTCATGGGATACATAGTTACAATGGATGAAAAAGGGAGGATAGTGATACCAAAGGAAATTAGAGATGAATTAAACTTAAAAGAAGGTAGTAAAGTTGAAGTAGAGCTGGAGAAAGATGGAAGAATTATAATTAAAGTCAAGAAATTAACCGTGGACGATATTTACGGAATAGCTGGAAAGGAAAGCGTTAAAATTGAGGAAATAGAGGAGGCCTTAGGTTTTGAAGATAATGATTGATTCAAACGTGTTTATTTACGTACTTTTCTCTGACCCTTTATACGGCGAAAGAGCAAAGGAATTACTGAGAACTGCTGAGGGAGGAGAAGTTTATTCTTCTACGCTGGTCATTTCTCAAGTTTTGGCCCATTTAGAGAGGAGAAAAAAGGTTGAAGCGATTCCAATATTTATTGACTATCTAAAACAATCTGGAATTAAAATTATAGAAACCACATGGGAAGATTTTATTAACGCAATAAGGACTTTACAGTCTTCCAAATTAAGTTATAAACTTTGGGATGACACAATAATCTTTAGTCAAATGAAAAGGCTTGGAATAGACGTTATTTACTCTAACGATAAAGATTTCGACCTATTCCCTATTAAGAGAGAATTCTAGTTTAAATGAAACTTCAAATTGAGGATAGTGTAGGCGTACTTTAGTAATAGTATTTCATAAGCAATCGGGGTAATTATATGAACGTACTTTTTCATATTTAAAAAGGAATCTAGTTTAAAAAACTTTTAATTAAATCTATACATAGAAATTTTTGTTATTTAGTAACATAAGTAGTCTTAGCACTTTATTAACCATGGTTTTAAATTCATTATATGGATATAGAAAAGTTAAAGAAAGACGTACTCGAGATAGAGGATAAGATAATTGAAATTAGGAGAAAGATACACGAGTATCCAGAACTTTCTTACAAGGAATATAATACGGCAAAACTAGTTGCAGAAACTCTGAAGAGCTTGGGTATAGAAGTTAAAGTAGGCGTAGGTTTACCTACTGCAGTGGTGGGAATATTAAAGACTTCTAAACCAGGAAAAGTAGTGGCGTTAAGGGCTGACATGGACGCATTACCGGTAGAAGAAATGACTGATTTACCTTTTAAATCAAAGGTTAAAGGAGTAATGCATGCTTGTGGCCATGATACTCACGTAGCAATGCTATTGGGAGGGGCAATGTTGTTAGCTAAAAATATTAATATGCTATCTGGAGAAGTTAGGTTCATTTTTCAACCTGCTGAAGAGGACGGAGGCTTAGGAGGAGCAAAGCCTATGATTGATGCAGGTGTAATGGATGGAGTAGATTACGTTTTTGGTTTGCATATTTCTTCTGCATATCCTGCAGGAGTTTTCGCAACAAGGAAAGGACCTTTAATGGCAACTCCTGACGCGTTTAAAATCATTGTTCACGGCAAAGGAGGTCACGGATCTGCACCCCATGAGACTATAGACCCCATATATATTTCTTTGCTGATAGCTAATGCAATATATGGAATAACTGCAAGACAAATAGACCCGGTACAACCTTTTATCATTTCAATAACTTCGATTCATTCAGGGACTAAGGATAATATAATTCCTGACGATGCAATAATGGAAGGAACAATAAGGAGCTTGGATGAAAACGTGAGGAAAAAAGCTTTAGATTACATGGAAAGAATAGTATCTTCAATTTGCAGTATTTATGGAGCAGAATGCAGAGTTGAGTTTATGAAGGACGTTTATCCCATCACTGTTAACGATCCAGAAACAACAGAGGAAGTAATGAAGATACTTGGCAATATATCAAAAGTGGAAGAGACTCAGCCTATTTTAGGAGCAGAAGATTTCTCAAGGTTTTTACAGAAGGCTAAGGGAACTTACTTCTTCCTAGGTACTAGGAACGAAAAGTTAGGATGCATTTATCCTAATCACAGTTCAAAGTTCTGCGTAGATGAAAGTGTTCTGAAGTTAGGTGCATTAGCTCATGCAGCTTTAGCTATCGAATTTACAAATAAGAAAGAATAAGAGAGTGAAAATATAACTGTGTAGTCAAGGTTTCCTTTTTACTTCTTCCCATTTTCCATTAAATAATATATATTTTCCATCCTTTGCTATTATTTTTCCTTTCCTAATAACAAACTTGGGAGGTTCCATAAAACGTAATAGATCTATTACATCGTCTGCGTTAGTTATTAGGAGGTTAGCTTCATTACCTTCTTTTATTCCGTAATTTTTAACTCTCCAAGCCTTTGCTGAATTAAAAGTAATTAAATTAATTGAATTTAATAGCTCTTCTCCCTCCGTTAACTGATCCATGTGAATTGCCATAAATAATACTTGTAACATATTGCCCGTCCCTAAAGGATACCATGGATCCATTATACAATCATGACCTAATGCTACATTAACGTTAAATTTCATCATTTCCTTTATTGGAGCATTGCCTCTCCTCTTTGGATAACCTTCTAATCTGCCTTGAAGTACTGCGTTTATTAAAGGATTTGGAACTACGGTAATTCCTGCCCTCGAAACTGTAGGTAATATTCTAAATCTATAAGCAGGATCCCAGCTATGCATTGCTGTAACATGACCTGCAGTTACTCTTCCTTCCCATGAATTGTTTATAGTCTCCTTAGCTAAGACCTCTAGGAACCTTGAATTAGGATCGTCAGTCTCATCTATATGACCGTCGACATCCTTATTATATTCTCTCGCAAGCTCGAAGGCAAACTTTATCGATTTAACTCCGTCTTCTCTAGTAATTTCATTGTGAGGAATTAAACCTACGTTATCCGCACCTTCTTCTATTGCTCTCCTAAGTATTTCATCGTTACCTTTATCCGTATATATACCGTCCTGAGGAAATGCGGTTATTTGAATTTCAGCTATGTCTTTCATATCTTCCTTAACTTTCTTTATAACTCTAAGGAGTTTCAAAGACTTCTCAGTAACATCTACGTGTGTCCTTATCCATAAAGTGCCGTAAACTACCATTAATTTCACTGCAGTAATAGCATTCCTATATACTTCATCCTCTGTTAATTTGCCTCTAATCTCTTGCCATATCCTTATACCTTCCCATAAAGTACCGCTATTATTCCTTACGGAAGTAAAGGCACTATCTAAATGAAAATGCATGTTAAAATACGGTGGAATTACAAGTTTATTTTCTGCATCTATTATCTCGTCACCTATGCAATTACCTATGCAAGTAATTCTTTCTCCTTCTATTTTTATATTCACAATTCTTCCGTCGAGTAGCTTAGCGTTCTTTATAAGCATATGTAGTTTTTACAGGAGGATTTAATAAATTAGTTATTAATAACAATTTTCCTCCTTGGCCAAGTTATTACGCTAACGAAGACTAATATTAACGAGAATATAACGAAACCGTCTATAGATTTAGCTAAAGCAGATATCCCGTACAAGGACGAAATTAATCCTAGAATTATGTTAGCAATACCTCCCATTAAGCCTCCCATATTATATGCAAAACCAGAAAGAAAGCCTCTCACGTTTATTGGTACAGAGTCCGCTAAAAGAAGCGGCATAACTGGCCAGAAACCAGTTGAAAAAGCAAAGCCCACTGTTCCTATAAACATTATATAAGGATTAATTAAAAAGGAGAAAATTGGGACAGAGAATGGAATCGAAACAAATAAACCTATAACACCAGCGTAGATTAATTTTCTTTTATTAATTTTATCAGCTAATTTGCCGAAAAGGACAAAGGACCCGGCAAGAATAATATTAGCTACAAGCATTAAAGTTGCCAGGAAATATGGAGGCATTTTTGCATAATACAATGCTATAGTAGTATAATTGCCAAACACGGAAAAGTAAGAAATAAACATTCCACTCATTGCTAATGTTGCCTTTATTAGTACATCAAGGTAATCTTTATACCTTGGTTTTTCAACTTCAGTTTTCTTTATACTTTCTCCAACTTTAAGCTGTATATAAGGGAGAAGAATTAGAGGAAAGGCTCCAGTTAATAGAAATAATCTCCAGTTACTTGCCAAACTTGATAAGAAAATGAAATAAGTAACTGCAGTTAAAGCGTAACCTATTCCGTAACCTGCTTGATAAATTCCTGTGACAAAACCTCTAGCACTTACAGGGGCTTTCTCATAAGCTAATACCATTCCTGCAGTCCATGCTGCACCCATGAATAAACCTTCTAATCCCCTGAAGACAAATAACAACAACGCATTGGGAGAAAAGGCCATTAAGCCTTGAAATAACGCATAACCTCCTGTTCCTATTATCATTACTGGTTTTCTACCCATTAGATCGGCATATTTTCCAAATATCATTCCTCCTATAACTCTTCCTATTAGCCCTAGAGCAAATAATATAGATATATCGAGGTAATTTAGCGAGAATGCTATCTCTAAGTAGGAATAAACATAAGTAATGAGGAGTAAATCGTAAATGTTTCCTGCCCAGGAAAGCGTGGAAGCTATTGTAGCATGAATGTACTCCTTCATTAAGATAATTGCTATTTTAAGCATTTTTAAACATATCCTACCTATTTATTAAAAATTATTAAGTTCTCTACGCATGACAATAGAAGATAATTAAAAAAGATTTCAAATTTTTAAATCATAAAGGAAAGTTTTGTTTAAACAAAGTTAATGAGAAAATCTAGAACCTTTTCAGAATCCCTTCTATATATTTCTTCATAGTTAATCCATTTTCCCTTATAATTGGCAATTATAAGTAACGATGCACTTCTTATGCCATGAATCTTACTTAATAGGAAAATTGTACCGCTCTCCATATCTACAGCATCGTCAAATTTCAAATGAATCTCTGAATAGAAATCGTCGCTCTGAAATAAAGTGCCATAATTAACTTCTAATCCTTGAGACTTGAGAAAATAATAAAGCTTGTAAGCTAATTCTAAGTCTGGAGATAGAGCAGGCATTATATCTTCTCTAATAATCTGATATAGAGAACTCTTGTCGTGATGAGTTACTCCTATTGGAATAAAGTAACTACCTACCTTAATTTTCTCGTTTAATGAGCCTGCTGTACCGTATCTTAGAATGAGTTTAACCCCATTACCTATTAGTATTAACACTAGGCTTTTTAGCCGCACCAGTAATTTCAACCTCCGGTGCAACTGCGCTATACGGTGCAATAGTTATAGGCATGATATACTTTTTCGTAGTAAGCATTGCAGGAATAATTCATGGACTAAGGGAGATGAAAATTCTAGTTCCTATCTCAGGATTTTCTGCAGCCTGCCTTCACGGTCATATACACGAGTCAAGGGCATTTGATAAAATAGGCAAAACTATTGTATTAAATCCTGGAAGCGAGTTTAGTGAAGGAATACTTCATGCAGCTTACGTTGTATTAGAAGATGGAAGAGTAAAGGCTCATCAATTCATTATTGGTTAAAATGATCACTTTTTCTTTAATCTAATTTCCTTTTCAATTTCTAATTCTTTCTCTATTTCATTAAGGTATTCATCTATAAATTTTCCTTCGCTATCCATAATGTTAACTCTCCAAGGATCTATTATCCCTTTCCTCATTAGGAGTTTTATTTCCTTAAATATCTCTTGCGCTTTACAATTAATTTCCTTATACTCCTCAACCAAGGAAATTAACTTTTGAGTTAAATCATCTTCCATACTTACATTTAATCATTAAGAGTTTATAAAGATTAAACTTAGAAAATTGGTATATATTAAAATAAAATAATTACATGAGAGTAATATTGGCTAGCTAATAGTAATATTATCTAGTGAAGAAAATTTTCTTTAGAGACGATAAAAGTTGCACCCAAATTATAGTACAACAATTTATGAAGAGGATAGCTAAAACTCTTAGGAGAGAAATTCGATTTTCTTAAATTTAAAATTAGCAAGACTTTAATCTAGTTATCAGTTAATAGTAGTGTTTACCCGCGGCGTAACGGGCTTAAGGGATCATACACCCTCTGAGGGAAACACCACTACACCTCCACCTTCGCGAGCAGTTATCAAGGTAAGAGATCATTAGTACATTGTAATACTATATTTAGAAATGATTAAAAATAACGAGTGATTTCGTAAAAGTGTTACAGTCTTATTCTCCATTCTCTAATATAATCAGAGCATTAGTTAATTTAGGCATAAAAATTAAAATCGTATATAAAATATACACTAATCAAAAAATTAATTGAATTCTATCAATCAATTATTTAACTTTCATTAGTAATGAAGTCGTAATATATTAGAAAGTCTTTAACCATAGCATATGCATCATAAGTTCCCGGTCCAGTCACATAGTTCCATCCGTAATGGGCAGGAGTAGGATTAGCACCAGTAGTTATAGGAATCCATGCTGGTAAGCCTTTTATGCACCCTTTAGGTGTAAGTATTTCTCCGCAATAAGAAATATGATAAAGTATACTATTCAGCATTCCAAGTCTTACTTCAGCAAGGCTAACCATTGCAGCAGTCATTGGAGCTGCACCGCTAGTTCCGTACCATAAATAGAGCTGACCCTGATATATTAAAGGTAGTCCGAAACCGAATTCTGGAATATTATATCCTCCTGCTGATACGAATGCTATGTCTGGATAAGTTCTTTGCGGTATTTTAGGAGTAAATGGTATTAAAGATGCTAGCTCATAGCATTGTATAGGAAAAGCAGTACTTATTCCTCCAGTGCTGTAATCCCATCCAGAAATGCTAACTATTCCGCCAGTTGAATTCGCCATAACAAAAATTCCTCCTACTGCAGTGACGTAAGGGTCGCTCTCAGGATACCAAATTGTATTATATACATCTATTATGAAATTTGGTGGAGGATGATCGCTTTCAAATCCCCAATCTCCCGCAGCAGCTAAAACCGATATTCCCTCGTCAACAGCTTGTATCATTATATTATGAATCATGTATAACATTGCAGGATAATATGCGGAAAGGTAAGACTCGGGTAATGCAACAGATATTGAAATTACATCAGGATCTATATAATTTACCATGTAATATAATTCATAATAGTAGTTAAGCAAGTTTCCTACCAACGCTTGACCGCCTACGTAACCATTACTGAAAACTACGTAAATGCAAGAAGCAGGAGAAAACACTCCAGCCCATTCTGCATCTAACTCGTTTTCTCCAGATTGGCCACTACTTGTTATATTACCCAAATAGACCACGTTAAGTCCTCCCGTTCTAGGAACTATGTAAAACTGATTCCAAAAGACATAAATGTCACTCTCATTAATGAAGCTCTCAGGAACGCCTTCAATGGCTACTTTCTCTCCTTTCCCAGTGTAGCCTTGAGAATATAATTCCGTGAAATTAAAGTATTGAGCAATTGTTGAAGGAGTTACTAAAACTGAAGATACTAATGAAGGACCTTGTAAATCGACCTTCCAAGTCTCTTTAATTATGGGATAGACTTTAGGGTCTACACTGTATATCCCTACGATTCCCAGAACGTATTTACCTATATTATAAGGTAATGAAGGTGTAACATTATTACTAAAATAATAGAACGGACCTACATTAGCTATGCCTAATAATCCATACCAATAGATATTTTTATAAGGATAGTAATACACGTTAAGTTCAGTATTAAACGCTTTTTCTATTTCTCCTACTGTACCGTTAAAGGTTAATATTAGACCGTAACAGCCCGTGAACTTTATTCCGAAGGATTTTAAATAGTCGAACATTGGTAAATATGAGGCATATCTAGAATTGTTAAGGGAAAGGAGGAGGTTGTTTAAGAAACTAACTAGGAGGCTTCTTCACCTCTACCGTAATCTAGCCTCCCACCTTATTAAAACACTCTACGAACTAGGAGTATCAACAATCTACCTAGGTTATCCATTCAATATTGTGAAAGAGAAAGGCAATAAGTTCACAGTGAATATTTGGTCTTATTGTAAGTTAATGGAATCCATAGAATTAAAGGCTCAGGAATATGGTATGAAAGTGTATGAAGTTGTTGAGTATAATACATCAAAGTATTGTGCTTACCACGACGTGGAAGTTAAGAGGAGCCCAAGAGGAGTAATCATTTGTCCCAAGGGGCATAAACTTCATAGCGACCTAAACGGTGCGTTAAACATTCTAAAGAAGGCATTAGGAGTAATCGCCGAAGCCGTGAAAAAACCACTATCTTTCGTAGTGGATCATAACAGAGTAGCACCCATAAAGGGGTGTAACCCTTAAGACCTCGGGGAACCCTCGCCCTTTAGGGCGGGGAGGAGGTCAGTGCAAAATAGGCACTGACTAATTAGAGGAAAAGAATAAGAAACCCATCTACGTTCTTCATTCTCTTAATGAAGTCAACACTATCATAAACGCTATGAATGACATTATGGAGGCAAAAGCGTAAGCATAAGAGAAGCTTATTTGATATAAGAAACCCATGGCTGTGTTACCTATTAATAGCCCTATGCTCCTACCTAAAGATAATGCACCCATTGAAGTTCCTACTTCGCCTTTGCTTAATTTGGAGATTATAGTAGGCTCGAATGTTTCTGTAGATGCAACAGCTATACCCATTAGGAAAGATAATGGGTAAATTCCAATTAAACCTAAAGGCGAAAGAAAAGCAAAACCTAAAGAAGCTAATGAGGCTAATAGATAACCTAGAAACGCTAGAGCTTTATATTCACTTAACCTCAATTTTCCAAAAATATATCCGAAAAGTGCAGACGAAACTAAGAATACTCCGTAAGTTATGGTCGCTAAGTATAGCTTATGAGTAAATTCTGCAGTAGTAATTATCGGAAAACCGAAACTATATTGACTAAATGCAAAGAACATTGTTGAGATTACTAATATCCAGCCTTTCCTAACCATGAGCTTAGGTTTGCCTTTACCTCCAGCTTTAACCATTGCTAGAAGTATTGTTGAGATCACGAGTGGTATTGCGGTAAGCAACACTACAACTGTAGCCTTAATTCCTAAATACAAGGCTATCGTCAAATAAAGTATTGCAAGAGCCGCCCCTCCTATATCAAGGGCGTGGAGAATTCCATAAGCTTCAGATCTTTCATTTTCTTGAGTAACTTCGCTAACCATTGCCCTCCTTGCAGGAGTTCTAAAATTCCTAAACCACCAACCTAACATAAAAAGGATTATAGCTTGTATATAATTTGCAGCCAAACCAGTGAAGGAAAGTATTACAATCAACGAGTTCCCGATTACTCCTATCTTCTTTCTACCGTATTTATCCGCAAGGTAACCTCCAAGAAGTGACATTAAACTACCTCCGCCGTAATTTAATGACTCTGCGATACCGTAAACGAAGATGGGGGCATGAAAATAGAATACTAAAATTATGGGGAAAGAAGCTACAGCTGCTTGATATCCCAAATCTGCGAAAAACGCTGAAAAGGAAATCTTAAGGACTTCTCTTCTATTAGTGAGCATGTATTAGAAATTTCTGGATTATATAAAAATTTTTTAAGACGTCAAGACTATAACATTTCCACACAAACTGTGGAGACGTACTTAGCATCTAGCGAATTTGGCATTAGGGAAGGGAAAATCTAGCTTTTATATTGAACGACTCCAGTAAGTTAAGCAATCTCGGTACGCCTATTTTCCCAGCAAACTCTCCTCTGGATAGATCACATAATGAATCCTCACCTCCGTACGAACCTAACCAACCAGCCATTGCATCTACATCTATTGTGACAGATATGTAGTATGTATCCTGCATACAGTACCAATATACATTTGACTTTATTTTAAATATATTTTCGTATAACTAAGATAACTTTTGATCTTATTCGTGCTATTTAGGATTAAATTTTTGGAAAGTATTCATACTATTCCTTGTAAAAGCTTAAATACTATTTAACCAACTCACTACTTACAATGGCTCAAGAGAAGTTATCCAATCTAAAGTTAGATCTATCTGATTACGGACAAGGACAAGCTACTATATCTCCCGACTATTATAATGAAAACCTAATTCCGGTTCCTAAAGCTATGAAAAACTGGAATTGGATAAACTATTCTACAATATGGGCCGGTATGTCTCACAACGTAGTAGCCTTCGAGCTTGCAGGGCTATTAACTTTTCAATACGGTGCTCCTTTAGCATTGTTTATTATAGGATTTGCATATGGCACTCTACTAATAGCATTATACCTTAATGGACATATAGGTGCCAAATGGGGAATTCCGTATCCAGTGGCGGTTAGACCGATGTTTGGACTTAAGGGTTCCTCATTACCAGTAATTATGAGAGCTGCTGTGGCCTTATTCTGGTTTGCTGTTCAAACTTATGTAGGAGGTACACTAATTGATGCTGTTATATCAGTGTTTTATCCTTCTTGGGAATCTCTAACAGCAAATATATTAGGTATGCCTGCACATTTAGCTATATCTTTCTTCATCTTCTGGTTTCTGAATGTTATAGTCTTGTTCAGAGGAATGAACGAGGTTAAGAATTTTGAACTTATAGCAGGTCCTCTAATTGTTGTGACGTTGGGTGGTTTATTTGCTTATGGAATAGAGAGAGCTCACGGGTTAGGTCCCTTATTTACTGTAACCGGTTCTGCCACACCTGCTGAGATAGGGTTATCAATAGCTTCTATGGCTGGAGTTTGGGCTACATTAGTTCTTAATATTCCTGATTTTACTAGATTTTCAAAGTCTCAGAAAGATCAACTAATAGGACAAGCAATAGGTCTACCTATTGTAGTCACTCTATTCTCATTCATAGCTGTAGGAATTACTTCTACAATGAGCTATATATATCACATTCCATCTAGTGAGGCACTCAAATATGTAAATCCAGTAAATATAATGTATCTATTTACCGGAAACCAATTCTTAGTATTAATAACTGGATTGAGCTTAGTAATAGCTACAGTTTCAGTTAACGTAGCTGCAAATATAGTATCCCCAGTATATGATCTAATAGCATTATTCCCTAGAAAATTAAAAACGTGGAGCGTATCAGCTATAGTAGCTGCTATAGTAGCCTTATTCTACGTACCGCAGTTATGGTACAATAACGCCTCTACGATATTTAATCTATTAAACATAATAGGAGCAGGATTAGGAGCAATAGCAGGAATCATGATTGCAGACTATTGGATAATGAGGAAGACTAACTTGAGCCTAGTAGATCTTTTCATGCCTAGAGGACAGTATTGGTATAGTGAAGGTATAAATTGGAAAGCAATTCTAGTTTTAGCGGTGGCTTTCGGAATTCCTATCATAGGATTTGCAATACCATCTTTATCGCCTTTATATGACTATGGGTGGTATCTATCGGTAGCTGTGAGCCTATTACTTTATCTGGCACTTAATAAGGTAAAGAAATATTAATGTATCGAATAATAAAGTTATTAAAATGTTTTTATCATTTTTCAGTATATTTTATAGTAATAGTAAGATTCCAAAATTAGAGGTTTAAAATGAGTCGGCAATGGGTGAAAGATATGAAAAAAGATATGAAAATAACTTATATTATTAGGGAACTAGAAAATGTTTTTCCACAAGAACAAATTATCTTAGATGAAGAGAAACTTAAAAAAGAGGGAAGTTCTCCTTATAATATCTCACCTTCTCTAAAGAGATTAGAGAGAGCACCAGACGTTATTGTTAGAGCAAGAGATGAAGAAGATATTAGAAAATTAGTTGATTTGTGTTCTAAACATAGTATTCCACTTATACCTTTAAGAGTGGTACGCTAGGACAAACAATTCCAATTTATGGTGGAATAATGGTAGATATAAAGGACTTTAAAGGGATAATAGAACTAAATAACAACAGCGTAAGCTTATTTCCGGGTACTAAGATCATTGATGTACTGAAAGAACTAGAAAATGATAATAAGGAATTAATGGTTTTTCCCAGTAGTTACCATATAGCTACAGTAGGAGGATATATAGGAGCTGGAAATGTAGGAATCGGTGCCTTTCAATACGGATACTTTTATCATAAAGCTTTATTATCAGCCAAGATCATTTCACCTAAGGCTGAAGTTGAACTGAGAGGAGATGACATTTTAGGTATTGCCCAGGCAGCTGGAACTACTGGTGTAGTTACGAGGGCTGAATTCTCAACCGTAAATAAAGAGGACTGGGAGGAACAAGTTGTCTTTTGTAAGGATATAAGCTGTGTGATGAGTACCATGAAATTGTTACTAAGTGATCCCATGAAGACCAGAAGGGTTACTATTGAGGATTACGATACATTTACAAGGGTCACTTCTAAAGATGGGGATAGATGGAATGTTATTCTCTCATCCAAGCTTAAGCTAGGAACTAGAATCGATAAGATTTTCGATACTATCGCCTTCGCCGCTATATATGTGTATTTTAATAGAAAAAGTCCTTTTAAGAATTATCATTACGAGGCTAAATTAATAGATCTTAAGTCGTTCCTAGAAATCTCAACGATCTTAAAAAATAAGCTGGGCTCTTCTATAATGATTCACGGTGACGTGATGATTATTAAGTCGCAACCAATAGTGTATTCTGTATTTATGTCAGACGTGGAAAATTTTGATCTTATAATGTCCATTCTACGTGATTACGGATATTATTATAACCTTCACTCTTACCAAATAAACGATTACCATGAAGATCCTTACGTTATGCAAAAAATAATTGAACTGAAGAGAAAAGTTGATCCTTTAGATATTCTTAACAGAGGAAAGGTAAGATTTTAGTAAGGGGAAAATATGAGCAAAACAGCTATTGACCTTTACTCTCATTACTATCCAAAGCCTTTAGTAAAGAAGCTCATGGACTACGGGATTCTTAATGAAGAAAGAGTAATTTTGACATGGAGCAGTAGAAAATGTTTATATAGGAAAATTTCATATAACTATTTGTGAGTAGAAGGATTAATAAAATACTAACAATATTCACAATAGTAATTGTTGCGTCTACTGTAGGATTATCAATACTTTACTTATTCACACCAATACTAATAGGATACCAAATAACATCAAACGGAATAATAGAATACTTCAAAAACGTCATTGACCCATCATTCATAATTAAAGCGTACTTAAATAATGCACCAGTGAACGCAATAATATCAGTTTACATTAACCAACCTCAGAAAGTAATATTCTATAAAGAGTTTTACGGAGAATCATTAAAAATACCATTCACATCAATAGAAAATTACGTAAAACCATGGAAAAAATATTACGTAAAACCATGGAAAAAATACGAGAATGAGAATACCTCACTCCTAGTAATAGCAACATACACGAAAGGGAATGAAACATTCACAAGCGCAGAAGAAATAGAGTATAACCCAAATTGGGTATTAAAAAA
This sequence comes from Acidianus infernus, assembly GCF_009729545.1. Taxonomy (NCBI): domain Archaea; kingdom Thermoproteati; phylum Thermoproteota; class Thermoprotei; order Sulfolobales; family Sulfolobaceae; genus Acidianus; species Acidianus infernus. Next base: position 1,150,534 of record NZ_WFIY01000004.1, read on the forward strand.
CCAACCAATACAAATAGTAGCAAAGATCAACATAATACCTCAATTAATAAAATTGAATAACACAATAATTCAACAAGAAAATAATAAAATACACAAAGAAGTGTATGAAGGAACACCAGGTTGTAGTGGATGTTGTTACGGTCGTAGTGGAGAAAAATATGCTTACATAGTAAACATGAGCAAAGAAGTGTATGAAGAACCACCAGTCCTTGTAGGAGGCAAATGCGAATACGTGCCAGTCACATGCGTAATATACTTCTACAACTTCTCAGTACCATTAAATTGGATAACAATAAGCAATAACGTGAATAAAAACGATAATTACACTATCATATCTCTTTTTACTATACTTGAAGGTAAGGTTAGTTGGTATGCGGTAAGTAATTCTAGTAATTACGGTGGTCCGTATATAGGAGTTTCCTATTCGGCCAACGTAAACTGGGAGACTCATGCAGCATATTATAAATCTCATGTTTCTAAGTTGTTTGATCCTACTATTTATACTTATTATAATGCTACGATTGCAGTAGTTATTTACCAAGTGTATGAGTATGAGCCTTCACATGTTAAAAATTATGGTACACCCTATGTTCCATTGAATGATTATCTTACTGTTTTTGAGATTTTGTGGGCTAGTCCATGCATTGGTTATGCTATTGAGAGTTGTAATGGTTTAACTCGTGTTATTTACACTAATTCTACTGGTGAGTATACTTATTATTTGAAAACGGGTAATGGTAGTGTTACACTGTTTTATAATTATTTTGAGGAATTTATTGGGAATCAGAAAAGTGGTCAATATGGTTATGTTCAGTGGAGAGATGGTAAAATTACAACTACAGGAAATATTTACATAAACAAACTGGGTTTTTGTTTTTGTGCGAATTCATTCGAGGAATATGTGCATAATAATAGGATTGCTAGTGTAGCTCTTGATGCTTTAGATCTAGTTATCAGTATCCTGGCTCTTGAAGTAGGGATTGAGTCTCCAATTGTTGATGCTTTAATTGGTTTTGATGCTAATGAATATTTCTTCTTCAGCAGTAGTAATCAAATAGAAAATTACTTTATCTTTATAAATACTATTGTAAATGTATATCTGCCGTTTGATACTTATACTTGTCAAGTTCTTGGAGCTGGTCATGTTTATGTTAGTTATTTGAATTATTCGCCTTTATTGGGTTTTGTTATGAATTACTCTTCTTATTATTATGGTGGTTAGCATGAAGAAGTTGGTTTATTTTTATATTGTTTATTTGTTGTTCTTTTTCTTATTTGTATTATTTTATGATTTGAGTGCTTTTTTGACTGTTAGTTCTTTTCCTGTTCCTTCCTTCTTGTTTTATACTCCTTTAACGCGTGAAATATTTTTAGGTGTTCAGTTTGTTGGTATTCCCTTGCTTTTCTTGTTTTTCTTTTTTGTTTCTGGTAAGGATTACGTTATTGGTTTATTAGTTGGGTATTTTATAGTTCTCTTCATCTTCTATTTTCTTCCTAATATTTTCATTTTTTCTATTCTTTCTTTAATAGGTCTTGGATTGTTTGTTTCTGTTATTCCTAGTCTTACTTCAAGATTGAGTAAGGTATTGTGGGGTATATCTTCACTTTACTTTATAATGATAATGGTTAATGCTTACTTTTCATTGCAATTTTATCCACTATTTATTATACCGAGCATAATAGCTTCTGGAATAGAAATGATCAAACTCATTTCACGTGATTGCCGTTCCAGTTGAATGTCTATTAGGAGACGGGGATTATATATAGGAGGGATGAGGCTAAGTTTAGCTTGTCTACACTAGGGAGGAAGAGGAGATCCCGTTTACCCTAGGGCTACTAACTTGGACTTGTCTAAGTAGGAGGTGTTAAGGTTGTAGATAAAGTTAGGGTCCTATAGACCTTTTGGACATTAAGGCCTATTATAATACTCTTAACTAATAACATAGTTTCCCATTAATTTCTGAAGAATGCCCAGACTCTATGCTTACTCGAAAACAATTCTACCAGCTGAGTTAGGTTAGTTTCTCATTTTATCAATAATATCTGAACTAAAAATTTCCTTTTATAGATCCGTTGAAAGATATTTATGAGCAATAAAAAATAAATTTAATTTCTAACTTTCAATTTTAGTACTTTTACATAACTCAGAATTGTCTGAGCTTCGAAGAGTATCCTTACTGAAATCTTTTTAGTACATTGCTCGCAGAAGTATAAATTAACTTTATACCTATAAAATATATTATAGAAGATATAATTGTAAAGATTTTAGGTAAAGTGTTAAGTAATGATATTGTAAAGATGTTAGATGGAATGTTAAATAATGATAATATTAAGACTATTATGAAAAGATAGGCCACAGTTCTAAATCCTTCTTCTTTGTATCTTTTACTTAAATTATAGCTACCTATAATTATAGCTAATATATTTCCTATCAAACTCATTATTCCTGCTATAGTAAGTATCAGTCCTAATAAAATGGAGACGAAATGTTTGAATAAGAAATTAGATGTTTTACAATAATAGGGACAATGGAAACTATACTAAATCCTATAACTATTAAACCTAAGATACTCAGTAGTATGGCTATCAATAACAATGTTGTCCCAGTAAATGGATCAGGAGAGAGCGTTTTTAATATTCCGTATCCTTCTCTCAGTCGTAATATGCTAAAATGCTAATTATAAAAACTATTATTGCCAGCCCAATAATAATATCAACAATAGATGAAAACAATACAGTTAGATTGCGTCTGACTTCCTCCTGAAGGTTTACCTCCCAAGGGGTTCATCGATTAGGGTGGCTCAGAGCATTGGAAGAGTGAGGACTTTCATTCACCTAATTGCTGGTTGCTCATACTTGAGCTGTGGAGGAGCATCATTAACGTCACTAATAGATAAACAATTATTAAAACTTTATATAAGGGGCGGAAGGCATCGCTGGCGGGGATGGATAGCCCCCTTAACCCCCATCTCTGTAAATGCAGTAGCTAGGAATATAAAAGGAATTAAGGGAACTAGGGCAATACCTCCAACTAAACCTATTATTATTGATATAATCAGAATGAGCGCATATAATCTTATTTTGATTATGCTTCTTTATCTTTTTGATAATTATACGAATTATTTGGAGGATTAGGATTATTATAGCCCATAAATCTATTTCCAATTTATGAGTGTGTCCAACAATATATAAAGTGAAGAAAGCCTAGTTCACCTTATTATTTGAAGTGTTGCGTGGGAGTGTTTACCAAATTGTAAGCCTTAACTTCAAGGTTCTGAATACTTGTTCTACCAAATCATCTCATACTTTACACAAGAGCAGAGTGTATATTATACCAAGTTGTGACGTATTTTACTAGTCAAGCTTAATCCCTCAAAGCAGACCGCAACTACCGTGGTTAAATCCCTCACGACCCACTGAGTTATTGACTACCCTAGCGAAGTGTGCTCGCCTAGCGTGAAGTAATGCCTCGGCCCTCCTAGCCCGAATTGTGATAATAACGAAGGAATAATTGATAATGAGAATTAAATATTCTAGTAACCTAAGTTAATACTTTCAATTCAATAGCTTGAGGAATATCGAGCATTCCTAAGAATATTGAAACTGGTATTACATTATCTTCTACCTTATCCTTACTTAAAATGTACACTCTTTTCATTCTTCCCAAAATTTTCTTCTCAGCTTTAACGTTACCAAACTTCACTTCAAATCCCAACATTTCTTCCCCGTTTTTTACTACAGCGTCTATCTCTCCTTTTGCTTTGGTATAAAACGTATCGTAGATTCTAGATAGATGGTGAATTACCACGCTTTCAACTAGTCTACTCTCTTCAGGCAAGTTAGTTAACGTCCAAAAAGCAAATGCTCTATATATGAATGGGTCTATAAAATAGAACTTCTTTTCCTTCCTAATTAATACATTACCTTGTAGGTCTACCTGCTCTAAAATTTTAAGTAAGTATAGTTTCTGGAGAAGTTCTACATAACTTATCGCAGTCTTCACTGTGCCAACTCCAAATGACCTTGAGAGAGTATGATAACTAAAATCACTAGAAGTCCTTTCTATTATGCCTTTTATTGTGAGTTTAAAGAAAGTTTCACTTCTCTTTAACTTATTTACCTCACTAACTATACTAGATATGAAATCACTTATCGTTTCCTCACTCACTTTCCCATATTTTACGTAGTCCCTTATAGCGTTAGGAAATCCTCCTGTGATCAAATATTTTTCAAGTAGATCGTTTAATTCATGCAAGAACTGAATATTTCGCATATAGTTTGAAAGAACGAAGCTCAGATCTCCCTTCTGTATCTTAACGTTAAATAATTCTATATATTTCGAAAAAGGTAAAGGAAACATTAATAAATTCTTGCCTTTACCTCTTCTTCCAGGAAAAGCTTCAATCTCCCTCTTTGCTGACATCGATAAAGACCCGGTAACAACTAGGACATCATTTCTGAAATCCCCTTTATCTATTCTACTCTTTAAAGCCCTATACCATTCCTTAGGATAAGTTATCTCGTCTAGAAAAATGAAAGATGATGAAATATTATTCGCCTTTCTAAACTTTATATATTCCTCTAAGATCTCATCCAATTCTTTATAGTCCGCTAATTTATCACAAGAGAAATAGAAAATTGCCTTAGGATTTATTTTTCCCTCATCCAATAATTTCTTTATAAGTAATATTAGAGCAGTCGACTTTCCTACTTGTCTAGGGCCGAAAATAAAGTTTAGCGAGTAAGGGGATAAACTTACTTTTCCAATAACGTCTGGAACCCACTTAACTTCTGACTCTTCATATTTTCTATATATCTCAATCTCAGCTATCCTCTCTTTAGAAATCCACCAAGGATTGTATTCTTCTATCATCTGTGTATTCAAACTCCACAAGAGTTTAAAAATATTGTTTACTCAAACTCCACAAAGGTTTAAAAATAAGAACTACTTCCTTACTACGTGATAAGAATTACTAATAAAAAATTCTATCTTGATAATTTCATTATGACCGAGAATATAAAGCAGCAAATATAAGGTTTAAGAGATGATAAATTAAAAATATTGATCTATAAAAGGTATAGCAAATACAATCCTTAGATAGAGAGGAAGCAATAAAACGGGTTATGCGATGGGGTAGCGGCAGAAGCGCTAGCCATCGCCCAAAATATAAAGACGTCTAATGAAGATATTTTACGCATGCTATCTGGAACTGGCAGTACACCTATAGTTTCAATTTCTCTTCCTATTTTTCCCAGTTCAGGAATTCCAGAAGATGCTTCTTGAACTTTTCTTTTAATCTTATCTTCTTTCATGAAAGAAATCACTTCTGTATTATTAAATAAAAATTTCTCACATTAGAGGCTTTCAATGTATATTGATGATATTTCCGTGTAATTTTCGGGTTTTCTGTCCCTTAAGAATGGAGCCTTTTTCCTTCTTTCCCTAATGAAATTAAGGTCTACGTCAACTATTTCGTATCCTTCTTGGCTATCCATTTCCTTTAATATTCTCCCCATAGGGTCGGCCACTAGGCTCTTGCCAAAATAATCTATTTCTCTACCTTGGAAGACTTCTGGAGTCCTATTAACGCCAACAACATAAATTGTATTAAATGCTGCGTGAGCTCTTAACTCTAATTCCCATGTCTCTGGATAGAAGTTTGTTGTAGTAGGTATTGTGACTATGTCTGCTCCTTTAAGCGTTAATATTCTAATTCCTTCAGGGAAGTGGCGGTCATAACATATTACTCCTCCTACTTTATACTCACCAAAATTAAACACTGGATAATCCTTCCCTGGCTTAAAGTAGAATTTCTCATAATAACCTGGAACTTGAGGTATGTGAGTTTTCCTGTATTTACCAAGCACGTTGCCGTCTTTTATGAAAACAGATGTATCATAATATATTCCTCTAATTTTCTTGTCTTCTTCGAAGAACGTTATTACCATACCTACTTTATATTGTTTTGAGAATTCTGCAAAAGTCCTAACTGTAGGTCCGTCATCTGGTTCTGCTAAGTCAAAGAACTTTGGATCTTCCGTTGCAGCAAAATACTGTGTTGTAAATAATTCGTTATAAACAATTAATTCTGCCCCGTCCTTTATTGCTGACTTTGCATAGTCTAAAGCCTTCTTTATATTTGCCTCTTTCGACTCAACTCCTCCCATTTGTATCATTGCAATTTTAACCATATATTTCACCTCTTGCAATACTCATTTCCTCATCAACGCTAGTTCTCCTCTTAGTGACTTTCTCTAAGAATTCATATGGCCTTATTTTCTTTGCAGCTAAACCTATCATATCTTCAATAGCCTTATAACCTTTCCTTTCCATAAATGATTCAAGTTCTTTCTTCCATTCGCTTATGAATTCAAACCCTTTAATCATAGTGTAAGTAACTGACTGAACTGTTGTAGAACCCATCATTATGTATTCTACTGCGTCTTTCCAATCAAAAATTCCTCCTACTCCGCTTATTTGTAAGGATGTCGATGAATAAATCTTTGATACTGCTGCTAAGCCTATTGGTTTTATTGCAGGTCCGGAAATTCCTCCGTAACCGGAATAACCGTTAACGTCTGGTAATGGTTGGGCTCTCTCTATATCAACACCTATTATACCATTAACTGTATTTATTGCAGTTACTCCTTTAGCTCCAGCGTTCTCAGCCTCTTTTGCTATCTCGCTAATTTCTGTAACATTCGGAGTAAGTTTAACTATTACTGGAATCCCTACTGCAGATGTAACCTCTTTAGTATATTTAAATACAAGATCTGCATGTTGTCCAATAAATGCTCCAGTCTTTCTTTCAGGCTCTCCGTGCGGACAGCCGAAGTTTAATTCTAGCATATCAGCTCCTCTGTCTTCTGCCCATCTTGCTAACTTAACCCACTCTGAATAATCTGGTCCTCCCATTATACTTACTATAATAGGACTACTTTTACCTATTTCAGATTTTATTATCCTCATATATTTATCCCATACATCTAGAGGATCCTCAGTTATTAATTCCAGGTTTTCGAATGCAATTAGTTCCTTATTTTTCCTAAATGCTCCATACATTGGCCTTACTGCTTTCCTGACTATTGAATCTCCTATGGTTTTAACTACTACTCCTCCCCAGCCTGCCTTTATAGCAGAAATTATTTTCTGAGGATTTCCAGTAGTTGGACCTGAGCCCACTAAAAACGGATTTGGAAAGGTCACGCCGTTGAAGTTTACTGACAGATCTATCATATCAAGTCATGTAATTAAACGGAATAAATGTATGACTTTTATTTCATTTAATTATTTTCCAAAAGTAAAAGCGAAGATAGTCCTTTAAATTTCAATCTTACATAGTTTTATTTGTACTATTTCCAAAAATCTTTATCTTTTTCATTAAAAACTTTTTAACATTAATGAGAGTATCGTTTATAAAATATATAAAGTTAAAATCCTCTATGACGTACGATCTACTCTTAAAAAATGTAAAAGCATTCACTACTTCAGGTCCATTTGAAGGAGATATCGCAATAAAAGACGGTAAAATATCTAAAATAGGAGGAGATATACAAGAGCAAGCAGATAAAACAATAGATTTAAGTGGAAAGTATTTAGTACCAGGTTTAATAGACGGGCACACTCATATGGAATTTCCTTTCATGGGCGAAGTTACAGCTGACGACTTCTATTATGGCAGTAGAGCTGCAATAGCTGGAGGAGTGACTACCATTGTAGACTTCGTAACTCCTGCAAAGGGCCAAGATTTATTAAGTGCTTACGAGAAGTGGAGTAATAATGCTGATCCCAAAGTAGTATCAGACTATGGTCTGCATATGATTATAAGAGAAGTTAATACTAAAATTCTAGAACAAATTCCAGAGGTAATAAATAAAGGAGTAGTGAGTTTTAAGCTATTTATGGCTTATAAAAACGAATTAATGTTACCTGATGGAGAATTATACAAATTAATAAAGAGAATAAGTGATTTTGGAGGAGTAACGGGAATACATGCTGAGAACGGAGAAATTATTAATGAACTCATACAAGAATTTCTCTCAGAAGGTAAGATAGACCCTATATATCACTATTATTCTAGGCCAGATATAATGGAAATAGAGGCAACTAACAGGATAGCATCTATCGCAAGTATGATAGGTAAAGACGTTAAGATGTATATAGTCCACACTTCTACTGGCGAAGCAGTTGATATTATATCTTCCTATAGAAGGCAAGGTTTTAAGTTCTTTAATGAAACTGCTCCACACTATTTAACGCTTAATACTGACTTTCTAAAGAGGCCAGATGGATATAGATACGTCATGAGCCCACCGCTAAGAAGCGACGAGCAAAGGACTAAACTATGGATAAGGCTAGCCTCTGGTGACATTTTCACAATAGGTAGTGATCATTGCGTATACTCTGATGCCCAAAAGAAGAGATACAAGGAAGAGGTACCGCCTTTCAACGAGATTCCTAATGGCGTCCCTGGAACTGAGAACATTCTACCTATTTTATTTTATTACGGAGTAAAGAAGGGAATAATATCTATGGAAAGGTTCGTTGAAGTTACTTCATATAATCCTGCAAGGCTATTTGGTCTATATCCAAGAAAGGGAACCATAATGCCCGGTTCCGATGCGGATTTTGCTGTAATAGATCCTAATAGGAAAGTCAGAATATCCGCTGACGTTCTTCATAGTAATATTAATTATACAATATATGACGGAATGGAAGTAGAAGGATGGAATGTCATGACTATAAGGAGAGGGGAAGTTGTTTATGAAGAAGGACAAGTAATAGGCAAAAAGGGTAGCGGTAAATATATACCGGGTAAAACACCCATTTTGCTGTGATGGAAAATGACGGAAAAATTACTAGATCGCGTCTCCATAACAAAGTTTTATCCAGAAAGAGGTCAAGTAGAGTTAAATGCAGTATTCCCAGAGGAAAAATTGTTGTGGAATGCAGACGTTCATCCAATACCGGTGAAGAATAGGAACTGGGGTCCTACAACTTATTTCCTAATTTGGGTATCAATGGTTTTCATTATACCTAGCTGGACATTGGCAAGTGTGGGATTAATTTTTGGCTTGAATATCTTAGAATCAATATCCATGGTTTTCCTCGGAAACCTCATAGTCTTAATTCCTATGATAATTCAATCCCACGGAGGTGCTAGATATGGGTTAGCGGAACCCCAGTTAACTAGGTCCAGGTGGGGAATTTATGGTGCAATATTCCCAAGCTGGGTTAGGGCAATTATAGGTGCAGGTTGGTGGGGAATAGAGTCCTATATCATAACTGAGGCAGCGACTGCAATTTATGCAATATTAGCTGGAAAACTTTCAGTTGTGGCTTATACTGTATCTCACTACGCATGTTATCCATTTATCTTAAGTAAAGATTTCCCAACAATATTCTGGGGCACATTTATTGCAGTAATATTAGCACAAATAGCAGTATTTTACTTTTCTCCAATAAATAAGAGCCAGCCAGTACTTAAGTGGTTAGCTAGGATAGGAGGACCAATAATTCTAATTGCATTTATTGCAGTTTGGGCTTACTTCATGTCTCAAGTAGGCTGGAGTGCTAATATCTTCACACTATCTCCAACAACTTCTTCACCGTCAATATTGTCTATACTTGCATTTCTAAATGCTAACATAGCCTATTGGGCTACTATGGCATTAACAATGCCGGACTATACAAGGTTTGCTAAAAGCCAATTCGCTCAAACTTTAGGTCAAATTCCTATGCCATTCTTAATGCTCGCCGTAGCTATAATGGGTACAATGACTACTGCAGCTGCGTTAAAACTTTATGGGCAACCTATATGGGATCCAATAGTTTTGGTCACTCTTCATTTGAGTGCTCCCACTAGTATTTTAATACTCCTTGCATTCATCCTCGCAACTTTCATGGTAAACGTATTTGCTAACGCCGTAGGCCCTGCTTACGATATAGCTAACACCTTCCCAAAGCATTTAAGCTGGTTTAAAGGTTCTCTTATCTTAATTGCAATAGGTTTAGCTTTAGGCGCTTGGAGTTATTACGGTAATGCTTATAGTTATATAGATAATTGGCTATTAACTTACGGAGGCCTGCTAGGGAGCGTAGAAGGAGTAATAATATTCGATTATGCGGTTATTAGGCACTTTAAGTTTGACCTAGCTGACATTTTCTTGTCTAAAGGAAGATTTAGGTACTGGAAGGGAATAAATCCGGCTGCGGTAATAACGTTCATTATAGTCTCTGCAGTTCTGTATTTGCCCTATCCTGGGGAAAGCATAGCGCTAGATAATGCTTGGATTCTATCTTTCCTACTATCTGGAGCAATTTATATACCGCTAATGGTCTTCTGGGTAATTCCTAAATATCAAAAAGAGCTAAATGGTTCAATATTAAATGGATATTATTCTGAAGAAACTAGAAAAATATTCGGTGTTAAACAATGAAGGACTTTAGATCTAAAAAAGTAGCAATAGTTGCTAACTGTATTCTAAATCAGAACTCTAAGGTTATAGGCTTCGCAAAATATAAGGGAATGGTTAAAGAGATTGTAGATTTGCTTTATGAATATAATTACGGAATTCTTCAATTGCCTTGCCCAGAAACTCTTTTTGCTGGAGCAAGGAGATGGTGGCAAGTGAGAGATCAATATGATACTGAAGGGTATAGAGAGCATTGTAGAATGCTGGCAAAGCCTATAATAACAATGTTAAAGGAGTACCAAAAGGAAGGATACGACGTCGTGCTTATAGGAGTTGATGGAAGCCCATCTTGCGGAATTAATTTATCTCCTACAAGTAAAAAATGGGGTGGCCCACCAACACTTAGAGATGAAGATGCGTGGAATGCTGAGATGATAAATAAACCTGGAATTTTCATGGAAGTGTTAATGGAAGAGATTAAGAAGGCAGGATTAAAGGAACCTAAAGTAATTGGCGTAGGTTTAGATTTAAAAGATGCAGAACACTGGAATAACGAGGAAATTACGAATATTATAGCCGAATTAAAGGAGAAATTATCAAAGTAACAATACAAAGAAACTAAAACCACAATAATATATGGTATAAAATTGAATTTATAAGAAAATGAGACTATAATCCTAGCCATTGTTTGGCTATAGTTGTTGTGTTTACCAGTGACGTAACTTATCTTTAATTCCGTTACGGGCTTAAGGGATCATACACCCTTCGAGGGAACACGACTACCTTCCTAATTTGGGGCAATCTCCAACATAAACTGGCCGCCATCCAAATACCTAACACTCTAATACCCCACCATCGTGAGCATTGTCCGTCATACTCCTTTAGTTACAAAAAAGGGGATTAAGGTGGCGGAAAGAGGATGGGTAGCCAAAGAAAGTTTTTGGCGTTAATGAGCTTCTCCCCAGCATTTCTCTGGAGGGTAGTTCTCTGGACTCGAATTGATAAGCCCCTTGGGAGGGAACCCTCTAAGGCGGGAGGAGGTAGGGATAAGCCTTAGGTTATCGAATTGATTATTGAATTTACTGCCTCATCCATTTTCTTAACTATATCATGTTTGACCCCATACTCTCTGGCTATTTCGCTTGGCATTTTTGTTCCGAGAAAGGTTTTCCCATCTTTTTCCCAAATTGCTATCCTAAGAGGAAGATCGAGACTTACCTCTATCTTCTCTTGCATTAATAAAGTCCCTGCCCTAGGATTGCCGAATATTATAACCTTATCTTTAGGTAAAGAAAGTCCTACCTTTTCAGCATTTTTAGAATGGTCTATCTCAGCAAATATTTCACCTATTTCCTTTATTTTATCTTTTACCATTTTTTCACATTCTTCAAAACTAAATTTACATTCTTTAATTATCATATTTCTCACTTCAGAAACATGTTATTAAAAATTTTCCCAGAATCAATCTGACCTTGTGAATAAAGCTTTTAATTAATTAGACCACATCAACGTATGAAATTTTGTCCAAAGTGCGGTTCCTACATGAAACCTAAAGGAAATTCAATGGTTTGTCCTAAGTGCGGGTATAAAGAAGAAGGAGTTGAAAACATTACTTTCACTGAAAAGAAATCTCATGATAGGGACGTAACTATAGTAGCCGATGGAAGAAGAATTAAAGGAGGAATTGCCTTGAATTTGTGCCCTAGATGTGGTAACGCTGTAGTAATAAAAATTGGAAAGAAATACAAGTGTAGGGCCTGCGGTTATATATTCTAATCATTTCCTGCCGGAGTTCATTCTGGTCTTTGCTTCTTTACAGGTTTCCTAGTCATAAATACGTTTTTATTCGCGAAATACTTTAATTCTTTATGATAACCTTCAGCGTAGGTAGGAAGTTTGATGTTTCTCCTCAGGCAGTTTGGAGTATAGTAAAGGACGTAAATTCTATTCCTAAATATTGGAAGGGGACTAGGGAACTTCATGTTGATAAAATTGCAGAAGGAGTTTATGAAGGGACAGTAAGGTTCGCCTTTCCCTCTAAGGGAAGGATAAGGCTTATAATTGACGACGAGAATAGAAAACTCACGTTCAATTATCTTTCAGGTCCTATAAAAGGTTATAACATAGTAGAAGTTAAAGAGAATGAAATAATATCAACTTGGAGAGTTAAAATGAGCCTTTTATTAACTTTAGCTGAGAGTTGGAACGCGAAACATTTTAAGCAAGGTACTGAGCATGCATTAGAGAGGATAATTTCTGAAGCTAAATTTGGTATTCCATAATTATGGTTTTAGACCTTTATATACTTTTTTAAAAATCGAAGTGGAAAAATTTAAAAGTCTTTATTTTTACGCCTAATTATGGCTAGCTCAAGTAAAATTTTCGTTCGTGAAAGTTCTGGGTTAATAAAAGATGTTTCATTAACTGATGCAATAATGCTCAATCTAGGGAACCTCTCTGCAGGAGAAGCTCTCTTCGAGTCTATTTCCCCTTATGTTACTCAAGGAGGAGTATTATGGCTAGCGTCAGTGTTAGCTTTTGTACTATCAATTCCACAAATTATTGTTTACACGCTAATGACGTTAAAAATTAGGAGGACGGGAGGAGATTATGTGTGGATAACTAGAAACATTGACGGAAGACTCGGTTCAATTTTGGCATTATCTTATTTAATACAAAGCACTGCGTATTTTGCAATAATAGCGTTCTTTTCTGCGTCATCAGTTAATGCAGTACTTTGCGTAATTGGTAAGTTAGACGGAAATCCTTCTTTGCTATATTTAGCCTCACACATTTTTGTTAATCCTTATTGCTCTCCAACTTTAGATCAAAGGTTAATATTTTATGGAATTTCTGCACTATTTTTCGGAATTGTAATAGCCTTAAATATAAGGAAAGCATCGTGGGGATATAAACTGGTTACTGGTTTAGGATTATTTTCAATTCTTTCTCTAATTCTAGGAATTATAGTAATAGGCATTAATGCTTCAGACTTTGCCACTAAAATTGCTCCTTTTGCCTCAGCATTTAATATACCAACAACATCAAGCAAAGTTTTCTTCCCTTCAGATTTCAGCATATTTGCAACATTAGCACTTTTACCCATGTTTGCATTATATACATATCCTTGGATTAATGCAGGACCTGCGGTCTCAGCAGAGTTTAGGAACGCAGAAAAGGTTGCAAAACTTAATATCATCATTGCCTCCTTACTAACTTTTTTACTAGTTACTGGAGCGTTTCTAGAGATGGACCTAGTCGCTGGGTATAACTTTAATATTACAGCATATCCTACTTTCATTTATAACTTCTGGACAGTGGCTATTGCCTTAGCAGGTAATCCAGTATTACAGTGGATCATAGGCTTGGGTGTAATACTCTGGAACTTCTATACTTTATCATATGGAGTCGTTATGTTCTCCAGGTACGTGTTTGCACTATCCTTTGATAGAGTATTGCCAGAGAAGTTTTCAGAAGTAAACAAGTACGGCTCTCCAGTTTACGCTCACTTATTAGATTTAACAATAACGTTGATATTACTTGCAGTACCGGTGATGTCAGTCTCTGCAGCTACATCACTTTACGGAACTACAATTTTAGGCGCAGTGTATTTACTTTTCGGAGTATTAGCAGGGGCAGTATATGGATTTAAGAATAAGGAGAGAGTATTACAGATAGCCGGAATAATCGCTGCAGGATACTTATCTTACTTAGCATACGAGGCTGCTACTAATCCATTATTCGGCTTTATGACGTCTAGTGGAGTAAATATGATAACTCTAACATTCGTGGTATCCGCATATGCATTTGCAATCATAGTATATTTCGCATCTTGGTATAAGCATAAGAGAGAAGGAATAGACGTTTCAACAGCTTTTAAAGAAATACCTCCAGAGTAAAAATCTTTTTTAAAGAAAAAGAAAGAAAAGATATTGTCGTTTTTTAATCTGTATAAGGTGGAATCACTTCTCCTGCCGTAGGATCTTTACTATAGTCTATGTATACGTTCTTTACCTTAACGTACTCTTCAACTCCGTATCTTGAGTTCTCTCCAGCTTGACCAGACATTCTAAATCCTGTATGATAACCTTGAGTTGCCTCTGGTCCTGGCATGTTAATGTAAAGCTCTCCAAACTTTATTTCCCTAGCAGCTTTCATAGCTAGACTAACGTCCTTTGTAAACAAGTATGAAGCTAAGCCGTAGTCTGAATCGTTTGCTAACTCTATAACCTCATCGAAATCGTCTCCAACTTTCATTGCACCAATTACTGGACCAAATATTTCTTCCCTGAATATCTTCATATCCTGTCTTACGTCAGTTAATATTGTAGGCATGTAGAAGAAACCTTTAGAATACCTCTCCGGTAACTGTGGTTTACCTCCTCCATATAATATCTTTGCTCCTTGATTTACTGCCTCTTCAACGAAGCCTGAGACTTTCTTTAATTGTTGATCATTTATTAGTGGTCCCATATCACTGGTCCTAGGTTCGCCTATCTTTAACCTCTTGGTTTTCTCTATAAACAGATTGAGGAATTTATCGTAGACGTCTTCGTGGACGTAAAGCCTCTCTGCTGCAATGCACGATTGACCAGCGTTCCAGTACTTTGCCCACATCAATACTTTTGCGGCTAATTCTAAGTCAGCATCCTTCCATACGATGAACGGAGCTTTTCCTCCCAACTCTAGAATTAATTTAGCCATGATTGAGGAGGCAGACTTCATTACTTGAACTCCAGTCCTTGATTCTCCAGTCAAGGTTATTACTGAGATCTTTTTGTGAGAAGTCATGTAATCTCCTATAACGCTTCCTTTGCCAGTTATTAGGTTAACAGTTCCGGGAGGAAATCCTGCTTGTCTTACTTTCTCAACTATCCAACCTGCTACAAACGGTGTATCTGAGCTAGGCTTTAGAACTACTGTATTACCGGTTATTAATGCTGGGCCTATTTTTCTAGCTATCATTGCGGCTGGAAAGTTCCATGGAGTTATGGCAAGAACTACGCCATAGGGAACCTTATACTGGAATATAACTCTCTCTGGCTTTGTTCCCTCAACAACGTCGCCGGTAATTTTTCTTGCAAATTCCGCATAATACTGTAACTGATCTAAGACTCCATCAACTTCTTGTACTGCCTCTTTTCTAGGCTTTCCTACTTCGTCCATTAATAGGTTTTCTAAGCTCTCTCTGTCCTGCCTAATTAGGTCAATTAGTCTGTAGAGATATTTACTCCTCTCAACTGAAGTTAATTTCTCCCATTTCTTCTGCGCATCATATGCTGCATCTATTGCTCTATCTACATCTTCTTTTGATGCCGCGGCAAATTTTCCGTAAAGTTCTCCTGTAGAAGGATTATATTTATTTAAGTATTCTTCAGAAGAAGGCTTAACCCATTCTCCGTTAATGAATAACTCTTGAATTTTCTCCATATATTAATTTCGACTTCTAACCTTAAAAATAATGCCACCCTCAATCAATTAAACTGGAAATTAACGTTGTTAATTTGTTAGACTCAGAGTGAGTTTAAAATTTTATTCTCTGTAACAAAGTATAATCCTCATTATTAATAATGCTAGTTAGGAGCTTCTTCCTTTCACATAGTTAACGATTTTGGTGTTTAATTTTTTAAGATAAGACTTTGCTTCTCTTATCGTGAAAAGAAAGCTTAACTTACTTGAGGCTACAGCAATAGGTTTGGGAAATATTATTGGAGCAGGAATATTTGTAATGGCGGGGAGCATAATTTACTTAGCAGGACCAGGGGCGTTACTTTCTTTCATCGTCACGGGTTTGTTAGCAATGAGCATAGGGTTAAACAGCGCTGAATTAGCGTCAAAATTTCCTAACACCGAAGGTGGAGTTTACTCTTTTGCTAAGCTGACCATGGGAGACACTGTAGGCTTTCTAGTTGGATGGATGAGAATGATCTCTTACTCTATCTCTGGTGCAGCTACTGCCCTAGGTTTCGCAAGTTATTTACCTTTTCCTTCCCTTGACTATGTAATTGCGGGAGTATTAATAATAGCCCTTGGCTTAATTTACTTGGCAGGATTAAAATTAGCATCAGAAATTGAAACTGCGTTAGTTATTATAAACATAATAGGACTTGTCTCTTTCATTTCATTTTCTATCCTTGTAGGTAAATTCGTTTCTTCGCATTTTACCCCAATAGCCCCTCATGGGATTCAAGGCATACTTTCCGGAGCTTCTCTAGCTTTCTTCGCTTATTCGGGATTTAACACAATAGCTACTTTAACTCCAGACGTTGAGGACGGAGAAAGGAAAGTTCCAAAGGCAATAATCCTTTCCTTAATTGTTACTTCTATACTTTACATCTTGGTAGTATTTTCCATGCTTTACGTATTGCCATGGCAAGTTTACGGTACTCAAGGTAATCCTTTATCTTTTGCCCTCCAACAGATTCACGCCCCTACTTACGTAGTTATATTAATTTCGACTACAGCAATAATTGCTACAGTAACTGTTACTTTATCAACTATAATAGCAACTGTTAGGACACTAAAGCAAATGGCGGAAGATGATTTAATACCTCGAAGATTTTCCAAAGATACTCTTTCGTCTGTTGTAGTTTTAGGAATAATGATCTCCTCTCTAGCTTTAGGTAACGTGGAAGTAATAGGTTTAGTCTCAAACTTTGGTACAGTGTTTTCATATATTACTACCGCTGCGGCAGTAATTATTTCTAGGAGGAGAGGAATGCATGGAAAGTTTTCAGCACCTGCTTACCCTGTCCTGCAAATGATTTCCATCATTCTCTCCTTAGTGGTTATCGTCTCTTTAGGTAAAGAAAGTTTAATGCTTGGTGCAGTTTCACTAATAATTGGGCTGTTAATTCATGAAGTTCATGTTCAGATAAACGTAATAGAGAAAGGAAAAAGATTAAGTCCTCACGGCAAATTAGAATAACATTTTTAAATTTGGAAGAGAAAGTAATCTATGGATAAATTTGTTACCCATCTTCTAAATCCAGAAAGGAGGAAGATAGAAGATCCAGAAAAGTTCCTTCCTTCTCTTATCCACGGCGTTGTTGCAGAGTTAGGTTGTGGTCCAGGATATTATTGCCAGTTCTTGGTTAAGTATGCAGAGAAGGTTTACTGTGTGGATAGGAATAAGGAACTCCTAGACATTGCTAGAGAGTTAGCAAAGGGCGCGATATTCCTTAATGAAGACGCTTGTAAAACGTCTATTCCTTCATCTTCCGTAGACCAGGTTTTATTTGCAAACTCTTTCCACGATATGAGGGATAAGAAGAAAGTTTACGAGGAAGTTAAGAGAATTCTTAAGCCTGGAGGTGAGATTATAATAATAGACTGGAAGAAAGACGCCAACTTTGGACCACCTAAGAGCGTAAGGATGAGCAAAGAAGACTACGTCAATTTCTTTTCACAGGATTTCGAGCTAGAAAAAGAATTTGAAGTTGGACCTTATCATTTTGGATTAGTATTAAAAAGAAAGAGTGATAAAAAGTGAATTTAAGTTAGAAGGTGCATATATTATCTCTTCTTTTTATTCTTCAATTTTCTCAACTTCTGTTAACGGTCTCGCAACCTCCTCTAAGCTTTTTCTTTCCGCGTTAACACCGTAAAATATCTCTACTACTCCTGCAATTGCCATTAAACTCGCTCCTAATAGGTAACCGTAGAATAGATTTATCGGCAAACCGGAGCCTATTAATGCACCGAAGACTGAAGGAGCTATTGCTCCTCCTATTCCGGTCCCTATTGCGTAAAATACTGCAATTGCCATTGCCCTAATTTCTAAAGGAAATACTTCGCTAACTGTTAAGTAAGCTGAGCTTGCTCCTGCTGAGGCGAAGAAGAATATTACTACCCATGCTATAGTTTGAGTTAGTGCGCTCAATACTCCTAGGTAGAATAGGTATCCAGTGAAGGCAAGAAGCGCCCCCGATAGTATATAAGTTAATGATATCATGGTTTTCCTTCCTAATGTGTCAAATAGTTTTCCTAGTAATAGTGGGCCGAAGAAGTTACCTATTGCGAAAGGAAATATATAAAGACCTATTTGATCTGCGGGAACACCGTAGAATTTGCCTAGTATTAATGCATAAGTGAAGAATATTGCGTTATATAGGAATGCTTGCCCAGCCATTAGCCATAGACCTAGGATTGCCCTCTTAGGATATTTCTTAAATACTGTATTTATGACATCGCTGAAACCTATCGTATCTCTGGGATGAATAACTAAGAATTTCTGAGGTTCCTCAAGTTCTTTCCCTGTTTGGTCTCTCACTTTATTCTCTATCTGAGTAACTATCTCTTCCGCTTCGTCAACTCTTCCGTGAACTAATAGCCATCTGGGACTTTCTGGCAAATATCTCCTTATGAGGAGAACTGCAAAGGCCAAGGAAGCTCCTACAAAGAACGCTAATCTCCAACCTAAGTTTATTGGAAAGACTGCCGGATTTAGTATATAAAGTGAAAGTGCCGAGCCCACTATTGTTCCAATCCACCAGCTACCGTTTATTGCCAAATCGACCCAACCTCTTACCCTTGCAGGAATTAACTCGTCTATTGCAGAATTTATTGCAGAATACTCTCCACCTATTCCCAATCCCGTTATTGTTCTAAATATTGCGAGTGATATAAAGTTCCAAGAAATAGCTGAAGCTACAGTTCCCGCAATGTAAGTTCCTAAAGTTATCATGAATAACCTTTTCCTTCCATACCTATCTGTCAAATAAGAGAAGAATATTGCACCAACTACCGCACCTATCAAGTAGGCTGTCCCTAAAAATCCTACTTCAAAGCAGGATAAGCCCAATGTTACTGGACTCCTTAAAACATCTCCTATTATGCCGACTATTGTTACTTCTAGACCATCTAAAATCCAAGTTATTCCCAAGGATATTACCACAAGAATGTGCCAGGGTGACCAAGGCAATCTATCTAATCTAAAGGGAATGTTTGTGTGAATTCGTTTTTGCTCTGCCATAAAAAACACCCTTTAATCATTATGTATATTATTTTACTTAAACCTTTCTTGGAAATATAAGTAGTATAAGTTAGTTAAGTAAAATTTTATTATCCGTCGTTAGATATATACTTCTAAAAATGTTTATATAATCTTTCAAATCTACGTTTAGTACAAAACTAAATTGAATAAAGGGAAGAGGCGTAAAGAAGAAGGAAAATTTCCTAATAAGATCTCTTCACGTTTGTTGAACCGCCTAAAACTGAAAATAATGCCGCTATGATTATGATTATTGCAGAAATCAAAAACGCAAAATGTAAGCCATTAACAAAGGCATTACTTACGCCACCCTCCAAAACGTTAGTTCCTAGGAAAATTTCAAAAGCGACCTGCCTTGGAACTACTAAAGTTGCTATGGTAATACTCATAACGTAACTTAAGGTAGTTCCTATACTGCCTAAAGTCCTCGAAACCCCTGATACTGAACCATAGTATTCTTTAGGTGCAGAAAACATAACTGCAGTAGCGTTTGATGGCCAGAACATTGCCGAGCCTATACCGGTTATTGCGGTTATCCATAATATCGTGAAATAAGGAGTAGACGGGGTTAGAATAAAATAATAGAGCATGAGAGATGAGAAAATGAAAAGCAAGCCTATTCCTGCCAATAATCCTGGCCTTCCTTTATCGGCAATCCTTCCCATGAAGGGAGCCAATACGCTGGCAACCACGTAGCCCGGCGTTAAAAGTAATGAAGATTGTAGAGGAGTTAATCCTCTAACTCCTTGTAAGTACATTATTAAAAGGAATGTAATTGAAAGAGCTCCTATTCCTTGAAATAGGCTAGCTAATAAGGAAAAAGACAAAAGCTTTATTTTAAATACTCTCAAATTTATTATTGGAGATTGTACTTTACTTTCGTTTAGTATAAACAACGGGAGTAAAGCAATTCCGAGTATTATTTCTACCACGTCCATAATATTGACTCCTACCGTTTGTCCCTACACTTTCATTTCACTCATTTTATTAATCATGATCAAGTGTAGGGACTTAGCCCTCAACCACCTGCCAGCCTTAACGACAGGTGGGTCATGGGACTCCTTAGAGCCCAACGGCACGGGGCTCACATCTCCAGCCCTTTTCCTCAAATTATATAACGCAACAACATCCCTATGCCACCTCTCTCCTCCCTTCCCACAAACACCAACCCTTGGGGCAGAGCCCCCATCGGGTTGATAAATAATCTTCGACCCGTGAACAGGGCAAATAGAAGAAGTATAAGTAGGATTAACCAAGATTACGGGAACACCAAACTCCCTAGCCTTCTCAACAATAGCATTTTTCATTGAAGAAAATGCCGAACGATAAATCCTCAACCTAAGCTGTTTATCCTTCACACCCTTAACCATATGCTCCGGAACTCTCTTTGGCAAATCCTCCAAGACTATAGCACTCCTACTCCCAAAAGCCTCCTTAACAATCAACTTAGCAAACTTCCTCCTAACATCAAGCTTCTTATCCCTCTCCCTCAACTTCCTCAACTTCCTCCTAACCTCCCTATCCTTAGTAGACCTACCATTAGTTATCGACCTCCTTTTATACTCATAACCCAGAGTAATCATCCTAGTGTTAGTCTCCAATAATAAGGGCTTACCATCAACTAGAACTGAAACAGAATTCTCGTTAAGGTCTACTGGAATAAAACCCCTTGGATCGTAAGATTTAACATCCTTCTTAAAAACTATGAAGAACTCTACAACATTCCCCTTCAACAGTTTAAACCTAGCCTCACTAGCAATTAACCAACCGTTGTTATAATACCTCCAAAAGATCTTTGGGAAGATTGGAGAAATGAAAACTCTACCCCTCTTAGTAGCAATTGAAATCACGCTGAGGCTGAACTTCCACAAGTGGTCATCAAGATGAACAGTAACCCTCCTAACTGACGGTATGTCAGTATAACTCCTTCCTCTCTTCTTCAACTTATTGAAGCTATCTAGCCTCTCGCTGGCATCTTCACAAGCGGTGTAAATATAATGGGATGGCAAGTCCCTGTGCTTCTCCCTCTCAGTCTTGTAAATCCCGGCCTTAATCCTAATGAATGACGTTGTGTTCTTTGTAAGCCCGTAATTTACTGCCTCCTCTAGAACCTCTCTATACTCTTTCTCAACTTCTTTGAGTGCTGAGTAGGTGGCGTAATTAACCTTAACTCTTAACTTCACCGTCCTCTCCACTTAACTCACCTATTAGTTTTTTACACCTTGAACTAGGGTAGTTCGTTAGGTAGTTTATTTGTCTCTCTAAATCCTCTTTTTGGTCTGTTGAGGATACTCTTGCGTAAATTACTGCCCTTATTTCCTCCCTTCTTTCTAGGTATTTTTTCACCTCGCCGTAGGGTATTCTGTACTTCCAGCCTTCAGTTGTTATTGCCCTAATTTTTCCTTCCCTAATCCATCTTAACAAGGTTGTGTATGAAATGCTGAGCAGTTGGCAAGCCTCCCTGGGTCTCAGTAGTTTCTCCACAAAATTAGCTGATAATAGACGAATATAAAAAGTTCTCAATTGTCATGAAAAAGGATTCAGTCCCTTGGGAGGAAGTCAGTTAGATAAGCTGAAAGCTTAAAATTGGAAGGAATAGGGAGAAGATTACTTGAATTTGAAGGAGAAAGCTAAGAATTATTGAGATTGTTAAACTTTCTTTTCCAACCTACTTAGTATTGACCTTACTTGCCTTTCCAACCTGCTAAGTCTGCTCTCAAAGTCGTCCTCGTAATCGTCGTAAAAGCCAAAAAGCCCTCTAATTCTCGAAAATACGACTTCCCCTAAATTTTCGAGTATAGGAGTGTAACCTTTCTTAATTACCTTGTAAAGTCTTTGCACCTTCCCTACCCCCATGGGTAAAATCATTATTCCTCCTTCCTCGAGTTGTTCATAAGGCTTACATAAAAGAGTTGGCGTAGAAGCCCAGGCTATTACTCTATCAAAGGGCTTCTCCTCTTCATATCCTAACGTCCCGTCTCCTAGCACTAGCTTTACGTTTTGGTACTCGGAAAGCAATCTAGAGGAGTATCTATACATTTCCTCGTTAATCTCCACGCTAACGACCTTATCAACGATTTCCGCAATTAGAGCAGTATAGTAACCAATCCCAGTCCCTATTTCAAGGACTTTTTGACCCTTATGCAAATTCAATTCGTCAAGCATGTAAATTCCTAAGCTCAAGGCTGTGGTAGTAACCCCCGGTAAAATAGGCAAGGGCTCATCTACGTAAGTATAAGCATAACTTTTTAGGTTATCTGGCAGAAACTTTGCCCTATCAACTTTCTTAAATGCTTCAGCCAACTCTGGGTTCTTAATCTTCCTAAGGATTTCTTCTCTTTCATTCATAAGTATAATAG